>CANPZZ010000098.1 GCA_947589125.1 uncultured Lachnospiraceae bacterium
CCAGGAATCCTTTTACATAGCATTCAAAGAGTTCCAGCGACAGCGATACCTTCTTCAGATCCTGCTCATCCTCCGCGCCCGTATTGGCGCCAAAGCGGATAGAGTCGCCGAAATCAAAGATCGAAAGTCCCGGCATGATCGTGTCCAGATCCACGACGCAGAGCACATCGCCCGTTTTGGCATCGAACATGATATTATTCAGCTTCGTGTCATTGTGGGTAACGCGCAGGGGAAGTTCCCCTTCCCGCAGCATATCCATAGCCACATGAGTCTCCACTTCATGAGCAGCGACAAATTCCAGTTCCTTCTGCACGCGTCCCACATAGCCCCAGGGATCCGCTTCCACGGCCCGTTTCAGGGCTTCCAGACGCTTCGGCGTATCATGGAAATCCGGAATCGTCTCCTCAAGCTTATCCGCCGGGAAATCCGCCAGCATCCGCTGGAACTGTCCGAATCCCTTGCCGCTCAGATAGAAATCTTCCGGCTTCTCCACCTGATCGTAGCAGACAGAATCCTCGATATAAAGCGTCAGACGCCAGCACTGGCCCCGCTCGTCCGTATAATGCTTCTTTCCGTCCTTCGCCGGGTACAGGCTCAGTGTTTCGCGGTCCGGATCGCCGCCGGAAGCCGCGATCTTCTCACGCAGAAATTCTGTGACCAGTTCTACGTTATTATTCAGCGCTTCCAGATTCTGAAATACATCTCCGTTGATGCGCTGAAGAACAAACCGGGGATATCCTTCCACACATTCTACCATATAGGTGTCGTTGATATGCCCGTTGCCGAACAGCTTATAGCTTACGACCGCCTCGTCCGGCAGAAACGCCCTCAGCGCCTTCTGTATGTATTCGTTGTTCTCTGCTTTCATGACTATCTTCCTCACATCTGTGTATTATATTTCTGCGGATTCATCCGCTTTATTCCTATATCTGCCGGTATTATCCGCCAAAGCTATTTCTTCATCTGAGCCAGATACTCTTTATAACCGATCTCGTCAAGCTTCTCCGCCTTGGCTGCCACATCGTTCTTCAGCGACTCCGTATAGGCTTTCAGCCGCCCAAGAAGTTCCGGATCCGACGCCGCCAGGATCTTCGCCGCCAGGATGCCGGCATTCGTGCCGCCATTAATCGCGACCGTCGCTACCGGAATACCGCTGGGCATCTGGACGATGGAATACAGGGAATCCACGCCGCCCAGATCCGATGTCTTCATCGGAATCCCGATCACAGGCATCGGGAAAATAGCCGCGCACATTCCCGGCAGATGAGCCGCCTTGCCGGCTCCCGCGATCACGACCTTCACGCTCTTCTCTTCCAGGGACTTCGCGTAGTTAAAAAAGATGTCCGGCTCCCTGTGAGCGGAAATGATCGTCATCTCAAAATCCACTCCCAGCTTCCCCAGAACATCCGCCGCCTGCGCCATAACGGGCATATCGGAATCGCTGCCCATGACAATACTGACTCGTGCCATCACAATTCTCCTTTTTACAATTCAGCAGGCACTCTGCCGCACGGGACTCCTCCCTGTGCAGCGTTCTTTCCTGCATACGACCATTTCATACAGGCAGATCATCACACCGCTCTGCCCGTGTGAAAAAACGACTGCCGGCATATCCGTATGTTTCCACACAGACATGCCGGCACACACGCAGATGGCTATATCATACCATCTGAAAGCCTTTCTGGCAACTTATTTTTTAATTTCCTGCTCTTATTCCTCATAATTCACAGCTTTATCAAACAGTTCTTCCACTTCCTTCGACGGCTCTTCCGTGACCAGCGATACGACCACAGCCGCAAGAAGTCCGGCCGCAAACCCCGGAATGATCTCATAGATTCCGGTGGACGCCAGGAATGCCAGCCATCCCATATCCACCAGCGCACCCACCAGGATACCGGCCACGGCGCCCTTGAAGTTAAAGCGTTTCCAGAACAGGCTCAGCATGATCGCCGGACCGAAGGCCGCGCCGAAGACGCCCCATGCGTTGGAGACCAGATCCATGATGGAACCGGCGTTGGGATTGGACGCCAGCAGAAGCGCCAGCACCGCGATCACCAGAACCACCATACGGCCCGCCCAGAGCATTTCCTTATCGGAAGCCTTATTTTTGCGGAATACAGGCTTATACACGTCGCTTGCGAACGCGCTGGCCGCCGACAGAAGCTGGCTGTCCGCCGTGCTCATCGAAGCCGCCAGGACCGCCGACAGAAGCACACCGGAGATCAGACCCGGGAATATGCGGCGCACCATCTCGATGAACACCAGTGAATTGTTATTCACGTTATCGTCGTAACCCACAAACATCCGGCCAATGATACCGATGACCGCCGCGAAGATCACGATGATCACGGTCCAGGAAATACCGATCTTCGCCGATTTCTTCAGATCCTTCTGGGATTTCAGCGACATAAACCGGATGATGATATGGGGCATTCCGAAATACCCGAGGCCCCAGCCCAGTCCGGAAACAATATCCTTCCAGCTGGAGAACGCGTTCCAGTAGCCTTCCGGCATGGCGGGCACTGCGGAGAAATCCAGAAGCGCTGCCGCAAAGATCGGGGCGATCAGCATTGCGCCCAGGATCAGTATTCCCTGGAAGAAATCCGTCCAGCACACGGCTGAGAAACCGCCCAGAAATGTGTAGCTGATGATAATGACAGCCGCAAGGTACATGGCTACCGTGCTGTCCATTCCGATCACCGTATTGAAAAGCGTCCCGCAGGCTTTGATGCTGGATGCCGCGTAGATCGTGTATGCCACCAGAAAAACCACAGCGCAGATGATCTGCAGCGCCTTGGACTTCGACAGGAAACGGTTGGTCAGGTACTGAGGGATTGTGATGGAATCATTTGCCACGATGGAAAATTTCCGTAGCCGCGGCGCCTGATACAGCCAGCTGATCGTATAGCCGATGGCCAGCCCCACCGAGATCCAGACCTGGCCCAGGCCCAGGGCGTAGATGGACGTCGGCAGTCCCATCAGAACCCAGGCGCTCATATCCGACGCGCCGGCGGAAAGCGCCGCCACCCAGGGCCCCATCTCGCGTCCGCCAAGGAAATATGTCTTTTCGCCGCCGTCCCTGGTCTTAATGAAGAACCAGACGCCAATACCCAGCATGAACGCCAGATATATGATAAATACAACTACTTCAGAAATCCGCATGAAAAATTCCTCCCTTTTCTGCTTGAAATCGCACGCAGGATAGTGTATCATATGTTTCAAAATTACAAAAGCGAATATTTTTCATGATTTGCATGAATAAATCAGATGGATCAGGATTCTGCATGAATCGGATTTCGAATATTTCATGCGTTTCATGCAAAATGCACAAATTCGTTTTTTCGGTCATAACCCAATGAATGGAATTCAGTCCGATTGGAAACCGAGGCTGACTTTTTAGAAAAAAACATGATAACGGGGAGAAATTCATTATGGACATTAATATTCAAAAATACATGGCATTTATCAAAACCGTCGAATACGGCAGCTTCACCAGGGCCGCCCATGTCTTAAACTACTCCCAGTCCGGCATCAGCCGCATGATCGGCGATCTGGAAAATGAATGGCATGTCTCGCTGCTGGAACGCGGCCGTTCCGGCGTCCGCCTGACCTCCGACGGTGTCCAGCTCCTGCCCTACGCCAGGAAGGTCTGCGATGAATACCAGAAGCTGCAGACCCAGGTGGACGAATTGAACGGTCTGCAGACCGGCCTGATCCGTATCGGAACATTTTCCAGCGCCGCCACCCACTGGATCCCGAATATCATCGAGAAATTCCGCGAGCACTACCCCAGAGTCAGCTATGAGCTGCTGATCGGCGACTATGCGGAGATCGCTGGCTGGATCATGGAAGGCCGCGTGGACTGCGGCTTCCTGCGTCTGCCTACGTCTGCTGATCTGGATGTGACCTATCTGGAAAGCGACCGGCTGCTGGCGATTCTGCCGGAAGATCATCCGCTGGCGAACTGCGAGGTATTCCCGGTAGAACAGATCGATCGGGAACCATTTATCCTGCAGGGCAAAGGGCTGAGGGCCGAAGCGGAGGATTTCTTCGAGCAGCACGGGCTGCATCCGACAGCCTACTGCACTACCTGGGACGACTATGCGATCATGTCGCTGGTGGAGCGCGGCGTAGGTATCAGTCTGCTTCCGGAGCTGATCCTGAAGCGGACGCCTTATCGTATCGTCATTAAAGAACTGTCCGTGTCGACGAGCCGCGATATCGGATTCGCGGTCCGGGATAAGAAAACCGCCTCACTGGCGGTGAAGCGGTTTATGGAGTATCTGAATTATCGATAACGCTTGTCAATACATTTATTAATCCCTGACAGCTGTTACCTGGTTTTAAGCATTGATTTTCTTGCGCTTTCCCGACAATTCCGGCCACACCACCGCCAGCATGGTCCCGTAGCAGGCCAGGCCGCCGATCAGATTGGAGATCGGCTCCGCCATAAAGATTCCTGTGGTCCCCAGCCCGAACAGATGCGGCAGGATCAGCACCAGCGGCGTGACAATGATGATCTTGCGGAATATAGAGAAGAACACCGCGTTCTTCGATTTGCCCAGCGCCACGAACACCGACTGCCCCGCAAACTGCAGCGACATAAAGAAGTATCCGAAATAATACACCTGCATGGCCGGAATTCCCGCCGCCAGAATATCCGCGTCGTGGTTGAAGATCCGGATGAAGAATCCCGGAAACTTATGAACGATCAGCCACATAAGCGTCGTATAGACCACGCAGCAGACCGACATAAACACGATGGATTTCTTTACGCGGCCGTACTCATTGGCCCCGTAATTATAACCCATGACCGGCTGCGCGCCGTTGGTGATGCCGGTCACCGGCATCGTGATCACCTCGCGGACCGAATTGACGATGGTCATGACGCCCACATACAGATCGCCGCCGAACTGCTGCAGCGTCGCGTTGTAGACTACCTGGGTGATGCTGTTCGTAATCGACATCGTAAATCCGCTGGTCCCCAGCGCAACGATCCTGGCCACTCTCCGACCGTTTAGGCCGAAGCAGGATACCTTCAGCCGCAGGATCGCCTTATCGCTGGTCAGAAACCGCATGATCCACACGGCTGACAGAAACTGGGAGATCACCGTAGCCAGCGCCGCCCCCTGCACACCCATATGGAACAGGAAAATGAAGATCGGGTCCAGAATGATATTGGCCACCGCGCCCAAAAGCACCGTCATCATGCCGACCCGCCCGAAGCCCTGGGAATTGATAAAGCTGTTCATCCCCAGACCGACCATGACGAACAGATTCCCCAGCAGATAGATCGTCACATATTTGTCCGCGTACGGGTAAGTGCTGTCGCTGGCGCCGAACAGATACAGAACCGGTCTCTTAAAAATGAGTCCGACCGCCGTCAGGATCACTCCGGTAATGATCATCAGCACGAACGAGGTGCCCATGATCTTCTCCGCCTCCGCCTCATTCCCGCGCCCCCGCTCGATGGAACAAAGCGGCGCGCCACCCATGCCGTACAGATTCGCGAAGGCGATCACGATGGAAATGATCGGCAGACACAGCCCCAGCCCGGTCAGCGACAGCGTCGCGTTCTCCGGAATGCGGCCGATATAGATGCGGTCGACAATGTTATAAAGCACATTGATCAGCTGGGCCATAGTCATGGGCAGGGCCAGGCTTAAGATATTGCCGATGATGCTTCCTTTGGAGAAATCATTTTTCTTCTCGTTCATGGTACAGGACTTCTTTCATTTATCATAAGAGATACCTTTGTCTGATCCATCCGCCAAAATATTCCCCCGCTTCACTTCAGCGAGCACCGCGGACAGCTTTGAACATCTTAGCAGATTTCGAATTAATTGTCTATATCTCATATGGCAATATAGAATGCCTTTATACAAATTATCATTTTAACCGGAAAACAGGTCCCTGTACTTTCTCCTCTGCCAGAGAAGCACATCTTCCACCCGATGAAGCGCCTGACTCTCATATAGTTCCTCCAGCCCGTCAAGTGCCTCCCGTATCTCCTTCTCCCCAAAATAAAACCGCATTTGTTTCCTATAAAGCAGATCCGCCTCATCCGTCTGCTCATCGAAATCTACGGAAAACGGTTTCGCCTTAATGATCCGCCGGCATTCTTCCCAATTCATCTCAAGAGGGAAATCCACAGAAGTATCAGAAAACAGCGACAGACCATGGTCAAAAAGCGGGCAGAGGCGGTAGGAATCTTTCTCCGCGTCATAGATCACCGCAATATTGTTCGTGTGCCTGTCCTCATTCAGGAAAACCGCGTCGATCTCCAGCACAGCCGCCAGATAAGCTCCGAAATCCTTAAGCCCCGTGATCTCCATTACATTCTCCGCCAGATAGCTAATCCGCTCCCCGACCGATGTCAGTCGCGCCATCTCTTCCGCGGCGCTGCGGCCCGTAAACTGCCGGATCAGATGCTCCGCTGTGATCAGATCCTCACCTTCCGCGAGAAACGATCTGCTCTTACAGCCTGCGTACCATCGATTCCCATAGAGAATCTGAGCCGGCTCATACCGGACAAACTCCATGTCCTTCCGGTTCGAACTACGCAAAAGCCTCGATACGACCACTTCCGCAAGCCCTTCATACCCCATATAATCCGCCTTATACCAGTAATCTCCGGCTTTCCATTTGAGCTGATTGCCTTTCGACGAATGGCCCGAAGTTTCAAACCGGGTGATTGCATTCATATCAATTCTTTCCATGTCTCAGCACCTCATCCCGATACTGGATCCGGATCCAGTGATGATCCTCCGCCATCCTCCCCTGAGTCCTTTCAATAATCCGGATCGGATCGTAGTCTGTCAGATCCAGATCGCACAGCACCTGTTTTAAGTTCGCGCGGCTCATGGGAAAGCAGCGGCTCTCCAGAAAATCCTCAAAATCCTCCCAGGTCGGATCCTCCACCACGCCGAAAGCGCGCCAGAGGGTTCTTCCGGTAATATTACGAATGTAAATCTTCTTATGCCGGAAATCCACGTCGATCACCGTACACGGAGTATCGCGGTACATATAGCGCATCCGCATCGTGATGGACGGATCTTTCTCAAAACGCTTCTCGCCGAGAAGATACTTATAGATCGTCGGTCTGGAAGTCCCGAAACGTTCGGCCAGAAACTGTATCGCTTCCCCCTGATGATACAGCTCGATCAGAAAATCCACTTCCTCACCCGAAAATCGTTCCTTCCGTCCCGCGCCCCGCTCATTCTCCGTCCGGCCAGTGCCGGTCATCCGGTCATATCTGCGCGCCTTCATCGCGATCTCGCGCAGTTCGTCCGGATTCTCCGTACCGAAGATCTCCCTGCAGATCATCCGCATGCCTTTGTCCTGCTCATCCTTACCGTTCATGGCCGGACCTCCTTTCCTGAATTCAGAATATCATATAAGAATCATTGTGTCAATAAATTAATTATTTTACACCATAAGTATGATCAAAATATTCATCAGCACCCTGCCCGCATGGAAACACAAAAAAAGCTGACTAAAATGCCTGCCAGCTTCTCTTTCATCTTTCGGAAAACCTGCGTATTAAAATTTAAGTCGTGGAAAATACCGCATCATCACGCGCTCTGTCCGACCGCCTCATCCTCCGCCGTATCTCCGATAATATCCCTGAGCTGATCCACGGAGAGGTTCTTCTCCTTCATCAGCTTCGTCACCTCGCGGATCCGCTCCTGCTCGATCTCCTCGATCAGCGCCATCCGCTTCTCTTCCAGCTCCGTAAGCGCTTTCGAATGCTGCTCCATGACTTCTGTGATCTTCAGAAGTTCATCGTCCAGTTTCTCCTTTTTCGTGCGTCTATGCCTGCGTTCCATAGCTTCCCTCCTGCATACAAAGATTTCATGATTGTCCATATATTGGTATTATATGCGAAAAGGAACGGTTCTATACCGGCCATTCGAAGATTCTTTCTTTTGCAAATGACTTGTTCCATGAAAGAAAAAAAGTCCGTAAAACGGACTTTTTAAGTGGAGCTGAGGGGAATCGAACCCCTGTCCAAAAACCAATTCCCTGTTCTTCTACTATCATAGTCGCTTATTTGACATTCCCTCTGCCGGCCGGGAGGCGACACTCTGCCGGTTTCAGTAGCTTCATGATACGCCCGCGGGCTCAAAGCTTTGCCCGTGTCGTTTCTCACATAGTCGACGCCAGGATCTTAACGTGTGAGTGCGCTAAGGCTGACGGCCGCAATTAAGCAGCTAATGCTAAATTATCTTCAGCGTTTATATTTAGGTTTGTCATTTGACGCATGACGTGCGGATAGCTTCACCAGCTGCATGATCCCTGTCGAAACCAGTACAACCCCTTACTGGCG
>CANPZZ010000099.1 GCA_947589125.1 uncultured Lachnospiraceae bacterium
ACGCGATCTCCACGGAGGCCAGAGGCAAATTCAATCTCCAGCAGGCCAAGGACGACATGGACATTTACAAAGGCCTGACTTTCTGGTCCCCGAACGTGAACATTTTCCGGGATCCGAGATGGGGAAGAGGTCATGAGACCTTCGGAGAGGATCCGTATCTGACCTCCCGCATGGGCGTAAGGTTCGTGAAAGGCATTCAGGGACATGATGAGAAATACTTAAAGGCGGCGGCCTGCGCCAAGCATCTGGCGGTCCACAGCGGCCCGGAGGGCGTAAGGCACGGCTTCAATGCGGTCGTAGGAAAGCAGGATCTCTATGAGACCTATCTGCCGGCCTTCAAGGCCTGCGTTCAGGAAGGTCATGTGGAGGCGGTCATGGGTGCCTACAACCGTGTCAACGGCGTGCCCTGCTGCGCCAACCACGAGCTGATCGAGGAGATCGTCCGGGATGAATTCGGATTCGAAGGCCATTTTGTCAGCGACTGCGGCGCGATCCAGGATATCTGCGACGGCCACCATATCGCTGCGACCTACAAGGATGCGGCGGCGATGGCGATGGAGAACGGCTGCGACTTAAACTGCGGGAAAATGTTCTATTTCCTGAAGCAGGCTGTGGAGGAAGGCAAGGTGTCGGAGAAGCGGATCGACGAGGCGGTCGAGAGACTCTTTACGACCCGGATCAAGCTTGGCGTGCTGGATCGGAAGGAGGAGAATCCGTTCGACCAGATCCCCTATACGGTGGTGGACAGCGAACCGATGCGCCGCCTGAATGAAGAAGCTGCCGCCCGCTGCGTGGTGCTTCTGAAGAATGAAGGCGGTCTGCTGCCTCTGAATCTTTCAAAGATAAAGACCATCGGCGTGATCGGTCCCAATGCGGACAGCCGCAGGGCGCTGGTGGGCAATTACGAGGGAACCGCATCCCATTACTGGACGGTTCTGGAAGGGATCCAGGATTATGTGGGCGACCGCGTCCGGGTCATGTATTCGGAGGGCTGCCATCTGTATAAGGACCGTACCAGCGGGCTGGCGGAAGCCAACGACCGGATGAGCGAGGTGAAAGGGGTCTGCGATAACAGCGACGTAATCGTGGTCTGTCTGGGACTCGACGCCAGCATCGAGGGCGAGGAAGGCGACGCCAACAATGAGTACGGCAGCGGCGATAAGCCTGATCTGAATCTGCCGGGCCTGCAGGAGGAAGTGCTTAAGGCGGCCTGCGCGAGCGGAAAGCCGGTGATCCTCGTGCTTCTGTCCGGAAGCGCGCTGGCGGTGGACTGGGCCCAGGAGCATGTGCCGGCGATCCTGCAGGGGTGGTATCCGGGCGCCTGCGGCGGCAAGGCCATTGCGAAGATCCTGTTCGGGGAGAAATGTCCGGAAGGGAAGCTGCCGGTGACCTTCTATCATAAAGACGACGTGCTGCCGGATTTTGAGGACTACAGCATGAAGGGGCGGACATACCGGTATATGAAGAATGAGGCGCTGTATCCCTTCGGGTACGGGCTGTCGTATACACGTTTCGCGTATGAGAAGGTTTACGCGGAGGTGCCAGCGGACGGTTCGGAGACGACGGAAAGTTGTCCGGACAGGAAGGGAAGCGGCAATGTAAAAACAGCTGTAGAAAACGGTGTCAGGTCTGGAGATTGCTGCCCTGCAGAGACAGTCGGGGATGACTGCCTGACTGAGAAAAAGGCTGCAGTGACAATCCATGCGCTGGTAAAGAATACCGGCTCCGCTGCGGGTGCTGAGACCGTACAGGTCTACGTGAAGATTCCGGGTGAGAACTCGCCCAACGCCCAGCTGAAAGGCATCCGCAAGGTGCGTCTCGCGCCCGGTGAAGAGAAAAATGTGGAGATCGCGCTTCCGAGAGAGGCGTTCGGGCTTTACGACGAAGAAGGACATTTCCATATCCATACCGGCGAGGCTTTTGTTTATGTGGGCGGACAGGGACCGGACGCGCGGTCGGCGGAATTGACAGGACAGAAGGTACACTGTCTGCTGGTTTTCATCACCGATTAGATGTATTGTGATCTTTCGGCATGTTTTGTGATATAAAGCGGATGATTAGATCAGACCGTAATGAAGCGATGGAAACAGACGATAGCAACAGTAACAAGATTGCGATAGATTAGAACTGCAATAAAATAAATCGGCACAACCCCGATGTAAGCAACTCAGGGCAGAAGCGTGATATAGTGCCGGATAAAAATTCTACATATTAGGACGGAGAGGATTATGCAGAAACAATTACTGAATGAAGGCTGGCAGATGCGGGAATACGGCGTGGGAGAGTATCTGAGCGCCGCGGTGCCCGGAAGCGTTTTTCTGGATCTTCTGAAGAACGGTCGGATCGAGGATCCGTTTTACCGGGACAACGAACTTAAGACTCTGCCCTTAAGCGACCGGGACTACGAATACCGCACGGTGTTCGGCGTGTCGGAGGAGCTGCTGGGCTGCGACGAGGTGCTGCTGCATTTTGACGGCATCGACACGCTGGCTACGATCATGCTGAACGGCCAGGTAGTGGGAGAGGCGAAGAATATGCACCGGGTCTGGGAATTCCCGGTGAAGGGGATCCTCAGGCCGGACGGAAATGAACTTCATATCGTGTTCCATTCCCCGACGAAATTTATTGCGAAGAGTTACGAGGAGAATCCGATTCCCGGAGACGCCAACGGCATGAAGGGCATGCCGCGGCTTCGGAAAGCCCATTGCATGTTCGGATGGGACTGGGCGCCGCGGATTCCGGATTCGGGACTTTACCGGCCGGTGAGTCTGCTGGGGATTGAGAAGGCGCGGATCGACAGCGTCTATATTGAGCAGAAGCATGAAGACGGAAAGGTACGGCTTGCGCTGACAGTGGAAGCGGAGACGGCCGGAGCGGCGGCGGCCCGCAGCACGGCGAAAGCTGCGGCCGGGGCAGTGGTACCGCTTGAATCGGATAAGGCTGCAGATGGAACAGCGCTTGCCGTGACCAAATCAGTGCTTTTTCTCGAATCAGAAAAAGACACGGTTGCGGCCGGAACCGCTCCCGCATCCGCAGCGGCTGCCTTTACTTACCGCGTGACTGTGACAGACCCGAACGGCCGTGAAACGGTTTATACAGACAGTCCGTCGGAGATCGTGATCGAGGATCCGCAGCTCTGGTGGCCCAACGGTCTGGGTGCGCAGCCGCTTTATACGGTGCGGGTGGAGCTGTTGGAGAGCGGATGCACAGAGGCCGGGAAAGCGGCCGGGCGCGCAGAAACCAGCAGCCAGACGGATACAAGAAGCGTGTCCGGCGCAGACGTTCGCGTTCTCGACACCTGGCAGCGCCGCATCGGTCTGCGGACCATGACCATGCATCGGGTCAAAGACCAGTACGGCGAGAGCTTTGCGCACGAGGTCAACGGCGTGCCGTTCTTCGGCGTCGGCGCGGACTATATCCCGATGGACAGCCTGGTGGCCCGGGTGGACGCGGAGAAGACCCGGAAGTTCGTCGCCGCGGCAAAGGATGCCAATTTCAACGTGATGCGCGTCTGGGGCGGCGGCTATTATCCCGATGATTTCTTCTTCGACGCCTGCGATGAATGCGGACTGGTCGTTTGGCAGGATTTCATGTTCGCCTGCTGCGTTTACGACCTGACGGAGGATTTCGAGGCGAATATCACGGCGGAATTTATCGACAATGTGAAGCGGATCCGTCATCACGCTTCTCTGGGGCTGTGGTGCGGCAACAACGAGATGGAGCTGTTCCTTGCCGATGAGAAGAAGGTATGGTGCGACAATCCGATCCGCTACAGCGATTACATCAAGATGTATGAGTACCTGATCCCGAAGGTGCTGAAAAAATATGATCCGCAGACCTATTACTGGCCGGCGAGCCCGTCCTGCGGCGGCGGTTTCGACAAGCCAAATGACGAGAACCGGGGCGACGTCCATTATTGGAAGGTATGGCACGGCGGACTGCCGTTCTCCGCTTACCGGAGGCTTTTCCCGCGGTATATGTCGGAATTCGGCTTCGAGTCTCTGCCGGCGCTTAAGACGGTCGAGACCTTCACGGAGCCGGAGGACCGGAACATTTTCTCCTATGTGATGGAGAAGCATCAGCGCTGCGCTTTCGGCAACGGCACGGTCATGCGTTATATGGAGCAGACCTATCTGTACCCGACCAGCCTGGACATGATCATCTACGGCTCTCAGCTTATGCAGGCGGAGGCAATGCGAAACGGCGTGGAGCATTTCCGGCGGAACCGGGGACGCTGCATGGGCGCGGTGATCTGGCAGTTCAACGACTGCTGGCCGGTGGCCAGCTGGGCCATGGTGGATTATTTCGGACGCTGGAAAGCGGTCATGTACTGCGCGAAACGGTTCTTCGCGCCGCTCCTTTTGTCCTGCGAGGAGGAGGGCATGCACACCCAGACGCCGAATCTGAACACCCAGCCCTTCGACTATGAGAAATCCATCCGGCTCTGCGCGAACAATGAGACGCTCACGGAGCGGCAGGTGACGGTCCGCTGGCAGCTTCGGGACGCTTCGGCCCGGATCCTTCGGGAGGAAAGCTGCGCGATGACCCTGGCGCCGATGTCGGCGACATGGCTTGACAAGGTGGAACTGCCGGATGCGGATGTGTTTGAAAATTATGTGAGCTACCAGATGGAGGCGGACGGCGAGATCGTGTCGCAGGAGACGGTGCTGTTCTGTTTCCCGAAGTATTTCCATTTCCACAAGCCGGTGTTTGAGGTGAAGGTGGAAGGCGACGAGCTGGTCATAAGCGCGGACTGCTTCGCGAAGGGCGTGCGGATCCTGAATGCGGACGACGATATGCGGCTGGAGGACAATTATTTCGATATGAACGGTGGTACGAGGCGCGTGAAGATCGTCGAAGGGAAACCGGAGGGGATCACCGTCAGCAGCATATATGATATCCGATAGCCAGTCGGGCTTGTACGGGACTTATTATCAATTCCGTATATGGCAGAATTGGTACGGATCCGGTTACGAATAAACATCAGATTTATAAATAGTGGAATCACGAATATCTGAATCGTTAACAGGATTTCATCGTTAAATTGTTTTGGGATGAGAGCCGCCGTTTTCGGAGAACGCTTTTTGTGCGTATATTCCGGGACGGCGGCTTTTTTGTCGGATCAGCATCAAAAGCCTGCTGATGACGTACTTTTTATGTCTGCAGCGGAGGAACTGAGTGCTTATTCAACATCTAAGAATCCGCTGTTGTCAGATTTTGGTATCGATGCAGATGTTCGCTTCACCACACTGCCGTATCACAAGTTTGTAAAAGAAAAGCGTTGACATTTGCATAGAATGGATTTATAATGTTGAAAGTTTTTTGAGGAAATAGTTCCTTAAAAACTGACAAAAAACGCAATTGTGCGTGCCGGAAACAGTCCGGCAAAGAAAGAATGAGGAGGAAACTATTATGAAAAAGGCATTCGCATTAGGTATGGCGATTGTGATGGCCGCTTCTCTGACTGCCTGTGGCGGCGGTTCCGGAAGTACCACGACGACGGCCGCTTCTTCTGAGACCACGGCTGCAGCTGCTGACGGCGGCGCGTCGGCCGGCGGCACACTGAAGATCGGCGTGATCGGACCGCTTACAGGCCCGGCGGCTGCTTACGGACAGGGCGTTCGCAACGCGGTGGAGCTGGCTGTGAAGGAAGTGAATGATGCCGGCGGTATCGGCGACGGAATCATGATCGAGATGAACGCGCAGGACGACGAGCATGACGCTCAAAAGTCTGTCAACGCGTACAACACCCTGAAGGACTGGGGCGTACAGATGATCATCGGATCTGTTACTTCCGCTCCCTGCATCGCGGTAGCGGCTGAGACTGAGGCCGACAATATGTTCCAGATCACTCCGTCCGGTTCCGCGGTCGAGTGCGTGGCTCCGGACAATGTGTTCCGTGTCTGCTTCGCTGACCCGGATCAGGGTTCCGCTGCTGCTCAGTACATCGGCGAGCATAAGCTGGCTACGGATGTGGCTATCATTTACGACAGCTCCACCGAGTATTCCACCGGTATCCGCGAAGCGTTCGTGGAAGAGGCTGCCAACCAGGGCCTGAACATCGTTGCCGACGAAGCGTTCACCGCTGACAACGCGACCGACTTCTCCGTACAGCTGACCAAGGCGAAGGATGCCGGCGCTACGCTGGTGTTCTGCCCCTTCTATTATCAGGAGGCTTCCATCGTTCTGAGCCAGGCCGACTCCATGGGTTACGACCCGATCTTCTTCGGCGTGGACGGCATGGACGGCATCCTGTCTGTAGAGAACTTTGATACCTCTCTGGCTGAGGGCGTTATGCTGCTGACTCCGTTCTCCGCGACAGAGGAATCCAGCAAGGCGTTCACGGACGCGTATGTAGCCGCTTACGGCGAGACCCCGAACCAGTTCGCTGCTGATGCTTACGACGCGGTATACGCGATCAAGGCTGCGGTAGAGAAGAGCGGCGTTACGCCGGATATGAGCGTTTCCGATATCTGCGAGGCGATGAAGACCGCTATGACGGAGATTACGATCGACGGTCTGACCGGCGCAGGCATGACCTGGAACGCGGCCGGCGAGCCCAACAAAGCTCCGAAGGCTGCCATGATCGTGGACGGCGTCTACGTAATGCAGTAAATGACCGCGGTGTAACGATAGGCTAAGATAAGTTAGAAATAAGATCGATCAAATGAGATCCGACGTGGGGTCGCTGTAACAGGCGGCCCCATTTTGTGAATTGAATCTTGCGCGCTTATTTCACATATGCTATAATTTTACTTGATATTGTGTTTGACGTGGGAAGACACCTGTATGCACGGATGGGACATCGTGCAGAGGTTTTTGCGATATGCTATGCAGAAACTTATGAGGAAATGTCGGAGGGAGTTTTACGGAAGAATCCGAAGAGAGGGAGGACAGATATGGGATTTCTGTCATATTTTATCAGCGGCGTCAGCCTGGGGGCGGTCTACGCGATCATCGCCCTGGGCTACACCATGGTTTACGGTATCGCCAGAATGCTGAATTTCGCCCATGGGGACATCATCATGGTCGGCGGTTTCGTGATCTTCACGATCGTGAGTACGCTGGGAATGCCGCCGCTTCTGGGCATCGTCGTGGCGGTAGCGGCATGTACGGTTCTGGGCGTGACGACGGAGCGGGTAGCTTACCGGCCGCTTCGCGAGGCGTCCTCTCTCGCGGTTCTGATCACGGCCATCGGCGTCAGCTACCTCCTTCAGAATATTGCGCTGCTGGTGTTCGGCTCCAATCCGCGGCAGTTCACGTCGGTCGTGACGCTGCCGAATCTGGTGCTGGCGGGAGGCGCGCTTACGATTTCTTCCACGACGGTCGTGACGATCATCAGCTGTATCATTATTATGATCGCGCTGACTACGTTTATCAATAAGACGAAGATCGGACAGGCCATGCTGGCGGTCTCTGAGGATCGGGGCGCAGCGTCCCTGATGGGGATTGATGTGAATAAGACCATCGCGGTGACATTTGCCATCGGTTCGGCCCTGGCGGCCATCGCCGGAGCGCTGCTCTGTTCGGCGTATCCGTCTCTGACCCCCTATACCGGTTCCATGCCCGGCATCAAGGCGTTTACGGCGGCTGTGTTCGGCGGTATCGGATCAATTCCGGGAGCGCTGATCGGCGGCATTGTACTGGGTGTCATCGAGAACCTGTCAAAAGCATATATTTCCTCCCAGCTGTCGGACGCGATCGTGTTCGCTGTGCTGATCATCGTGCTTCTGGTGCGTCCTACCGGCATCCTGGGCAGGAAGATCAATGAGAAAGTGTAGGTGACGGATATGACGAAGAATAAAGTACGGATTCAGAACGCGGTCACCTACGGTATGGTCATTCTGTTCTGGGCGGTGATCCAGATCATGGATAAGACCGGTCATCTGAGCAGCCTGTTTAAGGGGCTTCTGGTGCCGCTCTGTATGTACGCGATCCTGGCGGTGTCGCTGAATCTGACCGTGGGTATCCTGGGAGAACTGAGCCTGGGGCACGCGGGATTCATGTGCCTGGGCGCGTTTTCCGGCGCGTTTCTGACGAATTGTCTGGAGACGGCGGTTCCCAGCGTGGGACTGCGTTTCTTTATGGCGCTGATTCTGGGCGCGCTGGTAGCGGGAGTCTTCGGCCTGCTGATCGGTATTCCGGTTCTGCGGCTGAAAGGCGACTATCTTGCCATCGTGACGCTGGCTTTCGGCGAGATCATCAAGAACCTGATCAACGTCCTCTATGTGGGGCGCGACGCCAATGGGTTTCATTTTTCCATGAAAGATAC
>CANPZZ010000100.1 GCA_947589125.1 uncultured Lachnospiraceae bacterium
GTGGTTATCTGTTTCATATGTCTCCGTTTTTCGGAACACGAAAAACGGAGACATATTCAACAGGCTAAAGCCTATAATATGGAAAGGAGCGGAAACATTTCGCTCCCGCTCCTTTTTTCGAAGATATCCGGCGGATCATTTTTCCGCTTACTGCTGTCCCGCGTACTGGTTCTTCACTTTCTGGATTTTCTCCATCTCCGCGTTTTCCGTGGAATACCATCCTTTTGACGACATTTTCCGGTAGATGTCATCCTGCATGCACAGGCTGTCGTCCAGCGCGCGGTCAAAGGTCTGGTGTACGTTCTGGGTTGAAGATTCGATGGTACCGTGCAGGTACAGATCGCATACGCCCTTGGTGGTCAAGAGCAGATTTTCCATGATACATTTGTCATCCATGTCCGTTCCCTCCTCAGATCAGGCTGTAGAAATCGTTAAATATCTGCTGGTGCTTCTGCTGGATCTCCTCCACGCAGGATCTGAGTTCCGGATCCTGCAGATTGCGGACCGCGTCGGTGCACTGGTTCTTCAGAAAGCTTTCGTGGCTCAGGGCGTCTTCAATATACGCCAGTTCTTTTGGGCTCATGGGTAGTACCTCCTGTTTCGTGATCATTTGGCAGCAGCGCTGCCTTGATGCTTAATATGCGCAGAAACCGGCGCGATTATGAGTAAAATGCGGACGAGTTCTGGAAGAATCGTCAAAAGTGTGCTACACTGCATGTGAACGTGCAGCGCGGATAAAGGCTGAGCCTGCGCGCGGGCGGTGCGCAAACGGATAAGGTGGTTTTTATGCTATATCAGATCACAGACGGAACCGTGTCCTTAGGCGGAGAAACGGTTCTGTCCCACATCAGTTTTGAGATAAAAGGAAATGAAAAAATTGCCGTAGTCGGACGCAACGGCGCCGGCAAGACGACCCTTCTGCGCCTTCTGGCGGGTGAACTGGAACTGGACCGGGACGATAAGCGGATGACGCCGGGGGTCTATACCTCCAGGCGGCTGAGCGTCGGCGTGCTGCATCAGCAGGCGGATTCTGAGGACCGGGAGAGGACTGTGGAAGAACTGCTGCTTGCGGGCTGCCCGGGGAGAAGGGCGGATATCGGCATGTCCGGGCGGACTGGGTCTGCAGACGCAGATTTACGAAGATCTGGCTCAGGCGGAAACGAAGATGAGGATTCCCGAAGATATGGCTCAGCCGGGAACGCAGACCCAGATTCTCACGGGACAGAATTGGCGGCGGATACGGATATCTACTCCCGCGAGCGCTACGACTACGAGAAGGAATACGACCGGCTTTTTACCGGTTTCGGCTTTGACAAGTCGGACAAATGCCGCCGTCTCGGCGATTTCTCGGGCGGCGAGCAGACGAAGATCATGATGATCCGGCTGCTGCTTGAAAAGCCGGATATCCTGCTATTGGACGAGCCTACGAACCATCTGGATCTTGCGTCCGTGGAATGGCTGGAGAATTATATCCGCAGCTATCCGGGGGCCATCGTCATGGTCAGTCACGACCGGTTCTTCCTGGACCGGACGGCGGATGTGGTCTATGAACTGTCCGGCAGCCGTCTTAGGCGGTATCCGGGCAATTATACCAGTTACCGGCAGGAGAAGATGGAACGGATCCGGCTGCAGCAGAAGAGGTATGAACAGCAGCAGGCGGAGATCAGGCGGCTTACGGAGCTGATCGAGCGGTTTAAGAATAAGCCGGCCAAGGCGGCCTTCGCCCGTTCCAGAAAGAAGATCCTGGAGCGGACGGCGCTTATAGGGAAGCCGGAGACGGACGACGTCCATATTTTTACCGGGCCGATCACGCCGGACGCGGCCGGCAGCAAGTGGGTGCTGGAGGCGGAGCATTTAAAGATCGGTTATGACAGGCCGCTTCTGGAAATGGGGCTGCGCGTCCGCAGAGGCCAGAAGATCGGCGTGCTGGGGCCTAACGGCGCGGGAAAGACTGCTTTCCTAAAGACGGCGGCCGGACTTCTTCCTCCGGTTTCGGGGAGTCTCAGGCTTGGGGCGAAGGTGACTATCGGGTATTTTGACCAGCATTCCGCGGAGATCGAATCGGAGAAAAGCGTGGCGGAGCATTTTCATGATCTGTTCCCGGTTCTGACGGAGAAAGAGGCAAGGCAGATACTGGGGGCCTTTCTTTTCGGCGGCAGGACCGCGCAGACGAAGGTGTCGGATCTGTCGGGAGGGGAGAAAGCCAGGCTGGTGCTGGCGGAGCTTCTGCAGAGCCGGCCGAATTTCCTGATTCTGGATGAACCGACGAATCATATGGACATTCAGGCGAAGGAGACGCTGGAATCGGCGTTTCAGGCCTATGAGGGGACGATTCTGTTCGTTTCCCACGACCGGTATTTTCTGCGGCAGGTGGCGGACTGTATGCTGATCTTTGAGGATGGGCAGGTGATGTACTATCCGTTCGGGTATGAGCATTATCTGGAGCGGCTGCGGAAAGGGGAGAAAGGAGATTCCATCACGGCGCGTGTGGCGGCGGAGGATGAGGCGCTGGTTGCCGGGATCCGTGCTGTGCCTAAGGCGGAGCGTCACAGGCTCAGGGAGATTCCGGAGGAGGAAGCGTATGCGGACTGGAGATTAAGACTGGCGGGAGAGAGGCTGGAACAGGCGGGGAGAGTTGCGGAGGAGAGTTTCGGGCGGCTTGAAGTGATGTGGGAGGGGAATCCTCAGGAAGAGGAGCGGATCCGGGAGGAATGCCGAAATGCCTGGGAGGCATGGCATGAGGCCTGTATGGAGTGGTACGAGGCGTATGAGGAGACGAGAACGTGAGAATGTCGGCGCGTGTGGTCGCGGAGGGTACGCGGGGCAGGCGGGGCCGGGACACATCCTGAGCGCTCATGACTCCGAAGGGAAGTCTTTCTAAATTCAAAAACTCCGGTTTGAGGGCAACGGCAAATTCGCGAGAATTTCTGAAGAAATTCTCGCTCAGGTTGCCGCTCCGCCCATGACTTGAGGTCATGGGCGTCGACCCTCAGACCGGCGTTTTTTCATTAAGAAAGACTAACCCTTCTCCGTAAATCGCGCTCAGGATGTGTCCCGGCCCCGCCTGCCCCGCTGTGTTGTCGCTGACGTGATGGGTGGAAAAGGAGCAGGGCTTTTGTTTGGAGATTCGTTATTTTGATAGCAGGGTGAATCTGTTGGTATAGTCAGTTGGCTGTGTAGTCTGGCGGAAGTTTATATGTTGGGCTGCCGGAAAATCAGGCAGGGAGACTATCGGTTTCTACGATAATTCTGTCACCAGATTTCTGAGAAAACACAGCGAGTGGAAGCCCCGCCGTCTGCGCGATTTGTGGAGGATGGTTAGAGGTTCTTAGGCGAAAAACGGCCGCCGCCGGGGCCGGAGTCCCTGACCTCAAGTCAGGGACGGAGCGCAAGCTGAGTGAGAAATCCTTTCAGGATTTCTCACGAATTTGACGGTGCCCCGGAGGCGGCCGCTTTTCGTCTTAGAACCTCTTCCATCCGGAACCATGAGCGCAGGCGGCGGGGCTTCCACTCGCGTATCTTCCGCGACTATGTGCATAGACATAACATATACGAAACATTTTCACTCCATACAGGCCAGTTCGCCCGCTACCCGTCAAAATGTGGTTAAACCATGAAAAACACTTGCGTTTTTCTTACATATGAAGTATATTTAAATTATCATTTTCGACAATTCATTTTCAGTCTGATTCTGAAATACTGAATGATGCATATCGCATCGGATTCCGCGTATTGGGGAGAGCAGCGCGAGGAGGTACGGTGTTTAGTAAAGTGTGTGGAATTGGCCTTCTGGGGGTAGAAGGCTGTCTTGTTCATGTGGAGGCGGACGTGCAGGAGGGTCTGCCTGGTTTTGTGATGGTCGGCGCGCTGGCGCCGGAGGTGCGTGAGGCCCAGGATCGGGTGAGGACTGCGCTTAAGAACGCAGGGTTTCGTTTTCCGCCTAAGAAGGTGACGGTGAATCTGTCGCCGGCAGATGTGCATAAGAGCGGAACTGGCTTTGATCTGCCGATCGCGGCGGCGGTTCTCGGAGCTCATGGGGCGCTTGACTGGGAGCAGCTTGAGGATTCGGTTCTGATCGGGGAGTTGGGACTGGACGGCGTTGTAAAGCCGGTTCGCGGGATCCTGCCCATGGTGATCGAAGCGAAGAACTGCGGGAAGAAGGTCTGTTATCTGCCGGAGGAGAACGTTCGGGAAGGACAGATGATACCGGGACTTAAGATCGTAGGGGTCGGACAGGTTCGGGATTTGATTGAAAAAGTGAATGGACGGAACAGAAGCGGCGACGGTGAGGATGTCTGCGGAGAGAAAGCCGGGACATGTTCAGATGATACATATATGCCTGTTGAGGCGGATCGTGCCGGCGAGAAAGCGGATCGTGCCGGAGAGAAGGCGGATCTGCCGCAGGCGGCTGCATTTCCGTATATCTCCCGGGACGTTTATGATATCGACTACAGGGATGTCCAGGGGCAGGGACTTATGAAGCGAGCCACGGAGGTGGCGGTAGCCGGCCGCCATAATCTGCTGTATATCGGTCCGGCGGGTACCGGCAAGACGATGATCGCGGAACGGATTCCTACGATCATGCCGTCCTGTACGATGGAGGAAATGCTGGAGATCTCCAAGATCTACAGTATCTGCGGCATGCTTCCGAGAGAGCAGCCGTTTATGACCAGGAGACCGTTCCGAAGTCCCCACCATTCGGCGACGGCGCAGGCGCTGACAGGCGGAGGGAAGACGCCGGAACCGGGGGAGATGTCGCTGGCCAGCGGCGGTGTGCTTTTTCTGGACGAATTGCCGGAGTTTTCAAAGAATGCTATCGAGCTTTTGCGGCAGCCACTGGAAAGCCATAAGATCGTCCTGTCGAGAGTCAGCGGGAGGTATGAATTTCCGGCGGATTTCATGCTGGTGGCGGCTGCCAATCCATGTCCATGCGGACATTTTCCTGACAGGAACCGCTGTCATTGCAGCGAGGAACAGATCCGGCGCTATCTCGGAAAGATATCCAAGCCGATCCTGGACCGTATCGATATCTGTACGGAGGCGGCGCCTGTGGAATTCAGCGATCTGCGGGGGCGGAGAGAGGAAGAATCCTCCGGGCAGATCCGGCAGCGAGTGGAACGAGTCAGGGAGATCCAGAAGGAACGTTTCGCGGGCCGCCAGATCCGCTTTAACAGCCAGATGACTGGTGAGGATATTCGGAGGTTCTGCGGGCTTAGTAAGAAGGAGGAAGAATTTTTCCGCGATGTCTACCAGCGAAAAGGCATGAGCGCCAGGGCATATTCCAAGATATTAAAGGTAGCGAGGACCATCGCGGATCTGGACGGGGCGGAGCAGATCGGTCATGCGCATCTGTGCGAGGCGATCGGTTACCGGAGTCTGGAAGAAAAGTATTGGCAGTCTTCCGGATCGGAGGTGACGCGCCGTGAGTGAACATTTCACAGAGCGGGATTACCTCTACTGGCTCTGCCAGCTTCCGCCGCTGGGGGCGATCACGATTCAGACGCTGCTGGATCGTTTCGGATCCTGCGAAACGATTTATTATATGGAAGGAAGCCGGCTAAAGGAAGAAAAGCTCCTGAACCGGCCGGCGGCTGCCTGCTTCGACGATATGAAATCGAAGCTTCCGGAGACCACGCGGGAATACCGCGGACTGGAGGAGCGGGGAATCCGGTTCATTACTTACATGGATGAGGAATATCCGGAACGCCTTAAGCATATCTATGGAAAACCCGTGGGACTCTATGTAAAGGGCCGCCTTCCTGACGACAGTCGTCCCTCTGCGGCGATCATCGGCGCCAGGGCCGCTTCCAGCTACGGACTTCAGATGGCCCGGATGCTTGGAGCGTCTCTAAGCCGCGCCGGGATCCAGATCGTCAGCGGCATGGCGCTGGGCATCGACGGGGCAGGTCATGAGGGAGCGCTTATGGAGAACGGCGACACCTACGCAGTGCTGGGCAGCGGCGTGGATGTCTGCTATCCGCGGACACATCTGAATATGTATCTGGAGATTCCGGACCGGGGCGGCGTGATCTCCGAATTTCCGCTGGGAAGCGAAGCGCTTAAGGCGCATTTTCCGATGAGGAACCGGCTGATCAGCGGTCTGGCGGATGTGATCATCGTGGCGGAGGCCAGGGAGAGGAGCGGATCGCTGATCACGGCGGAACTGGCGCTGGAGCAGGGCCGGGAAGTGATGGCGGTGCCGGGCATGGTAACGTCGGAGCTGAGCCGCGGATGCAACCATTTGATCCGCCAGGGGGCGGGAATCGTGACGTCTCCTGACGACATTTTGGAGTATTTTCAGATAAAGCATGAAAAGATGTTAAGACTTCCTAAAAAAAATGAAAATGCACTTGCAAAGAAAGAAAAAATAGTGTATAGTTGCTTAGATTTACAACCGAAGTTTTTCGACCAGGTTGTAGAAGAGAGTGGTCTGCCGTTGGGGGAGTGCATGACGATTCTGCTTGAGCTGGAGCTGAAGGGTTATGTTATGCAGCCGACAGGCCATTATTATGTGAAAAAGATCTAGAGGAGCAAGAGGCATGGCAAAGTATCTGGTAATCGTGGAGTCACCTGCGAAGGTCAAGACGATCAAGAAATTCCTGGGAAGCAATTATGAGGTGGACGCCTCCGGCGGACACGTCAGGGACCTTCCCAAGAGCCAGCTGGGCATCGACGTCGAACACGACTTCGAGCCCAAGTACATCACGATCCGCGGCAAAGGCGACGTTCTTGCGAAGCTTCGCAAGGAAGTGAAGAAAGCGGACGTGATCTACCTGGCTACCGACCCGGACCGCGAGGGCGAGGCCATTTCATGGCATCTGATGAAAGCCCTTAAGCTGGACGAGATCGAGGGAAAGAAAGTCTACCGCATCAGCTTCAATGAAATTACGAAGAACGCGGTAAAGACCTCTCTTAAGGAGCCGAGACAACTGGATATGAGCCTGGTGGATGCCCAGCAGACCAGGCGTATTCTGGATCGGATGGTGGGATACCGCATCAGCCCGTTATTGTGGGCTAAGGTGAAGCGCGGACTGAGCGCCGGACGCGTGCAGTCTGCGGCTCTGCGCATGATCTGCGACAGGGAGGAAGAGATCGAGGCGTTCATCCCGGAGGAATACTGGGAGCTGGAGGCCGATCTTCTCGACACTTCCGCGTCTGCGGGTACAAAGGCGTCCGCGGCTAAGAAAGGAAAGCAAAAGCCGCTGACCGCCAGGTTCTACGGTGACGGAAACGGCAGAACAGAACTGACATCAAGAGAGGACGTGGATCGGGTTCTGGCTGCCCTGAAGGACTGCCGCTATGTGGTGGATGAGGTGAAGAAAGGCGAACGGATCAGGAAAGCGCCGCTTCCATTTACGACAAGCACCCTGCAGCAGGAGGCATCCAGAGTCCTGAATTTCGCCACCCAGAAAACCATGCGTTTAGCCCAGCAGCTCTATGAGGGCGTGACGGTGAAAGGCCAGGGCACGATCGGCCTGATCACCTATCTGCGTACCGATTCCACCCGTGTGGCGGAAGAGGCAGCGGCAGCCGCCCGCACTTATATCGGGGAGACTTACGGCCCGGAATACGCGGCCGTCGAGGAAACCCGCGCAAAAAGCAAAGGCGCCAACGTTCAGGACGCCCATGAGGCCATCCGCCCCACGGATATCCGGCTGACGCCTGCGCAGGTGAAGGATTCTCTGGATCGGGATCAGTTTAAGCTTTATCAGCTGATCTGGAAACGGTTCGCGGCCAGCCGCATGACGCCGGCGGTCTATGAGACCATGGCGGTGAAGGTGAAGGCGGGAGAGTATTATTTTAACCTGTCCGCGGCCAGACGTGTGTTCGACGGCTATCTGTGCGCCGGCATGGAGGAAGAGGAAGAAGTCACGGGACTGTTTTTAGAGAATCTGACAGAGGGGAAAGAGTTGGAATTGTCTCAGCTGCGCGAAAGCCAGCATTTCACCCAGCCGCCGGCTCATTTTACGGAGGCGTCCCTGGTGAAAGCGCTGGAGGAGGAAGGCATTGGCCGTCCCAGCACTTACGCGCCGACGATCACCACCCTTTTAGGCCGCCGTTATGTGGCCAAAGAGAAGAAAAATCTGTATGTTACTGAGCTGGGCGAGGTGGTGAACCGCATCATGAAGGAGAATTTCCCAAGCATCGTGGACCTTAAGTTCACGGCCAACATGGAATATCTGCTGGACGGCGTGGGAGATGGCTCCGTGGACTGGAAGACCGT
>CANPZZ010000101.1 GCA_947589125.1 uncultured Lachnospiraceae bacterium
GCATCCTCCATCACTACGGTCTGGGCGACACGGATGTGGGGCACGAACGCTGTGGCTGCCACGACGCTGGTGCTTACTGTTATTGTGTTTTTTTTCGCGGAACTGCTTCCCAAAAGCATCGCGAAGAAATATTCGGAGCATTTCTCCCAGACGATCGCCGGGTCGCTGATTTTGTTCATGCGCGTCTGTACGCCTTTTTCATTTCTGCTGACGGCGATCGGCAATGTGGCGGCGAATCTGATCGGCGGCGGGGACAGCGCTGTTACCGAGGATGAGTTCTATGATATGGTGGAAAATATCGCGGAGGAAGGCGGCCTTGAGACTGAGAAGGGCGAACTGGTTCAATCCGCGCTCAGCTTCGGCGACCATATCGTGGACGATATCCTGACGGTCCGGGTGGACATGGAAGCCATCGACGACAGCGACAGCGTGGAGGAAATTCTGAGCCATATCCGAGCGGTGCGTCATTCCCGGATGCCGGTCTATCATGATTCCATCGACAATGTGGTGGGTGTGCTGTCCTGCCGCAAATTTGTGAAGGCTTATCTGAAGGATGGGGAAAAGGTGGACATTCATCAGGTGATGGATCCGCCGTTCTTCGTTCACGGGAGCACGGAGATCGCCGATCTTCTGCCGGCCATGAACCGCCGGAAGGCCAGCATGGCCATTGTTACCGACGATTACGGCGGCGTGGAAGGCGTGGTCACGGTAGAGGATATGCTGGAGGAGCTGGTAGGCGATATCTGGGACGAGGACGACGAAGTCGTGGAGAGTTTCGTGCAGATCGACGGCCACACCTGGGATGTGGACGCTTCTATGAGCATCGACGACTGCTTCGACCGCATGGGATACGAGAATTACGACGAAGATGAGGTGGCCCACAGGAATATGGTCAGCCTGGCCTACGACGTGTTTGACAATATCCCCCGGCAGGGGGACAGCTTCATCTATCGGGATCTGCATATCACGATCCAGAAGATGGAGAAGCGGCGCATCCGTGTCCTGCGGATCGTAAGAGAGGAGGCGAAGGCGGAATGACTGCGGTGATTCTCTATAGCTTCTCAATTGTGGTTCTGCTGGCTTTCTCCGCGTTTTTCTCGGGATCGGAGATCGCTTATTCCGGACTGAACCGTACAAGGCTGGAGGCCAGCCACAGCCCGGCGGTGAAGCAGGCGCTGTATATCTGCGACCGGTTTGACCGGGCGCTTTCGACGATCCTGATCGGCAACAACCTGGTAAATATTTCCGCGTCAAGCGTGATGACGCTTCTCGCGCTTCTGATCGCGGGGGCGGACGCTTCGGCCGCGAAGCAGGACATTTATACTTCCGCCGCATCGCTTCTTCTGACGGTGCTGGTGCTGATCTTCGGTGAGACCATGCCTAAGATTATCGCCAGGCGGAACCCGCAGCCCTTTGCCCTTAAGGTGGCCGGTCCGCTGCGTTTCCTGATGACAGTATTGACGCCGGTGACCTGGGTGATCTGCGGCGCGGTGAACCTGATCACGTCGTCGTTAAAGGGAGAGACTCTGGATGAAGACGAGGAAGCCGAGGCAGCGGAGGAAGAGCTGATCGACCTGATCGAGACCTCGGAGGACGAGGGGATCATTGATGAGGACCAGTCGGAGCTTCTGCAGAATGCGCTGGACTTCGCTGAGATATCCGCCCATGAGATCATGACGCCCCGCGTGGATATGGAGGCGCTGGAGATCGACGACGATCCGCAGGAGATACGGCGGCGGATCGAGGAGAGTACATTTTCCCGTCTGCCGGTCTACGACGACCGGAGGGAGCGGATCCTGGGCGTTCTGTACCTGAACCATTACTATCGGGCGCTTCTGGATACGCCGGAGCCGGATCTGAAAGCGCTGCTGATCGAGCCCTGCTTCGTCTATAAGACCACGAAGCTGCCGGCCATCCTGGCGATGATGAAGCAGCGCAAGACTCATATCGCGATCGTCACCGACGAGTACGGAAGCACGATCGGCATGGTGACCATGGAGGATGTGCTGGAGCAGATCGTCGGCGATATCTGGGACGAGACCGACGAAGTGGTGAACGAGGTGGTGGAGCGCGGCGAGCACGAGTACGAGATCGACGGCGACCTGTCCATCGGCGAGTTCTGCGAGCTGACGGAGTGGGATGAGGATAATTTCGAGACCGATTCCGTCACTGTCGGCGGCTGGACGCTGGAGCAGTTCGGGGGCTTCCCGAAAGCCGGGGACAGCTTCGATTATGAGAATGTCACGGTGACGGTGCTGGAAATGGACGACCTGCGGGTCGGAAAGCTGCTGGTTGCGGTGCATTCGGTGAAGGAAGAAGAGTAAGTGACCAATGTTATTTGCATTGGAATCGGTATGAAGAGGCAGAAAACGTGCAACGGGTGCTCTTTGTTGCATACAATATAATTTACAAAGAAAACGGGTCAGATGTGCGTATAGGTCCATCCGGCCCGCTTTTTTATTGGTCCGTATACAAAAAGATAGTTTGTAATGATTCTGAAGGAACCAGAATACTGGCTTGCATTTGCGAGAATGACATAAGGATGAAATTTGTATAGCGGCATGTACTAAAAGCAAACGCATCAGGAAAACATTCCGCAAAACGCCGCGGTTATGATACGCCGAGAAAATACAGCAGATAGCAGATCGCCAGCAGATCCGCGCTGCCGCCGGGGGACAGATTCAGGGAGATAAACTCCCGGTCCAGGTCTTCCAGTGTCTGGCGGTCCGGATATGGATCTGCGATCAGCAGTTCCCGGATTTCGCCCACGATCCTCTGCTGGGTGTCAATGCTGCTTCGGGCGATCATGTTCGTGTCCGTGGATGCGCACATCAGCGCAAGCAGGGCGGCGCAGCCGGCGTCGTTGATAGAAAGACCCATGGAGATCCCATTTTTGAGTACTGGCAGACCGGTTTCGCGCACCGCGGGAAATCCAGCTTCTGCCTGGCCGCGGATGCCGGTAATACCGTACTGAAGATAGAGGCGCTGGCCGGTAGTAACAGCCTGATCCGGCGTCAGCCCCGCGAAATCCGATGCAGTCAGGCCGCGGGTCATGGCGGCGCATTCGGAGAGAATGGCGTCGGCGGCGGGATGTACTGCCGGGCGGCTGCCGCCGCGCGATGCTCCCGGCAGGCGGTTCTCGCCAGACGGGGTTTCTGCCAGCCGTCCGATCGCCGCGCAGATGATTCCCATAGAGAAAATGGCCCCCTTGTGGGTATTGACGCCGCCGGTGGCTATGTACATTTCCTTCTCGGCCTGTATGCCGGCCAGACGCAGCCGTCGGAATGTCTCCGGCGCCGCGAGGAGCGCGGTTTCCTTCCCGATGCGGACGCATTCCTCAAAATAAGGCTGCAGCGCGCAAGCGCTGTCCACAAAGGTATAGATATCCATATCCTTGTGGCTGCCGCTGTTAGCGCGGTCTACCAGGCCTGGCTTGGGAGTCGTGCAGACTTCATAGAGAAGCGCGCGGAGAGCCAGATGGGAAACCTTGAGAGCATAGGATGAACCGTTCGCTGTGACAGCGGGATTAATGGTCGGTTTACCATTAGAATCTGCGGCTGGGTGTGCAAGTTTGGATACCCAGGACGGCTCATCTGAGCCTAATACGAGGGCTGCACTGCCTGAAGCACAGCCTAAAGGGTCTGCGCAGGTTAAAAAGGTTGTATAGGTTATTACGGATTTCTCCATTTCATCGGAGACAGCGGCGATGATGCGGTCAGCTTCCTGTCTGGTGTGGGCCATGATCGTTCCTTTGTTTTCTGAAGATTGTCAATTCATCCCAGTCGCGTTTGGATACGGCGTCGGGAAATCGTTCCGTTTGGTCTGATATTGTTAATAATACAACATTTGTTCTGGATTGAAAAGTCCCGAATTTGTGAGCCGTCGTGGCCTTCCGGCGGCATTGTCCCCGATTGCATGTCTTACTTTATAATTTGAATGAGTTCAATCCCTTCGTCTTTTCCGAGATTACGGCTATACAGCTTTTCCGTGGAGTTGTTCCAATGCTCATGGACGCCCAGGTTCGTGACCGGATGCCCCTGACTGTCCGTATAGATGGTGCCGGATGGCGCATTCTCGACGAGTCCGGCCTCATGCAGATAATTTTCTACGGTGGGATTACCGCGCAGAGAACCGTTGTTTTCCGTGACCGCCGGTTCGTTCATTAGGAAATCCGCGCCTACGCTGTCAATGGCGACCGGGTCCTGGGATACGAACACGCTGGAAGTGTAATCTCCGTTAAAGGGAGACTGCTGCCATTTGGAATTGTTTCCGGTGATGGACGCTCCTTCACTGGGAGCGCAGATGAGGGCGTCCAGTATATAGAGCATCGTTTTCCCGCCAAGATCCGCATTTGCCATCAGGTCAACGAGAGGGCTGTAAATACCCATCTCATTTCGGGTAAGCCATTGGTGCAGGTTTGCGCCTTCCGGCGGGCGCATGGTATTTCCATTGATGAAAGAGCCAAAATGATTCTTCCCGCACAGCGTGATCCCGTAGCTATGTCCCTTGAGGTTGGCCAGATTGATGACATACGCTGCTTCGGTAACGCAGGTGGGCAGGTAGTTGACCCTTCCGCTGAAGGAATGGGACCAGACAATGGGGGCGGACTCGTCCGCGACGCCGGTGCTGCGGTCAACGAAATGAATGCCCTTCAGCTCCCCATTCGTACACATTTCTACCATGTAGTCCGGGAAAAGCCGGGACACGTCATAGACGGTGATGTCCTTCGGGGCGGCGCCGGCTTCCTCTACCAGCGATGTGAGCAAGGCTTTCAGCAGCACTGGGTTCGTGTAGCTCATTTTTGTCTCGCCAGAGGTGTCGTCGTCATAGACGGCGGAGCCGTTGATGTTGGCCTTGATGGCTATTTGTTCGCCGGCGGTGTAGCCGCCCTTCCTGCCGTGGGTACTGTTATTCGCGGCGAACAGCGCCGCCCAGCCGTCTTTCGCATTTTCCTTTCCGCCGAGGGAAGCGATGCTTTCATTTACCATATTCAGAACGGCGCTTTCGTCGAAGTGATCTGTTTCCCACCAGTAGCCGTTTCCATCCCAGTCCACGCTCTCCGGGTCGTAGGCCCAGACCACGCGCCCCGGCATGGCGCCGACGCCGGTTCCGTAGGGTTCGTGCTGCGGATAAATCCCGTCATAGGGCAATGTGGACACCTCTTTCGTATCTATTAGTTCAAGGCTCTCAAGCCATGCCTGTATTTCCGATTCGGAGGTTCCGGCCGCAAAGCGTGTACCGTCCAGCCAGTTTGCGTTCGGTGCAAGGGAGTGAAGATTGCTTGCACTGGAGCCGATCCCGCTGGAATGCGACGTGCAGAACGGCAGAATCGTCTTGCCAGAAAAATCATAGCTTTCCAAAAAAGTATAGATGATCCTCGGGGCCTGACCGTGCCAAATGGGGTAGCCGATCAGCACGGTGTCGTACTGACTCATATTCTTGATCAAGCCGGATATTGCCGGACGCGCGGACGGATCGTTTTGCTCCTGATCGGCTCGGCCTCCTGTGTAATAGGCCAAGTCCTCATCCGTGTAGGGGTCTTGCGGTACAATTTCGTAAATATCGGCATTCAGAATGCCGGCGGCATATTCGGCGAGATTTTTTGTAGTCCCCGTCGCGGAAAAGTAAGCGACAAGGACAGACGCCTCCTTGGAATCGGCAGGCTCGGGCTGCGTGGTCGGCTCCGCATCATGCTCGTTGAAAGATGATTTTTCTGTTACGTCAGCAGTGCTTGTAACAGGCGTTTCCTGCGTATCCGGATAGGATTCAGCGGGTGTATTTTCCGCACAGGAAGCAAGGCAAAGGCAGCCGATCAGAGCTGCAAAAATGCCGGAAACGATTCTTTTCATATATTTTCTCACACTTTCCATCATTTTAACGACGCGCCAAAGCTTCTGCTTCCAAAACAATTACCTTTTAAGATATTCTGTAAAGAAGCGCTCCAGCCTGTCAAACGGTATGGCGTCCTTCCTGCCGCCGTCGTACAGATCGGTGTGGACGGCGTCCGGAATGATCAAAAGCCCTTTGTTGTCTGTATACTTGCTGTCCTTTGTCATGGCGGCGTAGGCGTCCTTACTGAAATAGCAGGAGTGAGCTTTCTCACCGTGCATAATCAGCACAGCGCTTCTGATCTCATTGCTGTATTTGAGAATGGGCTGATTGAGGAAGGATTCACAGCCGATCACATTCCACCCGCCGTTGGAGTTGAGGCTGCGGGAATGGTAACCACGTTCAGTCTTGTAGTAATCATAATAATCCTTTACGAAGAACGGCGCGTCTTCCGGCAGAGGATCGACTACGCCGCCGCCGAGGGTATATTCTCCCGCCTTCAAATCCGCAAGCCGCTGCGCGCACATGGCCGCCTTTTTCTGATACCGGGCTTCTTCGCTGTCCTCGGCGTCAAAGTAGCCGTTGGCATTTACTCTTGTCATATCGTACATCGTGGAGGCTACGGTCGCTTTTACTCTCGTATCCAATGCCGCCGTATTCAGCGCCATGCCGCCCCAGCCGCAGATGCCGATAATACCGATTCGGTCAGGATCGACTTTATCGTGCAGCGACAGGAAGTCCACCGCCGCCATAAAGTCCTCGGTATTGATGTCGGGGGACGCCATGTAACGGACATTTCCGCCGCTCTCGCCGGTGAAGGAGGGATCAAAGGCGATGGTCAGAAACCCGCGCTCCGCCATCGTCTGGGCATACAGTCCCGCCGCCTGCTCCTTGACCGCGCCGAAGGGGCCGCACACCGCGATGGCCGGAAGTTTGCCTTCCGCATGTTTCGGAACATACAGATCCGCCGCCAGCGTGATACCGTAACGGTTCACAAAGGTCACCTTGCTGTGATCGACCTTTTCGCTTTTTGGAAAGGTTTTATCCCATTCCGCCGTCAGTTTCAGTTCTTCTTTTTTCATGCTGCTCTTACCATCCTTTCATTATTTTACTGAAAATTTTTCGGTCTGCCTTATCAGGTAATCCATGCGATCAACCCGATTTTGGCTTTCATGCATTTGCTCCATCAGGACACAGCGGCATTGTTTGAGGAACTTTGTTAACTCGTTAAAGCTGCCCGCTTTCAAAAAGCATCCTGCTCTTTGGATTTCCTCTTTCGTACATCCTGCTTCGGCCATCCCCGTGAGCAGATTCTCCGTTTGTTCGCTCATCGTCTCATCCTTTCTGTGTCCGGCTTCTTTCTGACATCTACAATATAGCACATTGACATTTTTCTTCGCTAATGGCTATAATGAATATCATGATATTCATTTTTAGAATATCACGATATGGAACGGAGGACATAACTATGGAAATTCGTACTTTAAGATACTTTCTTGCCGTTGCAAGGGAAGAAAACATGACCCGCGCCGCCGAATATCTGCATGTTACTCAGCCGACGCTCTCGAAGCAGATCCAATCTTTGGAGGAAGAGCTTGGGAAAAAGCTGTTTACACGGCACAGCTTCAGCATTTCGCTGACCGAGGAAGGAATCCTTCTCAGAAAGCGGGCGGAAGATTTAGTTTCGATGGCGGATAAGATCATCGGCGAATTTGTGTCATTGGACGATCTAACCGGCGGAGATATTTATTTTGGGCTGGCTGAGTCCTATCAGATTCGTTACCTTGCCCGGGAGATCAAACGGTTCAAAGAAATCTATCCCGGCCTGCGCTACCATATCAGCAGCGGGGATACGGAGCAGGTCACGGAAAAGCTGGATAAGGGCGTTCTCGACTTTGCCGTGCTGGCGGAGGAGCCGGATACCGCGAAGTACCACTATCTCACGTTCCCGGAAGCGGATATATGGGGACTTGTCATGCCCGCAGACCATCCTCTGGCGAAAAAAGAAAGCATCCGTGCGGAAGATGTTATCGGGCTGCCCCTGTTCTGCTCGGAACAAGGGTGGAAACGGGACATTCCATGCTGGTGCGGAGAGAAAATGGACAAGCTGCATCTGGAGGGCTCCTTCCGCCTGTCCTACAACGCATCTTTGTTTGTCAAGGAAGGGCTGGGATTTCTGCTCACGTTCGGCAGTCTTATCGATACGAGCCCGGCAAGCGGGCTTGCGTTCCGTCCGCTTGCGCCGAAGCTGGAAACGAAGATGTATCTG
>CANPZZ010000102.1 GCA_947589125.1 uncultured Lachnospiraceae bacterium
AAAAGAAAAGTGCTGCCCGCTGGCACCATGGAATGGAGGAATACATGAGCGATAAGAGAGTTTTGACGATCCAGGATATCTCGTGCGTGGGACAGTGTTCCCTGACTGTGGCGCTGCCGATCATCTCGGCCTGCGGCATTGAGACAGCGATACTGCCGTCGGCGGTGCTTTCCACCCACACGGGCGGATTTTCGGGAAATACATTCCGCGATCTGAGCGGCGATATGCTGGCGATCGGGAACCATTGGAAGAAGGAAGGCATTCATTTTGACGCGGTGTATACCGGATATCTGGGGAGCATTGACCAGATTGATTATGTGCAGACGATCATGGATGAGACTCTGGTTCCCGGAGGACTGCGGATCGTTGATCCGGCTATGGCGGATCACGGTAAGCTGTATCGCGGTTTTACCGGAGAATTTGCCGTCAGGATGGGAGAATTATGCGGCATCGCGGATATTGCTTTGCCGAATATCACGGAAGCGTGCCTGATGACCGGGACTCCCTACGAGGAGGGACCGAAGGATGAGGAGTATATTGAGTCGCTTCTGGACAAAGTGTCTGCGCTTGGGGCGAAATGCGTGGTCATGAAGGGCGTCAGCTACGAACCGGATCAGCTTGGCGTGGCGGTGCGTCAGAATGGGAAGACCAGTTATTATTTCCACGAGAGGCTGGAGCGCAGTTCTCATGGAACCGGTGATATCTATGCCTCCGCATTCGTGGGGTCACTGATGCAGGGCTTTAGTGTCCAGGAAGCGGTTGGCATCGCGGCAGATTTTACGGTCGAGAGTATGAAGAAGACCCTGGGCGATGCCGGACACTGGTATGGTGTGAAGTTTGAGAAAGCGCTGCCAGGGCTGGTTCGGAGAGTAAACCGGGATTGATTATGAAGTGTTCCGTGAAGTTTTGGGAGAGGAGCGCGGCATAGGAGCATGGTGAGGGGTAAAAAAGACAGAGATATCGAGACGCTTCAGTGAGCGTATAGGAGTGTATAGAAAAATTTCTGCAAATTGAATCTGAATCTTCATGATAAATTGCTTTAGTCAAAAAATGCAGGAGAAGCCGCCGGGCTCTCCTGCATTAAAATGGGTGTTTTACAGAAATTTGTCTAATTCCCGCTCCACCTGTTCCATCTTCTTCACCTTCGGCTCCTCGATCAGACGGCCGCGTGTGACGGCGGCGGAGATATTGCGGAGCGCCGTCAGATCCTCAAGCGGATTCTTATCGGTGATCACCAGATCCGCGGTTTTGCCTGCGTCCAGAGAACCCACATGATCGTCGATATGGGCGATCTTTGCATTTCCAAGAGTTGCGCTGTAGAGGGCGAACGCAGGCGTCACGCCGCAGTAGCGGCTGAAATAGACCAGTTCCCGCCACATATCGTAGTGGGTGATGAACGGACAGCCGGTGTCGGTGCCAAGGCCCACGGGGATATCATTTTCCAGACAGGCTTTGCAGCAGGCGACAATGCCGTCGAAGACGATCTTGCCGTTATACTGGGCCATCTCCGAGCAGTGGCTGATTGAGCGGTCGAACAAGGCGTAGGGCAGAGCCGGGGACAGGGTAGTGACGATGGCTGCGTTCCGCTCCTTGAAGAGCCGCAGGATCTCCTCGTCCGGCTGCGCGCCGTGCTCGATGGTATCCACGCCGTTTGCGAGCGCCACACGGACGCCTTCTGGGCTTTCCACATGGGCGGCTACCGGAAGGCCGAGGCGGTGGGCCTCATCGCAGGCGGCTTTCACGTACTCCGGCGGCATACGCAGCACGCCGGGCTCGCCCATCTCCGTGGCGTCCAGAACGCCTCCGGTGATCATCAGCTTGATCAGGTCCGGTTTATCCTCGGCGATCTTCCTGACATATGCGGCGGCTTCCTCAGCGGAGGTGGCCTCGTAGGCCAGGGAACCGGCCATGTGGCCGCCGGGAACGGAAACCGCCATGTTGCCGGCCAGGATCGTGGGGCCTACGCCGCGGCCCGCGGCGATCTCATCCCGCAGCCAGGTGTCATAGGCTTCCACGCCGCCTACGGTGCGGATCGTGGTCACGCCGCTTAAAAGTTCGGTCTTCGCGTAATCGCGGTACATCTTTTCCAGAACCTTGCGGGTCAGACGGTTGGCCGTCACAAGCTTCACGGTCTTGCGCGCGTCCATGGGCTTCTTCGTCGGCTTTCCGCCGGCCGGGATGTGGACGTGCATGTTGATCAGGCCGGGCATCAGGTATTTGCCGCCCAGATCGACCTCGCGGCAGTGGGCGGGAAGGGGCTGATCCGCCGGCTGAATGGCGGCGATCTTCTCGCCGTCGGTGATCAGGGTCATGCCGGTGACCGGCGTCATATCTTCATGGCCGGACAGCAGGATGCCGTTTGTGTAGGCGGTTCTGCGCGGGATGGTGTTATGTCCGTGTTTCTTTGAACTGTTCTTTTCCATATTCGTGTCCTTTCTGCGATTCCCGGTATACGGTTCCGGGAATCTTTTTGTATTTCGGTGCGGATGAATCTGCCTTTTGTATTATACGCCGGCGGCATGGAGTCAATTTGACTGAGCGAGGCAAAGCAGTGAGGCATTGTCTTATATGAATGTGAAGCATAATCGTGCGGATTGTCCTGCTTTTAAGCAATTTCACCGGCAAGGTGACGTTAGCTTGCTATCTCGCCGTCGGGCAGAGCGCTTCTTCCTGCGCTACGATCTGCTCGACGGTCTTTCTCCATTCCTCCGGCGTCTCCTTGATCGGAGAGTGACCGGAATCCTCGAACCAGATCCACTCCTTGCGGGGAGCGTTAAGAGCGGCAAACCATTTCTCCGCGATGGAGGGCGGGCAGTTCTGGTCGTGGCGGCCTTCGGTCAGATAGACCGGGACGTCGATATCCGGGATCATTTCGTTTAAGTTGCAGGCCACGATCTCATCCCACAGGGTCCGCAGGCTGAAAAATGCGCCCTTGTAATAGCGCCACAGGTCGAGAAGACTGTATTCCGGCGATTTAAGGATCGGGATCACGACCGACTCAATGATTCCGTCGTTCTTACCGTGCTCCTCACCGCCGTATTTGCTCATCAGATTGCGCTGGACCATCATGTCGTCCATGCTGGCGTAGCGGCCTTTCTTCGGCCAGCCGATCCGCTCCAATTCTTTGAGGGCTTTCGTGTCGTTCCGCTTTGTGGCTTCGTCCAGAACGAACTGGTAGGAGAGCGTTTCATTCTCATCGCCGTCGACAAATTGGCCCATGCCGATGTAGGCCGCCACGTCCTGCGGATAGCGTTTCGCGGTCAGCGATCCCAGAAGGGATCCCCAGGAGTGGCCAACGATGTAGATTTTTTTCTTGTGGAAACGGCGCTTCAAATAGCGGATAACCTCGTGGGCGTCCTCGATCATCCTGTCCAGGGTCATGTCCTCTTCCGGCTGTTTGTGGAAATAGCTCAGGCCCGCGCCGCGCTGGTCCCAGCAGACCATAGTCATATGCTGCGCCAGGGCGGACTGATCCTTCAGCACCCAATGGCGGTCGCAGACGCCTGGGCCGCCGTGGATGAACAGGATCACCGGGAGAGCCGCATCGGTGCTGCGGATCCGCAGGTTCTGGCCGAAACCGCCGATGGAGACGTAGCCTTTTTCGTCGATTGCGTATTTCATGTAAACATCCCTCCTTGTAATTCTTATTGGAAATATAATTTGCTGTTACTAATACTTATATAAAAATATACAGGTAAGCGCGTGGACTATGGGGAGGCATAGACGCACGCGCTTTGCGGTCGTGTATTATAATCGGTTAGGCTGACTGATATAATCTGGATACGGCTATATTTAACAGATGTACATCGGTTTTCAATTGCTGAATATTATCTGTTTCAACCACATAACGCTTGTATGTATCGGTATAGCATTCTTCGATTGTATTCAGACGCGGTACAATATCATTCTCTAACTGAATGTTAATCTTTTGAATATCGGACTTCAGCTCAGTTCGCAGGTTTGTTATCTCGGCTTTCATGTCGTTGATATCGGCCTTCATGCCTGCCATTTCGGCCTTCATACCGGTCATCTCAGTTTTCATGTCGCTCATATCAACCTTTAGTCCGGTTATAGCTTCAAACATTGCTTCCATCAGTTCACGGTCATTCACAGCATCACTCCCTTCCTGTATGATTGACCAGTCACGAAATAAGTATACCACGGCCGGTTTGCAAAGTCTATGTGATTCTTAAGATTCAGCAATTTCCCGAAATTTTCTGTGTAAGATTCAAGAATCTTTCAAGATGATTCTGTGATGAAGAAAGCAGTCAGGTACATCCACCCAGTCAGAAATCTTGCAATATATCCGAGATTACGATATAATCGAGTTGTATTTTTGAGCAACCGATAAGTGTGCTTTAAGGGGAGAGACAGTTATGAAGAGAAAGTACTTTGGCTTAATAGGGATCGGTGCTGCCGCTGTCTTTTGCATTGGCGGATTGTCCGGGTGCGGTCGGGGCGGCAGCGGGGCCGGTGCGGGAATGCAATCAGAAGTTCAGATGTCGGAATCTCAGACATTGGGAGCCCAAACCGAGGGAGTGCAGTCAACAGACCTACAGAATATGGAAACGCAGTTGGCAGAAACGCAGAATGCGGAAGTTCAGGATACAGAAGTACAGGACGCGAAGATTCAGCCGGCAGAATCCGAGTCCGAATCAGCCGGACAAGTCCAGCCGGCTCAGAAAGACCAGGGAGTCAAAACACAGCCGGTAATTGAGCAGACCACATTCCCGCTGCCGGATGGTCCGGAGGAATCCGAGATTTTTATAGCTCCGGTGGAGGGGATCGCGGACGATTTCATCCGCGGGATGGACGCCTCCTCCGTGACCAGCGAGGAAGAAAGCGGCGTCCGGTATTATAATTTTGCCGGAGAAGAGCAGGATGTCTTCATGACTCTGGCCCAGGCCGGTGTCAACTATATCCGCCTGCGGGTCTGGAACGATCCCTACGACGCCAGTGGACACGGTTATGGCGGCGGCAACTGCGACGTTCCCAAGGCGATCGAGCTTGGCCGGCGGGCGACGCAGTACGGCATGAAGGTGTGCGTTGATTTCCACTATTCGGATTTCTGGGCCGATCCTAAGCGCCAGAACGCGCCTAAGGCGTGGGCGGGCATGAACGCAGATGAGAAATGCGAGGCTCTGTATGATTTCACCGCAGAGAGCCTTACGGCTATCCTGGATGCGGGTGTGGATGTGGGAATGGTGCAGGTCGGTAATGAGATCAACAACGGAATGTCCGGGGAATCGCAGCCTTCCGTGGTTGCGAAACTCCTGAATTCCGGAAGCAGGGCGGTCCGGGAGACGGCCGCAGCCTATGGAAAGGACATTCAGGTGGCGGTGCATTACACGGATATTCACCAACTGGACCAACTGGACGCGATCGCCGCGAATCTGAAAAATAATAATGTGGATTACGATATTTTCGCGATGTCTTACTATCCTTACTGGCACGGAACCACGGAAGATATGCAGGCTGCCGTGAGACGGATCCAGGAAAAATACGGCAAGAAGACACTGATCGCCGAGACGGCCTACCCTTATACCAATGACGAGGGCGACGGTACCGGCAACAGCGTATCTTCGGATGATCTGGTGCCTGGCTATCCGGCGAAGGCTCAGAGCCAGGCGACGATGATCCGCGATATCTGCGCGGCGGCGTCGGACGCGGGCGCGCTGGGAGTGTTCTACTGGGAAGGCGCCTGGATTCCGGTGGGACCGGCGACGGCGGATAATTCCCCGATATGGGAGAAGTTCGGAAGCGGCTGGGCCAGCAGTTACGCGGCGGATTATGACCCGGACGACGCGGGACTTTATTACGGCGGCTGTTCCTGGGACAACCAGGCGATGTTCGACTGGACCGGTCATCCGCTGTCATCCCTGAATGTGTTCAAATACTTAAAATACGGCGCCACCGCGCCCCTGGCTTTTGTGGATATTCCGGATGTGAAGGTGTCCTGCAGTGTGGGAAGCGAGCTGCAGATGCCGGATAAGGTGGACGTAATCTATAACGACCCGTCGGCAAGCACGCAGATGCCGGTCACATGGGATGAGGAATCGCTGGCTGCGATAGATATGACGCAGGGCGGCGAGTATATTATTACCGGAATTTTGGAGGATGGAATGAAGATTCCAGCTCATGTGGAGATCCTGATGCTGAATCTGGCGGAGAATCCCGGCTTTGAGAGATCGGATACTTCCATGTGGAAAGTGACGTACGAAGGAAATAAGAATCCGACGGATTTCCAGACGAAGGCGGACGACGCCTACAGCGGCAATGTGGCGTTCCATTTCTGGTCGGAATCGGATATGGAATTTGCCATCGAGCAGGAAGTGACGAACCTGGAGCCGGGGACTTACCAGCTGATGGTTTATTCGCAGGGCGGCGATATGTCTGCGGACGCGGAGATGGAGCTGTACGCGGTGGCGGACGGCGAGGAGAAGACGCAGCCCTTTATGGTGACCGGCTACGCGGACTGGAAGAATCCGAAGATCACGGGGATAAAGCTTGCCGGCGACAGCATGACGATCGGCGTGCGCGTGAAATGCGGCGCGAAGGGCTGGGGGACGATCGATGACTTTACGCTGAACCGGGTGGGAAATTGAAAGAATCGTGCAGAATGACCTGTTGGGGAGGTATTGTTTTTAGAAGAATGACGGAGCGGAGGGGATAAACATGGAAAATACCGTGCAAAATGGGGGTTTTCTTTTTCTGAAGTTTGCGGTATACTGTGCTGAGTAAGATTTGGGCGCGGCAGGCAGCTGCGGCGCGGGACGAAGTTATTTGCAGATGCAGATTTTGCAGGAGGAAGATTATGTTAGACCTTAGATTTGTGAGAGAGAATCCGGAGATCGTAAAGCAGAATATCCGGAATAAATTTCAGGACGAGAAGCTTCCGCTGGTGGACGAGGTGATCGATCTCGACGCGAAGAACCGGGCGGCCAAGACCGAGGGGGACAACCTCCGGGCGGCCCGCAACAAGCTGTCCAAGCAGATCGGCCAGCTGATGGCCCAGGGGAAGAAGGAGGAAGCCGAGGCCGTGAAGGCCCAGGTGACCGCCAACGCGGAGCGCCTGGCCCAGCTTGAGAAAGATGAGGCGGCCTATGAGGAGCGGATCACGAAGATCATGATGACGATCCCGAACATCATCGATCCCAGCGTACCGATTGGTAAAGACGACAGCGAGAATGTGGAGCTTCAGAGATTTGGCGAACCGGTGGTTCCGGATTTCGAGATCCCGTATCATACGGATATCATGAAGACCTTTGACGGCATCGATCTGGATGCGGCGGGGCGCGTGGCCGGCAACGGCTTCTACTATCTGATGGGGGACATCGCCAGGCTTCATTCGGCGGTGATCGCCTACGCCCGTGATTTCATGATCGACCGGGGCTTCACCTACTGTGTGCCGCCGTTCATGATCCGCAGCAATGTGGTGACCGGCGTTATGTCCTTTGCGGAAATGGACGCCATGATGTATAAGATCGAGGGCGAGGATCTGTATCTGATCGGAACCAGCGAACATTCGATGATCGGCAAGTTCATCGACACGGTTACGCCGGAGAGCGAGCTTCCGAAGACGATGACCAGCTATTCCCCCTGTTTCCGTAAGGAGAAGGGCGCCCACGGCATCGAGGAGAGAGGCGTGTACCGCATCCATCAGTTCGAGAAGCAGGAGATGATCGTGGTCTGCAAGCCGGAGGATTCGCCGATGTGGTATGACAAATTGTGGCAGAACACGGTTGATCTGTTCCGCTCCATGGACATTCCGGTGCGGACCCTGGAGTGCTGCTCCGGCGACCTGGCGGATCTGAAAGTGAAATCCTGCGACGTGGAGGCGTGGAGCCCGCGGCAGAAGAAGTATTTTGAAGTTGGTTCCTGCTCGAATCTGGGCGACGCCCAGGCCAGGAGACTCCGCATCCGCGTGGAAGGCGAGAACGGCAGATATTTCGCCCATACGCTGAACAACACGGTGGTGGCCCCGCCGCGTATGCTGATCGCATTTCTGGAGAACAATCTGCAGGCGGACGGCAGCGTGAAGATCCCGACGGT
>CANPZZ010000103.1 GCA_947589125.1 uncultured Lachnospiraceae bacterium
TCTACCATCTTATATACGTCCAGTCCGGCATCCTTGGTGATCTTCTCAGCCTCCTCGATGGAAGCGATGCCATAGCTGTTCAGAACTTCATTGATCTGTTTGATACGTCTCTCATAAGATTCAAATAATGCCATGATATGTATTTCCCTCCTCATTATATTCACGGGAAACGCGAACTCCGCTGCGCTCCGTTTGCGTAGCGCAAGATTTCCCGCGTGGCGTGAAATCCTGCTTTATTCCTGTCTCGGATCGATGATCTTGACTGCGTCCGCAACGCGGCCGTACTGGCCCTTCGCCTTCTCCCAGGCGGTGTTCGGGTCGTCGCCCTTCTTGATGAAGTCGGTCATCTTGCCAAGGCTGACGTACTGATATCCGATGATCTGGTCCTCTTCGTCCAGAGCGATACCGGTCACATAGCCTTCCGCCATCTCCAGATAACGGGGGCCTTTCTTCAGAGTTCCGTACATGGTTCCTACCTGAGAGCGAAGACCCTTGCCCAGATCCTCCAGGCCGGCGCCGATCGCAAGTCCGTCCTCGGAGAACGCGCTCTGGCTTCTGCCGTAGACGATCTGCAGGAACAGTTCTCTCATGGCGGTATTGATCGCATCACATACCAGGTCGGTGTTCAGCGCTTCCAGAATGGTCAGGCCGGGAAGGATCTCAGCCGCCATAGCTGCGGAGTGGGTCATACCGGAGCAGCCGATGGTCTCCACCAGAGCTTCCTGGATGATACCGTCCTTAACGTTCAGGGTCAGCTTGCAGGCTCCCTGCTGCGGCGCGCACCAGCCGATGCCGTGGGTCAGGCCGGAGATATCGGTGATCTCTTTGGATTTCACCCATTTCGCTTCCTCCGGGATCGGAGCGGCGCCGTGATGAACGCCCTGTGCGACGTTGCACATTTTCTCAACTTCATGTGAATAGGTCATGTTAAGACTCCTTTCAATAAGTAATAATTGTGAAGTACTTTGTTAAAAATATCACATCATACTTGTTCTTATTCTCTCACAAAAATCGCCATTCGTCTAGTACTATTTAGGAAAATTTTTTCCGCCGCCGGACTTCATGCGCTGCTGCACCATCTTTTCGAATTCCTCGTCGCTGTAACCCAGTTCACGGATCCTCTGCCTGCGCCTTTCCCTGCGGCGGGCTGCCTCCGCGAGAGCCTTCTGTCTACGGTACCACAGCCAGAATACGGTTCCGGACACCGCGGCCAGTACGAATACCACTCCCAGGGCGGCCAGCCATCCTCTGCTCTCTCCGGTATCCGCCGCATCTGCTGCCGCTGTCTCCTCATCCTTCCCCGCTTCCCCCGTCTCAAGAAGCGATACCTGCAGCGGTTCCGTGGAAATGTGCAGGTTCCGGGCACAGATATAAGCGCTTCCGACCTGCCGGTCATTATAGGTATAGATCAGCCGCGCGACCGCGGTCTTCGGGCAGCCATTGTCCAGTTCCATCGTCATGGTCCTGGTAACATCCGCGAAGGACGCGCCGTTCGGAACTGTGACGCAGGCGCCTTCCTCCAGATACAGTTCCGACGACTTATAATAATCGCCGTCCCTGTCGATCCCCTCCTGTTCTGTCAGATATTTTTCCTGATCCGCGACACGAATATCCTGAAACGACGCGAAGCCAAATTCGATCAGCGTCTTTCCGTCCAGATAATACTGCGGCTGGGTTCCCTTAAGAATCACGGAGATCACTCCCCTGCCGTTTCTGACCGCGTAAGTCACCAGCGTATTGCCGGCTTTGGATGTATATCCGGTCTTACCGGCCATAGCGCCTTCCAGGTAATAGCTGCTGGAAGGATTACCGGACGCCGCCAGGATCTTATGCTCCATGGCGATCGAAAGCCCCTCCGGGTTCCTGATCGTAGCCGGAAGCCGATAGTTTCTGGCCGAATCAATGGAAAGCACGGTCTCATTGGCGAACGCCGCACGGGCGATCAGCGCCATATCATAGGCGGTCACATACTGCTCATCGTCGTTTAACCCGGATGGATTGGCGAAATGACTCTCCGTGCAGCCGATCTCGGCGATCTTCTCATTCATCATCTCCACAAAGCCGTCTCGGCTTCCCGCCACATGCTCCGCCAGAGCGTTGGCCGCCTGGTTGCTGGATCTGAGAAGCAGCGCATGCAGACAGTCGCGCACAGTCAGCACGTCCCCCTCCTCCAGAGCCAGGGAATTGCCGCTGCCCGATTCCACATTGTAGACCGCGTCATGGGAAAATGTGACATTCTCATCCAGCGAAGCGTGTTCCGCCACCACTAAAGCGGTCAGAAGCTTGGTGATACTGGCCGGCGCATAAGCCACATGAATATTCTGACCGAACAGGACCGCGCCGGAATTTTCATCCATCACGATCCCCGCCTCGGCCATGATCCCCGTGTCAGCCGGCCACGCCGGCGCGGCATATGCCGGATCTGCGGCAATATTCAGTATGCAGAGGAATACCAGGAGAAATACCCCGGCGCCGCTGTGTCTGTTTCTATTCTTCATTCCGTCATTCTCTCCTTACCCGGCATCCGCGCTGCATTCCTGTCAGGATGCGGCAGCCGTCATCTCATCTCTGCCGGCACTCCGGTTTCCCAGGCGCTCTGGTTTCGCAGGCCGGATATATATCTTCCCGGCGTCTTCTTCCGTTATAACAGCAAAAGGCTCCCGCCTGCGTGCCATCTGTACCGCACACGAAACGGCCTGCCCACTCCTGCCGGAGGGACAGGCCACCAGAAATTGTTTACTGAATAATTCTCCGCACCGCCATGATGCTTCGGTAAGTAGCGGAACTGACCATAATACCATTCTTCGCGTTGCTGGCATGTACGATCTGCCCGTTGCCGATATACAGCGCTACATGGCCGGGATAGCAGATCAGGTCACCGGGCTGGGCGTCGCTGTAATCTACGCCGTAACCGGCGGAACGCTGATCCGCCGAGGTGCGCGGAAGCGAATATCCGAAATGCTCGTAGATCCTCATCGTAAAACCGGAGCAGTCCGTTCCGCCCGTCAGACTGGTTCCGCCATAGACGTACGGATAGCCTACGAACTGGAGCGCATAGTCAGCGATCTCGCGTCCCAGCGCTGTTCCGCCGGAGCTTTTAACCGTCGTCGTCTTGGTCGGAGCCGCGACCGGTCCTGCTGCCGGTCCGCTGCTGGAACCGGAATTCTGCGATGCAGCCGCCGCTCTGGATTCCTCCTCTCGCCTGCGCTGCTCCTCTTCCTGCCTGCGCCGTTCCTCTTCCTGGCGCTTGCGCTCTTCCTCCTCCGCCTTGCGGATCTGCTCATTCTTCTGGGCGATCGTCTTCGTATATTCCTCCGCAGCGGCCTTTGCCTGGGCCAGCTGCGCGTCGAAATTGGCGATCTCCCTGCGTTTGGCGGCAATGGTGGTCTCCAGGTTCTCCTGCCTCTCCTGGTACTCCTGCTTCATGCCTTCCATTTCGTTCATCTCTGTATCAAGCTGCTCCTGATAATCCTGGACCTGCTGCTTGGTCTCCTGGTACTCCAGAAGCTTCTCTCTGTCGTACCGGTAGATATTCTCTATGTACTCGCTCTTATTCAGAAGCTCCGACATGCTGCGCACTTTCAGAAGAACATCCAGAAACTCCGTATCGCCCTTCTCATACATATACTTTATGCGCTTCTTCATGGCCTCATACTGCTCCTGCTCCCGCTCCTTCGCGGCGTCGTAGTCAGCCTGGGCCTCCTGGATCTGGATCTCCTTCGCATCCATATCCGCTTCCAGAAGCGCCATCTCCGCCAGCAGTTCCGTCAGTTCCGAATTCAGTCCTGAGACGACGCCCTGAGCCTGATTCAGATTCGCCTGCGCCTCCCGCGCGTCCTCATTCGCCTCGTTCAGCCCCTGCTGGGCCTCATTGCGCTCCTGCTCCATCTGCTGCCTGTCGGCCGTAGCCAGCGCCGGCAGCGGCTGAACCGCCGCAATGACAGCGGCCAGAACCGCGCAGAGCGCCCGACGGCCTCCTGCGGCAAATCTCCTGTTCTTCCCTGTACTGCACATGTATCTCGATCCCCTTCTCGGATGTTTCTTCTTAGATATACCCCTGCCGTCCCTCAGGACAGGCAGCCGGCCGCGCACGGATATCACAGCCGGTCATCATAATGCCGTAGTATTCCCACAGTTATCATCCACACCACAGATTTCCAACGGCAGACTGCAGCACGTCAGCTTTCTCTCCACGCTGCACGCCGCGCGGAGACGAAACGCCTTTCCCGCAGACCTCCGCTCACGGTTTCCGTCCGCCGCCCCTCACATATCTGCGGAACGTATAACACAGATTAAAATAAGTCAGTTCGTCGGACTCTGTCTCCATCATCCAGTCCGGATCCCGGTCCAGATCGTGAAGATACGCGTCCGCCTGGTATTTGTAATCAATGTAAGTAATATATGCCGTATCACAGTAGGGCAGAAACGCCTCGTAAGTCTCCTGTCCGCCGATCACAAACACATCCTCCGGCGCGAAGCCGGATACCGCCTCCAGTGCTTCCTCCACGCTTCCGCAGACGACGGCGCCCTTCATCCGAAAGTCCGGATCCCGGGACAGGACTACATTAGTCCGCTTTGCCAACGGCTGTCCGCCCGGCAGGCTTTCCAGGGTCTTCCGGCCCATAATGACCGCCTTGCCCACCGTCTCCCTTCGAAATGTCTCCTTGTCGGAGGGGATCGATACCAGCAGGCGGCCGTCCCGCCCGATCGCCCAATTCCTGTCTACTGCCGCAATCAGATTCATGAAAATGTACCCTCCGCTATGGAGCGTTCTTCGCGCTGCAGCTTCTGGTGCAGCCGCTTAGTCAGTCTCCGTCTTCCGCAATAATGATTTCCTTCGCATACGGCAGCGTCTCGATCCATTCGCAGAAGGTGTGCCACTCGTCCAGCTTATGGTTCCGCCTGGCAAAATAGATATTCACCAGCGTCTCATAATTCAGCGTACAGGTCCGCATCTGGTTATAGCTGGACGGAAGAAGCTGGATCAGATCATACCAGTCAGCCTTGTTCTTCCCATCCATATAACGGAGGCGGATCTGCTCCAGTTCATCCACCATCCGCTCCATAATGGCAAGTCCCGCGTCCGTCAGATGATCATGCGAAAAGTCGTCGATGGAAAACGGCTTGCTGTGGATCTTGTGCATGGTGCTGGTGGAATTGGCCACCGTCGCCACTTTATAGGTGTCGTACTCCTTCCACCAGTATAACGGCGCGGTAATATCGACCGACACAAAGATCTGGCGGATGAACTTGCGGTGGTCGCTGCCGGCCCTGCGCAGACGGCAGGCCAGGTCCATGTCGTTGGGTCCGAGAACAAAATTGCCGTCCTCATCGTAGCCGCTGTCCATGCGCGCCCAGCTGTTCATCGGGTTGCGGGCGCCCCGCATCGCATTCTCCAGGTTCATGACGCTCGTGCGTTCTAATCTGATCATTCCGGTACCGCCTTTATGGTCTGATTGACATAATCTCCCTTTAGCATAGCATATCCGGGAGAAAAATGCAAATTTATAACTCTTACTGTTCTCTTACGATAAAATTCCGGCATCCGGGCAGTTCTCTCCGTACAGTGAAATGCCGGTGAAACCGCCATATTATTTTTCTCTGTGCAGCAGCTCCACATACGCCAGAATAAGCGGCGCAATGCCCTTGGCCTCGTTCTCCACCACCGGCTCGCGCATATAATACTCGTAGGTTCCCTCGCGCATCGCCTTGTTGCCGAGTCCCGCCACCAGGCAGATGCCGCCCAACTGCAGTTCGCCGTCCTTCTCGGACAGATACTTCTCACAGGTTCCCTCAAACGCCCGCTCGCCGGCCGCGAAATACTCCTCCGGCAGAATACCCAGCCGCACCGATTTCATGATCGCGTAGGCAAAGATCGCCGTACCGGACGTCTCCGGATAATTCTTCTGGATCTCCGGGAAATTGGGTACCTGGCACCACATGCCGTTCTCCTTATCCTGATACGGCAGCATGGCGTCGATCAGTTCCCGATAGTTCTTCGTCAGGCCGTCGCGGTATTCCGCAAGCTCCGGCTTCGCGGAAATGATATCGATGGTGTCGATCAGCGCCATCGCGTACCAGCCCAGCGCCCGCAGCCACGCGTTGCCGGACAGTCCGGTCACCTTGTCGCACCAGAAGGACTCCCTGGACGAATCATACGCATGGTAATACAGCCCGTTCATCGGATTGCGCATCAGATTGTAGACATTCATGAACTGATTGTAAATATCTTCGATATTCTTGCAGTCATTATACACCAGCTCGTACATGGCGTAAAACGGCTGGCACATATAAAGGCCGTCCAGCCAGACCTGATTCGGGTAGATCTTCTTGTGCCAGAAATTGCCCTCCTTCGTCCTCGGCTGGGTCTTTATCTGGCTGTAAATGGTATCGATAGCCAGGCGGTATTTCTCCTTGCCGGTCAGCTTGTAAAGCTCGAACAGCGTCTTGCCCGCGTTCACATTGTCCAGATTGTGCTCCATCGGATCGTAGGATTTAATCTGGCCGTCCTCACTGACGAAATAATCGATGAACGCGTCCGCGAACTCCAGATATTTCTCATTCTTCCGGATCCCGTAGAGTTCCAGAAGCGCGTGGATCATGCAGCCGTCGATATAGTTCCAGGACGGCTTCGCCCCCTGCCGGATCTTCTCGATGTTCCAGACCGGCGCCTGCGGCGTGGAACGGTCCAGAAGCTGATCCACATAGTTTGCCAGAATCTGATGATAGCTGCTCATTTCATACCCCTCCTTAATTTTTGTTATTCAAGTAACGTTTTCGCAAAATATATTTCTGAATAATACGGCAGATTCCAGCCAAAGTCTCTGTATCTCCACGGACGTACCGATCGAATCATCCGCTGACCAGGCCGTCGCAGGATGCCGGTATCCCTCCGCCACAGTTCCGACCACAGCCGCCGGCTCACCGCAGCGCCATCTGCAGGCTTTCCATCTCGTAGAACTCGCCCTTCATATCCATTAACTGCTGATACGTCCCTTCCTCGCGGATCCGTCCCTTATTCAGCACGACAATCCGGTCGGCGCTGCGCACAGTAGAGAGCCGGTGGGCCACGATAAATGTGGTCCGTCCCCGGATCAGCTTCTCCAGCGCGTCCTGGATCTCCTTCTCCGAGATCGTATCCAGCGCCGACGTGGCCTCGTCCAGAATGATCACCCGCGGATTGCGGATAATAGCTCTTGCAATGGAAATGCGCTGCCGCTGACCACCGCTTAAGTTCGCTCCATGCTCCTCAAGCATCGTATCAAGTCCTTTCGGCAGCCGGGCGATCAGTGATTTCAAATTGGCCGCTTCCACCGCCCGCATGACCTCCTCGTCGCTGACATTCTCCATGCCGTAGGTGATATTGTCACGGATCGTCCCCGTGAACAGGATCGGCGACTGGGGCACCACCGAGATAAAGCGCCGCATGCTCCGAAGATTGATATCATTGATGTCCTTTCCATCCACCAGGAGCCGTCCGTCAAGCGGCTTGATAAAGCCGATCAGCAGGTTTAAAACCGTCGTCTTGCCCGCGCCGGACTCTCCCACCAGCGCGATGGTCTCCCCTGCCTTCACATCCAGGCTGAAGCCGTCAAGCACCGAATCTTCCGCGTCACGGTAGGCGAAACGGACATTGCGGAAGGAATAATTCCCTTCCAGACTGTCCACCTCCAGCTTGCCGTCATTGACCTCTACATCGTCGGAAGCCAGCACCTCGCCGATGGACGTGATGGATTCCAGACCGCGGGTCAGGATCGGCAGCAGGTTTATGCACGACGTAAACTGGTTCACCACCTGGGTAAAGCTTGTCTGATAAAAGGTGATATCCCCGACAAGGATCCGTCCCCGCAGCGCCATAAGACCGGAAAATCCAAGGCACAGCGCCTGGAACATCTGAAATACGCACCAGCTGACCGCACCGAAATGGGACTGCACCATATCCAGGCGGTAGCCTTTCTCCGCTGTCTCCTCAAGCTGCCCCCAGATCCGCTTCTCCTCGCTCTGCTCCAGCGCGTGGGCGCGGGTCACCGGCACCAGCTCCACCATTTC
>CANPZZ010000104.1 GCA_947589125.1 uncultured Lachnospiraceae bacterium
ACCGCTACGGTCGGATGGGTGTCGTTTAACTGGAAGGAATTCTTCTCATGGAAGCGGCGCATATCGCCGTGGTGCATCTTATACTTCTTCACCGCCCTCTGGACGCTGGCGGAAATGAAGAAATACTGCTGCTTTAAGCGCAGCTCCTTGCCCGCGGTGTGGTTGTCGTTGGGATAGAGGACCTCGCAGATGTTCTTGGCCAGGTTCTCCTGCTCCACCGCCTTCTGGTAGTCGCCCTTGTCGAAGGAATCCAGATTGAACAGGTTGATCGGCTGGGCGTCCCAGATCCGCAGGGTGTTCACCACATTGTTGCCGTAGCCGACGATCGGCAGATCGTAAGGAACCGCCATGACCGACTGGTAGCCTCTCTGGATAAAATGCTGGCGGCCGCCTTCCCAGACCTCTTCCACGTAGCCGCCGAACTTGACCTCGGTGGAATACTCGGAGCGGCGAACCTCGAAGGGATTGCCGTTAACCAGCCACTCGTCAGGCACCTCCACCTGGTAGCCGTTCTCGATCTTCTGGCGGAACATGCCGTAGCGGTAGCGGATGCCGCAGCCGTAAGCCGGATAGCCCAGGGTCGCCAGGGAATCCAGAAAGCACGCCGCCAGACGGCCAAGGCCGCCGTTTCCAAGCGCCGCGTCCGGCTCCTGATCCTCGATCACGTTCAGATCCAGGCCCATTTCTTCCAGAGCCTCTTTGATGTCGTCATAAGCCATCAGGTTGATCATATTGTTGCCCAGGGCGCGGCCCATCAGAAATTCCATGGACATATAGTAAACCAGCTTCGCGTCCTGCTTGTCGTACTGCTTGTGGGTGGCGATCCACTGATCCACGATGATATCCTTCACCGCGTAGGCCACCGCCTGGAAAATCTCCTGCGGCGTGGCGTCCTCCAGCTTCTTGCGGTACTTGCTCTTCAGAGCATAGACCATCGCCTGCTTAAACTCTTCTTTATCAAATTTTGTATTCATACCTGTCGAATCTCTCCTCTGCTCAAATCTTCTTCACGCCAAGCGTAACCTGCTCGCCGTTGATGTTCCACTCTTTCGTATATCCGTCCGTCTGTCCGGACACGATCTCTTCCGCCAGCACTTCCGACTTAATCTCGTCCGCGTGTCCCGCGAAGATCCGGGAAATGTTATCATTGCCCTGCTCGTAGACCGTGATGTGGTCCATGACCTCGAAGCCGGCTTCCTTGCGCATGGTCTGGATCTTGCTGACCAGCTCGCGCACGAATCCCTCTTCCACCAGCTCCGGCGTCAGGTTGGCATCCAGGACCACGGTGACCGCGCTGTCCGCCTCAGTCACATAACCGGGCTTCTGGGACATGTCGATCAGCAGATCCTCTTCCGCCAGCACCACCGGGCCATTGCCGAAATCAAAAGTCAGCGCGCCGGCACTCCGGAGCGTATCCATGGCTTCGTTGCCGTCCACCTCGGAAAGCGCCTTGCGGATATTGCCGAGCTGCTTGCCGTATTTCGGGCCCACCGTCTTAAGCTGGGGCTTGAACGTGTAGGTCGTAAATTCGCGCACATCGTCGGTGAACACCGCTTTCTTCACGTTCAGTTCGTCCTCGATGATCTCCACATAGAAATCGGAAAGAGCATGGTCCGCCTTCACGAACATCTGCGCAAGCGGCTGGCGGTTCTTTAAGTTGGCCGTGTTGCGGGCCGCGCGGCCCATGACGACCACATGAAGCACCTCCGCCATGTCGGCTTCCAGCTGCTTATCGATGTGGCTCTCCTCCACCGCCGGGAAGTCGCACAGGTGGATGCTCTCCGGCGCGGCCGGATCGATGCTCCTCACCAGATTCTGGTAAATGGCCTCGGTCATGAACGGGATCATCGGCGCCGCCGCCTTGCTGACGGTCACCAGGGCCGTGTACAGAGTCATATAGGCGTTGATCTTATCCTGCTCCATGCCTTTGGCCCAGAAACGCTCGCGGCTGCGGCGGACATACCAGTTGCTCAGATCGTCCACGAAGTCCTCCAGGGCCCTGGCCGCTTCCGGCACCCGGTACTGGTCCAGATTCTCATCCACATCCTTTACCATTGTATTCATGCGGGAAAGGATCCATCTGTCCATGACAGGCAGTTTCTCATAATCCAGCGTATATTTCGTCGCGTCAAATTCGTCAATGTTCGCGTACAGCACAAAGAAGGCATAGGTGTTCCACAAGGTGCCCATGAACTTGCGCTGGCCCTCGGTCACGGCCTTGCCGGAGAACCGCTTGGGCAGCCACGGAGCGCCGCTGGTATAGAAATACCACCGGATCGCGTCGGCGCCGTAGGTCTCAAGGGCGTCGAACGGATCCACGGCGTTGCCCTTGGACTTGCTCATCTTCTGGCCGTTCTCGTCCTGCACATGGCCAAGAACGATGACATTCTCATAGGGGGACTTATTAAACAGCAGGGTAGATTCGGCCATCAGGGAATGGAACCACCCTCTCGTCTGGTCCACGGCCTCGGAAATGAACTGGGCCGGGAACTGCTGCTCGAAAAGCTCCTTGTTCTCAAAGGGATAGTGATGCTGGGCGAAAGGCATAGCGCCGGAATCGAACCAGCAGTCGATGACCTCCGGCACCCGGTGCATGGTCTTTCCACACCTGGGGCAGGGGAAGGTCACTTCGTCGATATAGGGGCGGTGAAGCTCTACCTTCGCCGCGTTCGGGTCGCCGCTTAAATCCGCCAGCTCCTGCCGGCTTCCCACGCTGTGCTGATAGCCGCACTCGCACTCCCAGATATTAAGCGGAGTGCCCCAGTAGCGGTTGCGGGAGATGGCCCAGTCCTGGATGTTCTCCAGCCAGTTGCCGAAACGTCCCTTGCCGATGGAATCCGGGATCCAGTTGACCGTGTTGTTGTTGCGGATCAGGTCGTCGCGGACCGCGGTCTCCTTGATGTACCAGGATTCACGGGCGTAGTAGATCAGCGGCGTGTCGCATCTCCAGCAGTGGGGATAGCTGTGCTCAAACTTCGGCGCGTCGAAAAGCAGGCCCTTCGCGTCCAGATCCCGCAGGACCATGGGGTCGGCCTTCTTCACGAATACGCCCGCGTAAGGCGTCTCCGCCGTCATCTCGCCCTTGCTGTCCACAAGCTGGACGAAGGGCAGATCGTAGACGCGGCCCACCTTGGCGTCATCCTCGCCGAAGGCCGGAGCGATATGGACCACGCCGGTACCGTCGGTCAGTGTGACGTAGGAGTCGCAGACCACATAGAACGCCTTCTTGTTCTGCTTTGCGCAGGTCTCCACCGCGCAGTCGAAGAGAGGCTCGTATTCTTTGTATTCCAGATCCCTGCCGGTGTAAGTCTCCAGAACCTCGTAAGCGGGCGTTCCGGTTTCCTTATCGGCCAGCTTCCCAAGGACCGTGTCCAGAAGGGCCTGGGCCATATAGTAGGTATAGCCGTCGGCGGCTTTCACCTTCGCGTAGGTCTCCACCGGATTCACGCACAGAGCCACATTGCTGGGCAGGGTCCAGGGCGTGGTCGTCCATGCCAGGATATACGCATCCTCGCCTTTCACCTTAAAGCGGGCGATGGCGGACCGCTCCTTGATGTCCTTATAGCCCTGGGCTACCTCCGCCGTCGACAGCGGGGTACCGCACCGCGGGCAGTAAGGCACAATCTTAAAGCCCTTGTACAGAAGGCCCTTGTCCCAGATGGTCTTCAGGGCCCACCACTCGGACTCGATATAGTCGTCATGATAGGTGACGTAAGGATTGTCCATGTCCGCCCAGAAACCGACGGTGCCGGAGAAATCCTCCCACATGCCCTTATATTTCCAGACGCTCTCCTTACATTTGTCAATGAACGGCTCAAGGCCGTATTCCTCGATCTGATCCTTGCCGTTAAGACCTAAGAGCTTCTCTACCTCGATCTCCACCGGGAGTCCATGGGTGTCCCATCCGGCCTTGCGGGGAACCATATAGCCCTTCATGGTCCGGTAACGGGGGATCATATCCTTGATCACGCGGGTCTCCACATGGCCGATGTGGGGCTTGCCGTTGGCCGTAGGCGGCCCGTCGTAGAAGGTGTAAGTCGGGCAACCTTCCCGCACCTTCATGCTCTTCTCGAAGATGTCCTGGTCCTTCCAGAACTTCTCCACTTCCTTCTCGCGCTCCACAAACTTCAGATCCGTGGAGACTTTCGCATACTTTGGCATCTCTCAACCTCCAAACTGGTAACTGAGCGGCTCATGCCGGCGTCCCTGCCATCCGGCGGCGCGGCATGCTCAGACAATGAAAAAACTAAGCCTTCATCCCCGGAAATGAGGACGAAGGCCAAAACGTACTTCGCTGTACCACCTATTACCATACTGACATATGCTTCCATATAACGGTGGAAACCGGCGGGACCTACTGGGGATCCGCCGCGCCTTCCCGGCTGCGGCAGCCTCTTCAGCCTGCGACTCGGGAGTGATCTTCGCCTCCTGTGCTACTGATGCCGGCCTCGCACCGCCGCCGGCTCGCTGGAATGTTCCCACAGGGCTACTGTCTCCGTCTGCGTCTTTCGTCATTTAACATGTCTTTCCCATTATAGACAGAAGAAGGCTTCTTGTCAAGAAAAATCTCTTGGAAATGACCCTGCAGGGCGGCTGCGGAACCGGCCGCGCCGCCTTTCTGATCGATACGCGGCCAGACATCAGACAGGTCCGGCGCTCATGCCAGCAGCTTCTCGATCTTCGCCCGAACCGCCCCGATCACCGGCCCCAGGAAGAATGCCATAATGACCGTCACAAGCCCGGGATGCGCTCCCATCAGTACGCCCCCGGCCGTAAATCCGATGTCCCAGAGCATGCGCATCGTCCGGAAGGACACCTTACTCTGCCTCTCCGAGAGGATGAACGGCAGGGAATCGTAAGGCGCGGAGCCCAGACCGGCGCTCATATACACCGACGCCGCAAGGATAAAAAGCGCCAATACCGGCAGAATCAGGACCCACTCCACCATTTTCTGCGACAGGAAGCCGGCCGGCAGCGCCACCCTCCAGATCCAGCAGAAGAAATCCGACGTATAACCCACGACGATCATGTTCCCAAGGGTCCCGAATCCCACATAGCTGGCGTCCATGACCAGCACGAACACCATCATGACCAGGTTCGTCAGAAACTGGCAGGTGCCGAAGCTGAACGGCAGATGGTACGTCAGGCCCGTCGTAAAGAGCGCGCAGGGATCCGTGCCGAAGTCAAACTGGCGCAGAAGCGACAGGCAGAAGCCCTGGAAAAATACGCCCGCAAGCATCATTGCAAGCCGCTTTTTAAAATGAGGCGGGCGCTCAAACCATTTCTTTTTCATAATCTGCAGTGTTCCTTTTCTTAGTTTTCACCATGCTGACCGGCGATCCTGTTCCAACCATATGGTCCGAAGGTTCTGCTTTTGGAAGGACGGGCTGCGATACGCCGGTTATGAAACATGAAGCCCCAGATACTTTCCCAGCGTCACGAACTCATCCTCAAAGATGCAGGTCTTCATGCTGCCGGTGCGGATCGCCTCCAGGCACTCCCTGTAGTCCATCCAGGCGACACGCTCCACCTCCGACTCCTGCAGCGTCAGACCGGCAATGTCCACCGGTTTCCGGTACACATACATCTGCGACAGTTCCGCATCCTTAAACACCCGGCCGTAGAATACATTCTCCGCATAAATTTTATGCTGACCCGCAGGTTCCAGATCCGCCGCCGCTGCTGAAATACCCAGTTCTTCTCTGAGCTCGCGGACCGCGGTCGTCAGATAATCATCCCCGGCCGCCACATGCCCGGCGGACGAGATATCATAGCAGCCCGGATAGGAGTCCTTGCGCTCGCTCCGCTTCTGCAGCAGCACATCGAAACCGCTCTTTTCATTGGGCCGTACGATCCAGATATGGGCCGTCGGATGAAGGCTTCCCTCCCGGTGGGCCACGCCCCGCTCCCGGATGATACCGCTCTTCGTGCCGTCTTCATTTAAAATGTCGAACAGTTCCATGGGCCTGCCGTTTAACGCCGCGCTTACCAGCTTCCCGCCGCCGTCATAAACCAGCTTCAGGGAGAAGAACGGCGCGCCCTCGTCCAGCAGCCGGAAGAAGATCTTGTCCCCTTCCCAGAGATTCAGCCCCCAGACCTTCTCGATGGGCACCCACTCCAGTTCTCCTTCATCGCAGACAGCCGGTTCCCCTTCGAATCCGTCTGCGGTAAAAAGCGACATATATTCCGTCTCGCCGTCCCCGGACACGAAAGTGACCAGTCCCCGGAAACGGTAGGAAGTCAGCGTATAGCCGGTCTCCTCCTTCACTTCCCGCAGCACGCACTCTTCCGGGCTTTCATCCGCCTCGAAATGTCCGCCGACGCCGATCCATTTATCCTTATTTACATCGTTCTTCTTCACGGTGCGGTGCAGCATCAGCCAGCAGCCGTTTTTCTCTATATAGCACAGAGTGCTTAAGCTCGTCATATGATTCCTCCAGTCCCCGCTCCATCTGCGCAGTTCATTCCAACCATGCCGGTATTCATTTCAACCTGCTGATACTCATCACAATCTGCCGGTATTCATCTAAGCAAACCGACATCCGGCACGTTCCGGCAACCGGTTTGCCTGTTTCACTCTGCCGCCCCGGCCGCCGAACCATCTCTCTTCCGGCGCATCCTCTCTATCATATCACAAAATCGCGCAATGAAAAGCACAACTTTTTGCGGACGCGGAATATTTCCGGGGCATTTTACACAAATTAAGGGAAATTCCATCTGGAGGTGACACGATATGAAGAACAGCGATACGGTAGAACTGCTGAAGGAATGCGACGCCGGCGTAAAGATGGCGGTCGCTTCTTTCGACGACGTACTGGAGAAGATCCAGAATTCCGATATGAAGGATCTGCTTAAGAAAAGCAAGGCCAGCCACGAAGAACTGGGCAGCGAGATCCATTCTCTCCTGGATGAGCATAACAGCGGCGAAAAGGACCCGAACCCGGTAGCCAAAACCATGTCCTGGATGAAGACCACCATGAAAATGGGTATGGACGAGAGCGACGCCACCGTGGCCGGCCTGATCACCGACGGCTGCAATATGGGCGTCAAATCCCTGCAGCGCTATATGAACCAATACCAGGGCGCGGATGAGACTTCCCGCGATATCTGCGGGCGTCTGGTCAGCATGGAGGAGAACCTGTGCAGGGACCTGCGGGAGTATCTGTAATCCGCCTGGATACGGCTCCCGGCCCGGCATTCACTCCGCCCGGATGTAAGTGCCCTTACACTCGGATGTAAGTGCCTTTAAAAACACGGATTTCTTGACAAATACTCCCAAATAGGCTACAATCATTTCTCAGATGAGGGAGTAGTCAGCGCGGCAATCTGCCGCGCGATAGAGCCAACACGCTGGCGGCCGCGGTTCCCGCGCACGCCTGGTTCTATATGAAATACGAGCAAAGCGTCACCGGCGCTCTGCCCGCATGGAAATGATGAGACTTATCTGCGGTTTTCCGGCTGCAGATAAGTCTCTTTTTTATCAGAAAGGAGTTATCTATGTCACTGTTCGAATTATTCCTGACCGCCGTGGGCCTGTCCATGGACGCATTCGCGGTCTCTATCTGCAAAGGTCTGTCCATGCGAAAGCTGAATGCGCGCCACGCCGTTATCATCGGCCTCTATTTCGGCGGTTTTCAGGCTCTTATGCCGATCATGGGATATCTGATGGGCATCAGTTTTCAGGAAGCCCTCAACGCCTATGATCACTGGGCCGCGTTTATCCTGCTGGCCATCATCGGCGGCAACATGATCCGGGAAGCATTGAATCCGGAAGAAGAAAACTGCGGCGATTCCGT
>CANPZZ010000105.1 GCA_947589125.1 uncultured Lachnospiraceae bacterium
CCAAGAAGAAGATGAACGAGCTTCTGGCGGCCAATACCGGTCAGCCCATCGAGGTTATCCAGAGGGATACGGAGCGCGATAATTACATGACGGCGGAAGAGGCCAAAGCCTACGGACTGATCGACGCGGTCATCGCGAAGCACTGACTTTTGGGGGAAAGCGGAAAGCTGGGTTCTATTTAAGGAAAGCGAGGTGATAGTATGCCGGGAAGAATGGATGACAAGATCCGCTGCTCATTCTGCGGGAAGACCCAGGATCAGGTGCGCAAGCTGATCGCGGGTACGAACAATGTGTTCATCTGCGACGAGTGTATCGATCTGTGCGCCGAGATCCTCGAAGAGGAACTGGAGGATCAGGAGCAGAATAGTTCGGATCTGAATGACATTAATTTACTGAAGCCCAAGGAGATCAAGGCGTTCCTGGACGAGTATGTGATCGGGCAGGACGACGCCAAGAAGGTTCTTTCTGTAGCGGTATACAATCATTACAAGAGAGTTACTTCCATGAAGAACACGGAAGTAAACGTACAGAAGAGCAATATCCTGATGCTGGGACCGACCGGCAGCGGCAAGACCTATCTGGCCCAGACGCTGGCGAAGATCCTGAATGTTCCCTTTGCCATCGCGGACGCCACGGCGCTGACCGAGGCCGGCTACGTGGGCGAGGATGTGGAGAATATCCTTCTGAAGCTGATCCAGGCGGCGGATTACGATATTCACCGCGCGGAGTATGGGATCGTCTATGTGGATGAGATCGACAAGATCGGCAAGAAGTCGGAGAATGTATCTATCACCAGGGATGTATCCGGCGAGGGCGTGCAGCAGGCTCTTCTGAAGATCCTGGAGGGAACCGTGGCTAATGTTCCGCCTCAGGGCGGACGCAAGCATCCCCATCAGGAGGTGCTGCAGATCGACACGACCAATATCCTGTTCATCTGCGGCGGCGCTTTTGACGGACTGGAGAAGATCATCGAGAACCGTTTAAATACCGGTTCCATCGGATTTAATTCCGAGATCGTTGACCGGAACAATTCGGATATCGACAAGCTTCTCAAGCAGGTGCAGGCGGCGGATCTGATCAAGTTCGGACTGATCCCGGAGTTTATCGGACGTATGCCGATCACGGTGGCCCTGGAACTTCTGACCGAGGAAGCGCTTCTGCGGATCTTAAAGGAGCCGAAGGACGCGCTGGTCAAGCAGTACCAGAAGCTGTTCGAACTGGACGACGTGAAGCTGGAATTCACGGACGAAGCTCTTCTGGAGGTAGCGCGTCTGGCCATGGAGCATAAGACGGGAGCCAGAGGTCTGCGTTCGATCATGGAGAAGGCGATGATGGATCTGATGTACGAGATCCCGTCGGACGGAACCATAGGAATCTGTACGATCACCAAAGACGTGATCGACGGAACCGGCGAGGCGGATATCGTGCGCCGTGACACAGAGGTTCCGAGAATGTCATTTGCAAGGAAGTTCAAGAAAGATAAGCCGGGAGAGATCGCGTAAGACCGGCATAAGAAGAGAAAAGGGTGGGGCGCAGGAGTTCCCACCCTTTCCTGACACTGCGCGCGCGGGAGAAGCGGCCGGCATCATGGCGCTGCATTTTCGGTCAGGATGCTGTGCGCGGCGGGGATTCCGCATGGAGGAAATAGCAATGGAAGATACGGTTATGACAATGCCTGTCATCGCGCTGCGGGGCCTGACGGTCCTGCCGACGATGATGGTTCATTTTGATATCAGCCGCAGGAAATCGGTCACGGCCGTGGAGAAGGCCATGGTCAACGATCAGAAGATATTCCTGCTTACCCAGCGCTCTCCGGATGTGTCTGAGCCGGAACAGGCGGATCTGTTCCATATCGGAACTATTTCCGAGGTGAAACAGCTGGTGAAAATGCCGGGCAATATCGTCCGGGTCATGGTGGAAGGTATCCAGATGGCGGAGCTTCTCTGCCTGGATGAGACGGATCCCATGCTGGTCGGTGAGATCGCCCATCTGCCTTATGTAAGGGGGGCGGAGATGGATTACGCATCCAGGGAGGCCATGGCGCGGATCCTGAAAGACAAGCTGAAGGAATACGGACAGGAGAATCCGAAATTCGGGCACGACGTAGTCCCGAATCTGCAGACGATCCAGGATCTCGACGAACTGATGCTCCAGATCGCTGTGCAGGTTCCCTGGGATTATACGATCCGTCAGGAATACCTGGAAGCAATTTTCTCCGGAAGCCGTTATGAGGTTCTGGTGCGTCATCTGATGACAGAGGTGGAAGTGGCGCGCATCAAGCAGGAATTTTCGGAGAAAGTGAAGAATTCTATCAATAAGAACCAGAAGGACTATATCCTGCGGGAGCAGATGCGGCTGATCCGTGAAGAGCTGGGAGAGGACAATCCGTCTACGGAGGCGGACGAGTACCGCCGCCAGCTGGAGCAGCTGAAGGCGGACAAGGAGACGAAGGAGAAGCTTCAGAAGGAGATCGCCCGTTTCGAGAGTATGCCGGCGTCCAGTCAGGAGGCCAATGTTCTCCGCATGTATATCGAGACGCTGCTGGAACTGCCGTGGAAGAAGGCGTCCCGCGACAATAACGATATCGTCCACGCCGAGGAGATCTTAAATGAAGACCACTACGGCCTGGAGAAAGTAAAAGAGAGGGTGCTGGAATATCTGGCTGTGCGCACGCTGACAAAGAAGGGCAACGGTCCGATCCTCTGTCTGGTGGGGCCTCCAGGTACCGGCAAAACGTCGATCGCCCGCTCGGTCGCGAGAGCATTGAATAAGAAATATGTCCGCATCAGCCTGGGCGGCGTCCGGGATGAGGCGGAGATCCGCGGCCACAGAAAGACCTATGTGGGAGCCATGCCCGGCCGTCTGGTAGAGGGACTCAGGCAGGCCGGCGTCTGCAATCCGTTAATGCTTCTGGATGAGATCGACAAAGTGGGGAGCGACTATAAGGGAGACACGTCCTCAGCGCTTCTGGAGGTGCTGGACGGCGAGCAGAACGTGCGGTTCCGCGACCATTATGTGGAGACGCCCATCGATCTGTCCCAGGTGCTTTTTATCGCGACGGCCAATACGACCCAGACGATCCCGCGGCCCCTTCTGGACCGTATGGAAGTCATCGAGGTCAACAGCTATACGGAGAATGAGAAATTCCACATTGGCCGGGATTATCTGGTAAATAAGCAGCTGGAACGCAACGGACTGACCGAAGATCAGCTGACGATCAGCGACGGCGCGCTGAAGAAGATTATTCATAATTATACCAGAGAGGCGGGCGTCCGGAACCTGGAGCGGCGCATCGGCGATATCTGCCGGAAGGCGGCGCGGGAGTATCTGGAGAGCCAGGGCCGTGCAGGAGTTGTATCAGGCGCTGGCAGTTCCGCTGGCACCGGATCTGACGGAATCGTCAGGGCTGGCGAAGGCACCGGAACTGTTGCGGACGCCGGCAGACGCAGACAAGGCGGAAGACGGAAAGCGGAGACAGGGAAAGCGGAGGCTGCCGATATACAGATGGCTGCAGAGATCCGGAAGGCGGCGCCGCACAAGGTTCGCGTTACCGAGTCCAATCTGGAGAAATATCTGGGCAAGGAGCGGGTCTCCTTTGAGGACGCCAACGAGGAGGACCAGGTGGGCATCGTCCGCGGCCTGGCCTGGACCAGCGTGGGCGGCGATACGCTGCAGATCGAAGTCAATACCATGCCGGGCAAGGGAGAACTTAAGATGACCGGCCAGATGGGCGATGTAATGAAGGAATCCGCCCAGATCGCGATGACTTATGTCCGCTCCGTCTGCCCGAGGTACGGCGTGGACGACGAGTATTTTGAGAAGCATAATCTACATATCCATATTCCTGAAGGCGCTGTGCCCAAGGACGGGCCGTCCGCCGGAATCACCATGGCTACGGCCATGCTGTCCGCAGTCACCGGACATGCCGTGGACTGCAAGCTGGCCATGACCGGAGAGATCACGCTCCGGGGCCGTGTCCTGCCGATCGGAGGCCTGAAGGAGAAGATCCTGGCGGCCAAGATGGCCCATATCCGCCGCGTTCTGGTGCCGGATAAGAACCGGCCGGACATCGCGGAACTGTCCAGGGAGATCACGCGGGGGCTGAGTATCATTTTCGTGAAGGATATGGAAGAAGTGATCGCTGAGGCGTTTGTCGGCGGCGGAAACAGGAATGCGACGGCATGACAGCACTGGAAAGGATGAAAGTTTTATGATTATTAAGACTGCCGAACTGGAGACCGTATGCGGCGTTACCAGCCGGTTCCCGGTCCATGACCAGCCGGAATTTGCCTTCGCCGGCAAGTCCAACGTAGGGAAATCCTCCCTGATCAACGCGCTGATGAACCGGAAGTCCCTGGCGCGCACCTCTTCCCAGCCGGGCAAGACCCAGACCGTGAATTTCTACCATGTCAACGATGCGTTTTACTATGTAGATCTTCCCGGTTACGGATATACGAAGATCGCCGTGGCCGTCAAGCAGTCCTGGGGGAAGATGATCGAGGATTATCTTCATCGTTCGAAATCGCTGCTCTGCGTATTTCTGCTGGTGGATATCCGTCATGAGCCGTCGGCCAATGACAAAACCATGTACGACTGGATCGTCTATAACGGCTTCCGGCCGGTGGTCGTCGCCACCAAGCTGGACAAGATCAACCGCAGCCAGACGGCAAAGCAGGTGAAAATGATCCGGGAAGGGCTGGGGATGGAAAAGGACGATGTGCTCCTGCCGTTTTCCGCGATGAGCAAGCAGGGGCGCGAGGAGATATGGACGTATGTGGAGTCCCTGATGCAGCCGGAAGATGGGGAAACGGAGAATGCTTAGAACGGCTGGGTATAGGATCCGGCTGTGTCCGGGAGATGAAAATAAAAGTGCAGATAAGATGAAAATTAACTGTTTGAGTAAGAGATTACGCGAAAGGAGTTTTGATGAAACCAATCATCAGCTTTGATCTTGATATGACACTATTAAATCACGCGACTATGACCATTCCGGACAGCGCCATTGCGGCGCTTGATAAGCTGCGTGAGAATTACTGTATTGTGCTGGGAACGGCGCGGGATATGGATGCGCCGAACAGCAGCATTTACCGGGACATCATCCGTCCGGACGCCATCGTCCATAACGACGGAACGAAGATCACGGTAGGCGATAAGCTGATCTATGAGACATTTATGCCGAAGGATCTGATCCGAAGACTTCTGGAATTCGGCGAGAAGGAGGATCTGGCTATCGGCTGGCTCACAGGCACGGAGGATTATTTTACCCATCCCGACAAGGTGGTGGAGATCGATATCCTGCGCTGGGGCGAGAGTATGAGGAACTTTAAGGATCCGTGGGAGGCGCTGGATTATCCGGTGCGGACCATGATCTACATAGGCCGGGAAGAGGGGGCAGTAAGGATCGCCGAGGCGTTCCCGGAACTGGACTGTCCGCTGATCGCGTCGCGGCTGGGCGCCGACATTATGGAGAAGGAGAAATCGAAGGCGGTCGGACTTAAGCGTCTCTGCGATTATCTGGGAGTGGATATCAGCAAATGCTACGCATTCGGGGACAGTATGAACGACTACGCGATCCTTCAGGAAGTCGGCTGCGGCGTCGCCATGGGAAACGCGCCGGATGAGTTAAAGGCGGTGGCCGACTATGTGACCGCCGATATCGCCGACGACGGCGTGTATAAGGCCTGCGCGGCGCTGGGGCTGATCGAGGGCGCATAATGCCGGGAAAGGTCCGGATGTTTCAGCAAGCGTCTGTTCATTCTGCTTTGGAATGGCATTTGAACAGAGGGTATTTGGCTGAGCCGGACAAAAATAGAAGAATATCGCGAAAGTGCGCCGGCATTCGTCCGGTCACAGAAAATACGTATGTACAGACCGAAATTAGCGCGCTTTTCGCAGGAAAAGGAGAATACAGACTATGAACGAGAATCTACAGAAGCTTCGCAATTTGATGGCAGAGCGCGGCGTGGACGCCTATATGGTGCCGACGTCGGATTTCCATCTGTCCGAGTATGTGGACGGTTATTTCAAATGCCGCCGCTTCCTGACCGGGTTTACCGGGTCCGCCGGAACCGCCGTGGTGACGGCAAAGGAAGCCTGCCTGTGGACCGACGGAAGGTATTTTGTCCAGGCGGCGAAGGAACTTGCGGGCAGCGGCTTCACCCTGATGAAGATGGGCGAGGAAGGCGTGCCGGAGATCGAGGACTATCTGGCAGACGTGCTGCCGGAGGGCGGCGTTCTGGGATTTGACGGCCGTGTGGTCAGCAGCCAGGAGGGAAAGAAGCTCGCGAAGAAGCTGGAAGAGAAGAAGATCACATTTTCCTATGAGCTGGACCTGGTGGGAGAGATCTGGGCGGACCGGCCTGCGCTGTCCGCCGAGCCGGTGTGGATCCTGGATGAGAAATACACCGGCAAGTCCGCCGCCGCTAAGATCGCCGAACTGCGGGGAAAGATGAAGGAGCTGAAGGCCACGGTTCATATCCTGACCAGCATGGACGATATCGTCTGGCTCTTAAATATCCGCGGCAACGACGTGCCCTGCAATCCGGTGGTACTGTCCTACGCGGTTGTGACAGAGGATGATCTGTATCTGTTCATTAACGGGAAGACGTTAAATGACGAGGTGAGAGACTATCTTCAGGGAGTCGGCGTGACCGTAAGGCCTTACAACGACATCTATGAGTTTGTGAAGTCCTTCAGAAATGAAAGCGTTCTGCTGCAGATGTCAAAGACCAATTACGCGCTGGTCAGCAATCTGGACGACAGCAACAAGACCATTGACAAGACCAATCCGGCCACGCTGGCCAAAGCGGTGAAGAATCCGACCGAGGTGGAGAATATGCGCCGCGCCCATATCAAGGACGGCGTGGCGGTGACGAAATTTATCTATTGGATGAAGAAGAATATCGGCAAGATCCCGATGACCGAGATCAGCGTTTCCGACTATCTGGAGGAGCTGCGCAGGCAGCAGGAGGGCAATCTGGGTCTGAGCTTCGATACGATCTCCGCCTACGGCCCCAACGCGGCCATGTGCCATTATTCGGCCACGCCGGAATCGGATACGGTGATCGAGCCGAAGGGACTGTATCTGGTGGATTCCGGCGGACAGTATTACGAGGGAACCACAGATATCACCAGAACGATCGCCATGGGGCCGATTACCGACGAGGAGCGGGAGCATTTCACGCTGGTCGCCATGAGCATGCTGCGCCTGGGACATGTGAAATTCCTCTACGGCAGCAGCGGCATGACGTTAGATTATGTGGCACGCGAGCCGTTCTGGAGCCGGGGACTCAATTTCAACCACGGCACCGGACACGGCGTCGGGTATCTGCTGAACGTCCATGAGGCGCCGGTGGGATTCCGCTGGAAGGCGGTTCCGGAGCGGACGGAATGGGCCGCCTTCGAGGAAGGCATGGTCTGCTCCGACGAGCCGGGCGTCTATATCGAGGGAAGCCACGGCGTCCGCACGGAGAATCTCCTGGTGTGCAAAAAGGCGGAGAAGAATGAGTACGGCCAGTTCATGGAATTCGAGTATCTGACCTATGTGCCGATCGATCTGGATGCGCTGGATGTGTCGCTGATGGAGAAGCGGGACATTGCGTATCTGAACGAATATCATAAGCAGGTCTATGAGAAGATCTCGCCGTATCTGGATGAGGATGAGAGGGCGTGGCTTAAGGAAGCGACGAGGGAAATCTGA
>CANPZZ010000106.1 GCA_947589125.1 uncultured Lachnospiraceae bacterium
GGCATCAAGCCCAACACGATCCGCCTGTCCATCGGGACCGAGCACATCGACGATATCATCGCGGATCTGGAGAAGGGTTTTGCGGCGGCGAAGTGACAGAAAAAGCGAGTAAAACAAAATAGCGGAATGGTAGAAAATGATCCGGCGCCACGGCAGTCAGCTGCGGCGCCGGATCATTTTTAGCCTGATATTTTACTAAAATTTAAAATAATTAAAAATAATATAAAAACCACTGGAAAAATGCCTGCGCATGTTGTATGATAAAAAGTGAAAAGCAAACGACCAATACCGGCGGCAGGCCGGCATTCCGGCAAGGAGGATCAGTATCATGCGTATCATTATCAATGGAAACCGTTCCAAAGGAACCATCAACAAGAACATTTACGGACATTTCTCCGAGCATCTGGGGCGCTGCATCTACGGCGGCCTGTATGTGGGCGAGGATTCCGATATCCCGAATGTAAACGGCATGCGCACCGACGTGGTGGAGGCGCTGAAGGATATGAATATCCCGGTGCTCCGCTGGCCGGGCGGGTGCTTCGCCGACACGTATCACTGGCAGGACGGCATCGGCCCGAAGGAGAGCCGCAAGACCATCGTCAACACCAACTGGGGCGGCGTCACCGAGGACAATTCCTTCGGCACCCACGAATTCCTGGAACTGTGCCGCCAGCTGGGCTGCGAGCCCTACATCTCCGGAAATGTAGGCTCCGGCACGGTTCAGGAGTTTTCCGACTGGGTCGAGTACTGCAATATGGGCGGCATTTCCCCGATGGCCAGTCTGCGCCGCGCCAACGGCCAGGACGAGCCGTGGCATGTAAAATACTGGGGCATCGGCAACGAGGCCTGGGGCTGCGGCGGCAATATGCGGCCGGAGTACTACGGCGACCTGTGCCGTCAGTATTCTACCTATCTGCGCAATTATGACCATGAGCATAAGATCTATAAGATCGCTTCCGGCGCCAATGTAAGCGATTACCGCTGGACCGAGACCGTGGCCAGGACAGCGGGCCATGTGATCGACGCGCTTTCCCTGCATTATTATACGCTGCCCAGCGACGACTGGAATCACAAGGGAGCCGCGACCGGATTCACGGCGGAAGAGTATTACAGCGTTCTTAAGAAGACGCTGCGGATGAAGGAACTGGTGGAGAATCATGCGAATATCATGCGCATGACCAATCCGCATCATCAGCTGGGCCTGGTGGTGGACGAGTGGGGCACCTGGTACGATGTGGAGCCGGGCACGAATCCGGGCTTCCTCTATCAGCAGAATACGATGAGGGACGCGCTGGTGGCGGCCATCAACCTGAACATTTTCAATGACCACTGCGATATCGTGGTCATGGCAAATATCGCCCAGACGGTCAATGTGCTTCAGTCCATGGTGCTGACCGAGGGCGACAAGATGGTACTGACGCCCAGCTATCATGTGTTCCATATGTACAAGGGACATCAGAACGCGAAGCAGCTGGAGACCTATGCGGAGACGAAGAATGTGGGCACCTGCGGCGATCAGGTGCCGAACCTGCATGTGTCGGCCAGCCAGGCGGCGGACGGAAGCGTGCTTCTGACCGTGGCGAATTTGAGCGATACGGAAGCCGCGCCCGTGGAGGTGCTGTGGTCCGGAATCGGCCGCCGCGGAAAGGTGGAGGGCACGGTACTGGCCGGAGCTGCGGGGGCTTACAATACGTTTGATGCGCCGGAGAACGTGAAGCCGCAGGCGATGAGCGATATTCAGGTGACGGACAGCGGATTTACCGCGGTAATGCCGGTCTGCAGCGTGGCGGCGTTTACGATCACGGAGTAGTTGGCATGGCAGTGCGCGACAATGTTTCAGGCGGCGGTCCGATGAGGACCGTCGCGCCGCATATAAAGCAGTCCGAGTCTGTGTCGGAATTATCGCTGACGCCGGAAACTGTCATTGCGGCGGAGCCGTCGCTGTCGCCGGAAGCCGTCGGTGAGCCGGCCCTTCGCCGCTGCCGCCGCTGCTTTCTCTATGAGATGGACGGCAAGGAGACGTATTATCAGAGCGTCGTCCGCCTGCGGCAGGCCATGCCGGCGGCGGAGAGGGCGGACGACGTGGAATATGACCGGCGTCTTTCGGTCTGCCGGGAATGTCCGCATCTGGATAACGCCACCTGCATGCAGTGCGGCTGCTACGCCGAGGTACGCGCGTTAAAGCGCGCGGCCCGGTGCCCGATGAAACGTTGGTGAGGAAGGGGGAATGCCGATGATTCACATTAAAAATCTGGACGACGGTCTTCCGGTGTATAAGGCGCTGGCCTCGGAGATCCGGCTTCGGATCGTAAGGCTTCTGATCGACAACGGGGAGATGAATATGAATGAGTTGGCGTCTGCCCTCGGAGTGACCAACGGCGCTCTGACCGGCCATATGCGTCTTCTGGAGGAGGCCGGGCTCGTGGAGGTCCTTTCGGAGAGGGGAAGCCACGGAAATCAGAAGGTCTGCCGGGTGTGCCAGGAGAAAATTCTGATCGATGTCCTTTCCGGGGCGGAGATGCATCCGGGAAATGTATACGAAACGGAGATCCCGGTAGGACATTATACGGCGTGCGAGATCAGCCCGACCTGCGGGATCGCCACGGGCGACTATCTGATCGGAGAAGTAGACGATCCGCGGTATTTTTCCCATGTAGACCGGATGTACGCGGAGATCCTGTGGTTCGGCAAAGGCTATGTGGAGTATATGGTTCCTGTGCTTCTGCCGCCCCACACGCGGATCGACCGGCTCTCTCTTTCCATGGAGATCGGTTCGGAAGCGCCGGGCTCCAACAGCGACTGGCCTTCCGATATCAGCTTTTACTTAAATGATGTGTACCTGGGGATGTGGACCAGTCCCGGGGATTTCGGCGATGTGCACGGGGCGTTCACTCCCGACTGGTGGAGCCCCAACTGGAACCAGTATGGGCAGCTGAAGACCATTGTGATCGACCGGCAGGGGACCTGGCTGGACGGTCTGAAGCTCTCGGAAGTGAACATTGACCAGTTTGAACTGAATTACAGGAGCAGCGTCCGCTTTAAGCTGGAGGTGCCTTCGGACGCGGTCAATGTAGGCGGCCTGACGCTGTTCGGCCGGAAATTCGGCAATTATAATCAGGCGATCCAGGTGAGGATCCATTACAGCTCCCTGTGAGCCGCGGATGACGAATCGGCTCCGTCTGACGGGAGGCCGGAGAGCCTTTGGAAAATGGGAAACGGTTAGTTTTAACTGGCTGTTAGATATCTAACTGCCGCGACTTTATTGTAAGAGGAGGAAATGAGATGGCAAGCATCAAAGAAGCAATCGAGAGCAGCGTTCTGGGTCTGGAGCTGGGCTCCACCCGCATCAAAGCGGTCTTAATCGACGAGTCCCACACGCCCATCGCTTCCGGCGACCACGAGTGGGAGAACCGGCTGGAGAATGGCGTCTGGACCTACAGCCTGGACGATATCTGGACGGGCCTGCGTGACTGCTACAGCAAGCTGGCAGCGGACGTGAAGGCCAAATACGGCGTGAAACTGACGAAGGTGGGGGCTATTGGCTTCTCCGCCATGATGCACGGCTACATGGCCTTTGACAGCGAAGGAAATCTGCTGGCGCCGTTCCGCACCTGGCGCAACGGCATCACCGGTCCGGCGGCGGAGGCGCTGACGGAGCTGTTTCATTACAATATTCCCCAGAGATGGAGCATTGCGCATCTGTACCAGTCCATCTTAAACGGCGAGGAGCATGTGAAGGACGTGGCGTTCTTCACGACGCTGGCGGGCTACATCCACTGGCAGCTGACCGGTGAGAAGGTGCTGGGCGTGGGCGACGCTTCGGGTATGTTCCCCATCGATCCGGAGACGAAGGATTACGATGAGAAAATGATCGCGAAGTTCGACGATCTGGTGGCGGACAAGGGCTATCCGTGGAAGCTTCGGGATATCCTGCCGAAGGCACTGATGGCCGGAGAGCCGGCCGGCGTGCTGACGGCGGCGGGAGCCAGACTGCTGGATGAGAGCGGAACCCTGGAGGCGGGGATTCCTATCTGCCCGCCGGAGGGAGACGCGGGAACCGGCATGGCGGCGACCAACAGCGTGGCGAAGCGGACAGGCAATGTGTCCGCGGGAACTTCTGTATTTGCGATGGTGGTGCTGGAGAAGGAGCTTTCGAAGGTGTATCCGGAGATCGATCTGGTGACTACGCCGGACGGCAGCCTGGTGGGAATGGTCCATGCCAATAACTGCACGTCGGATCTGAACGCGTGGGTTGGGTTGTTTAAGGAGTTCGCGGACAGCATTGGGGTGAAGCTGGATATGAATACGCTGTTTGGGACGTTGTATAACAAGGCGCTGGAGGGAGATCCGGACTGTGGGGGACTGCTGTCCTACGGGTATCTGTCCGGGGAGAATATTACCGGCGTCAGCGAGGGACGGCCGCTGTTTGTGCGGTCGCCGGAGAGTAAGTTCAATCTGGCGAATTTCATGCGGGCGAATCTGTTCACGGCGCTGGGGGCGCTGAAGGTGGGCATGGATATCCTGCTGAAAGAGGAGCATGTGAAGATCGACTCGATCCTGGGACATGGAGGATTATTTAAGACGAAGGGCGTTGGACAGGGATTCCTGGCGGCGGCTATCGATACGCCGGTGTCGGTGATGGAGACGGCCGGAGAGGGCGGTCCGTGGGGGATGGCGCTGCTGGCGTCGTATATGATCCATAAAGATAAGGATGAGAGCCTGGGGCATTTCCTGGCGGAGAAGGTGTTCGCGGGGAACAAGGGCGAGGAGATGCGGCCGGATCCGTGTGCGGTGGAAGGATTTGAGAAGTTTATCGAGCGGTATAAGAAGGGGATCGGGATCGAGAAGGCGGCGCTGGAGTTCCTGATCTGAGAAGGAGATGAAAGAGAGATGCTTGAGCAGCTGAAGAAAGAAGTTTATGAGGCGAATATGCTGCTGCCGAAATACGGGCTGGTGACGTTTACATGGGGGAATGTGAGCGGGATCGACCGGGAGGCAGGGCTGTTCGTGATCAAGCCCAGCGGGGTGGATTATGATAAGCTGACGCCGGAGGATATGGTGGTCGTGGATCTGGACGGGAAGAAGGTGGAGGGGAAGCTGAATCCTTCTTCGGATACGGCGACGCATGTGGTGCTGTATAATCGGTTTCCGAAGATCGGGGGCGTGGTGCATACGCATTCGCCGTGGGCGACCAGCTGGGCGCAGGCGGGACGGGGAATTCCATGTTACGGGACGACCCACGCGGATTATTTGTACGGCACGGTGCCCTGCGTGCGGAATTTGACGAAAGAGGAGATCGAGGAGGCTTATGAGCTGAATACCGGGATTTTGATCGCGGATCATTTCGAGGGAAATGGCCTGGATTATGAGGCGACGCCGGCGGTGCTTTGCAAGAACCACGGGCCGTTTACGTGGGGGAAGGACGCCCATGAGGCGGTACATAACGCGGTGGTGCTGGAGGAAGTGGCGAAGATGGCGGCGCGGTGCGAGTGGCTGAACCCGGAGGTGAAGCCGGCGCCGCAGGAGCTGCAGGACAAGCATTATTACCGGAAGCATGGGGCTAACGCGTATTACGGGCAGGGGAAATAAGATTCGTGAATTGCATCCGAACGGATGACAAAAACAGAAAACTGGTATATAATCATGGCTAAGAGCGGACGGCAGAGCGATGTGCGGGACGGTGCTTGTGAAAACGGGCTCCTGCGTGAGGGCGAGAACCTGTGAAATAGGTCGTCTGTGTGTGGCAGGAATCCGTGAGAGAAAGTTGTGTGAAGTGCGGGTTCCTGCGGGTACGGCCCTGCGGGTCCGCCGCGAAGCTGCAAAACCAGTTCTGAGATATGAGAAGAGGAGATTACTGACTATGAAAACAGTACAGGAACAGGCAGTAAACGCGATCCGCGTGTTGTCGGCGGACGCGATCCAGAAGGCGAAATCGGGACATCCCGGACTGCCGCTTGGTTCGGCGGCCGCGGCCTATGAGCTGTGGGCCAACCATATGAACCATAATCCGGCGGATCCGGACTGGCCGAACCGCGACCGGTTCGTGTTGTCCGGCGGCCACGGCTCCATGCTTTTGTATTCGCTTCTGCATCTGTATGGATATGGAAATCTGTCGAAGGAGGATCTGATGAACTTCCGTCAGTTCGGCTCCCTGACGCCGGGACATCCGGAGTATAAGCACACGGTGGGCGTCGAGGCAACGACCGGACCGCTGGGTCAGGGCATGGCGATGGCGGTCGGCATGGCGATGGCGGAGAAGCATCTGGCGGCGGTATTTAATAAGGACGAGTATCCGGTGGTGGATCATTATACCTTTGTGCTGGGCGGCGACGGCTGCATGATGGAGGGTATTTCCTCCGAGGCCTTCTCCCTGGCGGGGACGCTGAAGCTGGGCAAGCTGATCGTGCTCTATGATTCCAACAGCATTTCCATCGAGGGAAGTACGGATATCGCTTTCACGGAGAACGTGCAGGAGAGAATGGCGGCCTTCGGGTTCCAGACCATCACCGTGGAGGACGGCAATGACCTGGAAGCGATCGGCGCGGCCATCGAGATGGCGAAAGCGGATTTGAGCAAACCGTCCTTTATCACCGTGAAGACCCAGATCGGTTACGGGTGCCCGGCGAAGCAGGGCAAGGCCAGCGCCCATGGCGAGCCGCTGGGCGACGACAATATCCGGGAGATGAAGGAATTTTTAGAGTGGCCGTCTCAGGAACCGTTCTATGTGCCGGATGAGGTCTACGCTCATTATCAGGCGCTGGCGGACAGCAAGGTGGACGCGGAGAACGCGTGGAACGTGATGTTTGCCGCTTACTGCCAGGAATATCCGGAGATGGAGAAGCTCTGGAACCAGTACCATGACGAGAAGGCCGCGGAGATCTTCTGGGACGACGCCGATTTCTGGAAGCAGTCCGAGAAGCCGGAGGCCACCCGGAATCTGTCCGGCAAGGTCATTAACTATATGAAAGATAAGCTGCCGAACCTGTTCGGCGGTTCCGCGGACCTGGCTCCGTCCAATAAGACTAATATGTCCGGCGCCGGCGATTTCTCCGCAGCGACTCCGGAAGGCCGGAACCTTCATTTCGGCGTCCGCGAACAGGCGATGGCCGCCATTGGCAACGGCCTGACGCTGCACGGCGGTTTGAAGCCCTATGTGGCTACGTTCTTTGTGTTCAGCGATTACACGAAGCCCATGGCGAGACTTTCCGCCATCATGGGACTGCCGCTGACCTTTGTATTCAGTCATGACAGCATCGGCGTCGGCGAGGACGGCCCGACACACGAGCCCATCGAGCAGCTGGCCATGCTGCGGGCGCTGCCTAATTTCCACGTATTCCGTCCCTGCGACGCGGTGGAGACGGCGGCTGCCTGGTACAGCGCGATGACTTCCACGAAGACCCCGACGGCCCTGGTGCTGACCCGCCAGAACCTGGCTCCGATGCCCGGCAGCAGCAAGGAGGCGCTGAAGGGCGGCTACGTCACCGACGACTGCGAAGGCACGCCGGATGTGATTCTGATTGCCAGTGGTTCCGAGGTGGAGCTGGCGGTGAAGGCGAAAGCGGTACTGGCGGAAGAAGGCATGAAGGTCCGCGTGGTGTCCATGCCGTGTATGGATCTGTTCGAGGAGCAGAGCGACGAGTACAAGGAGTCCGTGCTTCCGAAGAGCGTCCGCAGGC
>CANPZZ010000107.1 GCA_947589125.1 uncultured Lachnospiraceae bacterium
TTGGAGGAGCTGTAGGGGCTGGAGGTATGAAGCGGCGTCTCCTCAGTAAAGAACAGATCCGGCCGGTCCAGCGGCAGGTCGCCGTAGACCTCGTCGGTGGACACCTGATGGTAGCGCTTCACGCCGTATTTGCGGGATGCGTCCAGAAGGACGCGGGTTCCCATTACATTGCTCTGCACGAAGATTCCCGGATTCGTGATGGACCGGTCCACATGGGTCTCCGCCGCAAAATTCACGACGATATCGAAATTCTCCTTCTCAAACAGATCCATGATGAACGGCTCGTCGGCGATATCGCCCTTCACGAACTTGTAATTCGGCTTGTCCTCCACCGGCTTTAATGTCTCCAGATTGCCGGCGTAGGTCAGAAGATCCAGGTTCACGATCTGATCTTCCGGATATTTGTTCACCATGTAATGTACGAAATTGCCGCCGATAAAGCCGGCGCCGCCTGTTACCAGAATTTTCATATTCTGTCATCCTCTCTTTCTGTCAATCACTTGAATTCCTTGTCAATAAATTTCCCCGCCAGCACGTCCATCAGATACTGCCCGTACTGGTTCTTCTTAAGCGGCTCGATGTTCTCCATAAGCTGATCTCTGGTGATCCAGTGGTTCAGATAGGCGATCTCCTCCAGGCAGCCGATCTTTCTGTGCTGGTGGGACTCCATGGTGCGCACGAAATTCGTCGCGTCCACCAGGGACTCGTGGGTCCCCGTATCCAGCCACGTAAAGCCCTGTCCCAGAAGCTCCACCTCCAGATGGCCCTCCTCCAGATAGATCCGGTTCAGGTCCGTGATCTCCAGCTCGCCCCTGGCCGACGGTTTCAGGTTTTTCGCGTACTCCACGACCCGGTTGTCGTAGAAATAAAGCCCGGTCACGCAATAGTTGGACTTGGGGTTCTTCGGTTTCTCCTCGATGGAAATGGCGTGTCCGTCGGAATCGAACTCCACGATGCCGAACCGCTCCGGATCGTCCACATAGTAACCGAACACGGTGGCCCCGCTCTGCTTGTTGGCCGCCTTCAGAAGCCGCTTTTTCAGCCCGTGGCCCGCGAAAATATTGTCGCCCAGGATCATCGCCACATGATCGTCCCCGATGAAATCCGCGCCGATGATAAACGCCTGTGCCAGCCCGTCCGGCGACGGCTGCACCGCGTAGGATAAGTGGATCCCAAACTGATGACCGTCGCCTAAGAGATGCTCGAAACGCGGCGTGTCGTCCGGCGTGGAGATGATCAGGATATCCCGGATGCCGGCGCTCATCAGCACCGACAGCGGATAATAGATCATCGGTTTATCGTAGATCGGAAGCAGCTGCTTGGATGTGACCATGGTCAGCGGATAAAGCCTGGTGCCGGAGCCCCCGGCCAGTATGATACCTTTCATGACTGCGTTCTCCTTTTCTTTCACGGATCCGTTTGCCACAGACAAAACAGAACCACTTATCATGCGTCCATTTGTAATAACAACCGGCTCGGTGTCATTTGCAAAATGTACCGTCTGGACACATTATAAAGGGTTACGTTACGTCACTGTCAAGTGCTTTTTCAAAATTTTATAACAGCGGCAGAATGATCAGATGATAAATCACCGGGCCCAGAATGGCCGGCAGCATATTGGCCAGCCGGATCCCTTTCTGAAAGATCAGATTAATGGCCACGCCCGTGATCAGAACGGAGCCGATCAGGGACAGATCGCCGATGAGCGCGTCTGTGAGAAACGGCGCGATCACATGCGCGAGCAGCGTGATGCTCCCCTGATAGAGTCCCAGAGGAATCGCCGCAAACATTGCGCCGATCCCCATCGTGGAGACAAAGATCAGCGTGATCACGCAGTCGAGGGCGGCTTTGGCCGCCAGCATGGAGTAATCGCCGCTCAGACCGTCCTCCAGCGATCCGATGACCGCCATCGCGCCGACGCAGATCACGAGGGTATTCGCCATAAAACTGTCCACGAATCTTGTGTCATTGGCAGCCTTCGCCGCTTTTTTGATGCGTTCTCCGAAATTTGTCAGATGATCCTCGATATGAAGCAGTTCTCCCGCGAGCGTACCGGGCACCATTGAAAAAATGATCAGCATCGTTCCCCGCGTTCCGAACGCGCCGTCTTCATACGTCAGCATTCCGGAGAGCACGCCGCCTATCCCGATGAACAGCGTGCAGAGACCAAGCGCGTGCATCAGGGATGCCTCGTATTTTTTCACCGCGCCGGCGTTGAGAAATTTCCCTAAGATGCCGCCAAGGATCACGGCGGACACATTGATGATCGTACCCATGGTTTTATGCCTTTCCTCGTTTCGTCCTTTTTTCGATAAAATAATAATACCGGTATGAGGAAAAGTCAATCCCGCGGATCGTTCTTCACTTCCGGCAGACGAACATTCCCGCCATCTTCGTGATGCGGATCCCGCCCTTCTCTTCGATCTTCTTCTGCAGGAATTTCCGGAACTCGTCTTTCCGCTGGTTTAAATACTCTCCCTGGTTCCCGTGACAGGAAAGAATGTAATCGAGAAGCGGCTCCGCCTCGTCGACCAGCAGATAATCGTCGTACAGGACCTGTTCCACCCGGCCGAAGACCTGTTCGAGCATGGCGCGGCCGTTCTCCAGGCCGAACAGCTCGTAGAGGGCCACGTCGGAAAGCGTGATCCGCGGGTCGAATTCCTGCACCAGCGACGTGATCTCTTTCATATGTCTGCTCCCATAGGTGCTGCAGTAAAATACGCCGTCCGGCCGAAGCACACGCCGGATCTCGCGCAGCGCCTGAGGGATATCCTTTACATAGAACAGAACATGATTCGCGATGACCGCATCGAAGGAGCCGTCCTCATAAGACAGCTTCTGACAGTCCTCCACGCGGAAATGCAGTCCTCTTCCGCCGCTGCCGTTTCCGTCCGCTTTGCTGCTGCCTGCGTCCGTTCCGCCGCTGCCGTCTCCGTCCGTTCTGCTGCTGCAGCCTGCGTCCGCTCCGCCGCTGCCTCTGCCGCCATCCGCTTCCTTCTTCCGCTCCCGCAGGGCCGTCTCCAGCCGCGCCGCCGCGTCCTCTACCATGCCTTCCGACGCATCCGTCACAAAGATATTTCCTGCGGCAATGATCTCCGGCTCCACACGCTGCCACAGCTCCCCGTTGCCGCAGCCCACTTCCAGGATATCTTTCGCCGCGCCGAAATCGATCTGCGACGCCAGCCAGGCGAACCAGCTGACCGGATTGTGGGAAAAACGCCGGTGAAGTCCGATCCGCACATCGATATTGACGGCGGATTTGTACTGCTCTACCACCGCGTGCTCCATGTTCGTAAGATGGATCAGATGCAGGATCCGGCTCCAGTCCACCTGCCGCGATCCGCCGACCATCCGCTCCGTATCCTCGAGGGCCTGGTTCATACTTTCCAGATGGCGTATGCGCTTGCGGATCAGATCCTTCTGCATCGCCAGCGACCGGGCTACATCCTCCGCGTCGTCTCCCATCGGCATGGCCATGATCTCATCCAGCGAGAACCCCAGATAGCGCAGGGACAGGATCCGCTGCAGCCGTCCGAAATCTTCGTCGGTGTACAACCGGTAGCCGTTCTCGCCTACCCGGCTTGGCTTTAAGATGCCCTGCTTGTCATAAAACCGGATCGTCCGGATCGTCACATTCGCTTTCTTCGCGAATTCGCCGGATGTGTAATAGCCCTCTTTCACCGCTTATCTTCTCCTCCCTGTCCTTCGATCTCTGCGCTGCCGGATCGATCCCGCTGTCTGTTCCGCGGTTCATTCCGGCGAACGCTGCGGCTCCTCCCCGATGCTCAGCCTCTTCCACAGAAGCATCCCGATGCAGAGAAGGATCGGGAACAGAACCGCCATCATCAGCCCGCTCTTTAAGTCTCCCGACTCCACCGACGCCATTCCCACTACGGTCGGCCCTAAGGAGCAGCCCATATCGCCGGCCAGGGACAGAAGCGCGAACATGGCCGTGCCGCCGCCCCTAAGCGTCTCCGTCGCCAGACTGAAGGTCCCCGGCCACATGACGCCCACAGAAAAGCCGCAGATGCCGCAGCCCACGAGTCCCATCAGAGGTACCGGCGCGTATACCGCCAGCAGATAGCTTACGATGCACAGAAGCCCGCAGCAGATCATAAACCGCATCAGCGGGATCCGGTCCGCCAGCTTCGCGTGCAGTACCCTGGCCGTACCCATCAGCGCCGCGAACATGCAGGGACCTGCCAGATCTCCCAGCGCCTTGTTCACATGCAGCCCCGATTCCGCGAAGGCGGACGCCCACTGGCTCATAGCCAGCTCCGACGCTCCCGCGCACAGCATCAGCACGCAGAATACCCAGAATATTTTCTGGCGGAGCAGCCGCGGAAGCGGCATAGTCTCATGCTCTTCCTCCAGCGTCCTTATGGGAACCTTCCAGAAATAAAATGCGTTGCAGGCCGGAAGAAACGCCCATAACACGCAGAGGATCCGCCAGCTTCCCATTCCCGCCACAGCAAAAAACACCGTGGACAGAAACACTACGGCCATCTGTCCCCAGCAGTAGAAGGAATGCAGAAGGCTCATGGCAGCAGCCTTGCCCTCCGTCGGGCACGCCTCCACGATAGGGCTTATCAGCACCTCGATCAGACCGCCTCCCAGCGCATAAAATACCACGCAGACCAGAAGTCCCGCGTAGGCGCTGCCGAAAAATTCCCCGGTAAACCCAGGCAGCACCGCCATACCGGCAAGTCCCAAAGCAGCGCTTATATGGGCGGCGATCACGCCGGTACGATATCCGATCTTATCGATCAGAACCGCAGACGCCAGATCCACCGTAAGCTGGATCCCGAAATTCAGCGTGATCAGCCATGTGATCTTATCCAGAGAGATCCCGTATTGGGACTGAAAGGTCAGGAATAAAAGTGGCGACAGGTTATTAACGATCGCCTGGGTCACATAGCCCAGATAACTTGCCCATATCGTATGCTGGTAATTCAAAGTTCTGTTTTTCATCTTATATCTTCTCCGGCAGGTCTATTCTCTTTATCATATGCTCATTATAGCAGACATTTCGAATTCGTCCACCGGTTTTTGCGGAACCTTCGGATGGTATTTCTTCCGTATGAAAACAGAAAAAGATCCCGCCAGGGGCCCTTCCGGCCCCGTCTCCGGAAACAAAAACCGCTCTCCGGAAACAGGCGCCGTAAGCCCCGACAGGACCGCTTTCAATGTATGGAAGGATCTCTATTCAAACCGCACGATCTCGCGGCGCAGCCGCTTCATGATCTTCTTTTCCAGCCTGGAAATATAGGACTGGGATATCCCCAGCAGATCCGCCACCTCTTTCTGGGTCATTTCCTCCCCATCCGCCGTAGTCAGGCCATATCGCAGCTCCACGATCTTCTTCTCCCTCGGACTTAAACGGCTGATCGCCGTATTGAGGAGATCCCGCTCCGTCTCCTGCTCCAGGTTCCTGTAGATCTCGTCCTCATCGGTTCCCAGAATATCCGACAGGAGCAGTTCGTTGCCGTCCCAGTCCACATTGAGAGGCTCGTCGATGGACACCTCCAGCTTGGTCTTGTTATTTCTCCGCAGATACATAAGGATCTCATTTTCAATGCACCTGGAAGCGTAGGTTGCCAGCTTGATGTTCTTGTCCCTGTTATATGTATTGATCGCCTTGATCAGTCCTATGGTTCCAATGGATATCAGATCTTCCACGCCTACGCTCGTATTGTCGAATTTCTTCGCGATATAGACGACCAGCCGCAGATTATGCTCGATCAGGGTCTGGCGCGCTTCCTTATCCCTCTCGGTTCCCAGAAGCTGGATCACGCGGTTCTCCTCCTCGCTTCCGAGAGGTGACGGCAGGATGTCCGCGCCTCCGATATAATGGATCTCTCCCTCCTTCTGAAACAGCATTTTCTTGAAACTTGGCACCGCCTTAAAATGAAAACGGTTCGGAATTGATACCTTGACCACCATGGGTGATTCCTCCTTTTGATGTGAAATTATAAGTCTCTGTGGAGCAGCATCTCATAACTGCCCTCCCGTGACAGGGGAAATGGAGCCCGGGCAATCCAGGGATGAAGCTCCCGTTCCATCCCTGCAGCAGAGGATTCCGGACCCGGTAGCAGATGTTCGGCCGCTCCCGGCCTTAAGTATAACTCTAAGGAATCAATCTGTGCTGCTTCCATTACTCCCAACGGGCTTCCTATTGTCCGATACCGGATATGAATGACACGGATCTCCTTATTCTGCGCTGCCGCCACACGAATAACCTCGCGCCATACCCTCTCCGATACGATACTGACAGGCCGTCCGCTTTCGGGCTCCGTAAGCATATTCCCGCTGTCACGGTACGCTGTCACCTGCAGGCTTCTGTCCCCGACGGACAGCGTCACCGGACAGAGCGCCTCCCTCTCCCGGCGCGTTTCCGTCACGGTCATCCACAGATACCGGAACAGAAATACGCTTCCGCATACCAGGAATACCCACATGAAAAAGGAAAGTCCCGCGGCCGCTTCCCCTCTCAAAAGCATCGCCGCCAGGTATCCCGCGCCTGTATACTCCAGCAGAAATTCCATAAGCCCGCCGGCCGCTCCGGCCAGAAAAAAGAGCAGGAGCATCTCCTTCAGAAGCTCTCTGACGCTGCGCGGTGCAAATGCCGCGGCGCACAGGACCGCCGCCGGCCCCGCTATGGATACAGGCCCGCCCAGATGCCTGAAGACGGCATTCTCCGGCAGAAGTATCCGGATCCATAGGACCGCGCAGGCCGCGGCGGCGCCGGCCGCTCCGGCCGCCGCAGTACGCCGGAGACTTACTTTCTTTTTCAGAATCCCGGCAGACAAACGCAGCAGCAGAAAATCCATCACGAAGTTCACAAAGAAGAATACGTCGATGTATAACTCAACCCGCAATGGCCGGCCCCCCTGTCTCACATCGTCCATTATAGACAGTTTCACTTTCGGATTTTGTCAAACGGTGGGAGTAAAATCGATTTTTTTCTCGTCGGAAATCGAGGGTTTTCACAAAGAAAGATCAGGAATCGACAACGCAAAAAGGCGCCCCCTTCGGGGACGCCTCATAATGTCCGTAATGATATGGTGATTATCTCTTATTCTTCAGGAAATCCGGAATCGTGATATCCTTCATGTTCGCGGCAGGACGATAACCCTGGCTGGTCTGGCCGCTCATACCGCCCATGGGAACCGGACGGGTTCCGAAGGAAGACGGAGACGCCGGAGAAGTCGCCGCGGCCTCAGCAGCTCCCGCTGTCTTGGACGGACGGAAGGAAGCGAAGCCGGTTCCGGCACTGTTCATGGCCTTGGCCACGGAGACGCCGTTCTGCTGCTCGTCCAGTCCGGTAGCGATAACGGTGATCGTCGCCTCATCCTGGGCGTTCTCGTCGTACATGGCGCCGAAGATGATATTGGCATCCTCGCCGGCCAGTTCCTGTACATAGCTTGCGGCTTCATTGGCCTCGATCAGGCTGATGTCGCCGGAGATATTAATGATAACGTGGGAAGCGCCCTCGATGGTAGTCTCCAGAAGCGGGCTGGATACCGCCTGCTTCACAGCCTCCAGAGCCTTCTCGTCGCCCTTGGCGCGGCCGATGCCGATATGGGCGATGCCCTTGTCGATCATGACGGTCTGCACGTCGGCGAAGTCCAGATT
>CANPZZ010000108.1 GCA_947589125.1 uncultured Lachnospiraceae bacterium
ATGATCCTTCTGTCGATCTTTCTGTGGTTCATGGCATACAACGCGGTCACGACCGCATTTTCCCGCTACGCCCGCGTGGTGTGGGGGATGGCGGGCGGCGGCTTCGCCAACTGCCTGATGGTGGCGACGGTTTCCGCGATCATCGGCTACATCCCGATCGGGATCATTTCCGCGAAATTCGGCCGGAAGGTGTGTATCCTGGGCGGGCTTGCGCTGATGTTTATCAGCTTTTTCGCGGCGATCTTCTTTCAGGAGTTCCATCCGGCCATCAATGTCGGCTTCGTGCTGATCGGCATGGGATGGGCGGCGGTCAGCGTCAACTCGCTGCCGATGGTGGTGGAGATGTGCAAGGCAGGCGACGTGGGCAAATACACCGGTCTTTACTATACATTTTCCATGTCGGCCCAGATCTTCACGCCGATTCTGTCGGGGCGTTTCTGCAGTATGTTTCGTATCGGACGCTGTTCCCCTATGCCTGCGTCTTCACGGCCCTGGCGATGGTGACCATGTCCATGGTGCGCCACGGCGACAACAAGCCGGAGAGGAAGAAGACGCTGCTGGAGAATTTTGACGTAGAAGATTAAGCGAAGGCTTTAGGATGTGCTGACGTTTCGGGAGTGAATTTGAAAGAACTAAGAATGAAATAACGCGAAACCTGACGTGAAAAGGCAGTTTTGCCTTGTAATATCCGGAATATTTGGTATAATCTCCGCAGAGGAATTTGTTAAAATACCCCTGCGGAGGTTTTTATGTGGAAACTGCTGAAGTACCTGAAAAAGTATAAACTGGAGAGCATCCTGGCGCCTCTTCTGAAAATGACGGAGGCTATGTTCGATCTGTTGGTGCCTCTTGTCATGGCCCAGATTATTGATGTGGGCATTCATAACCGGGATACCGGCCAGATCCTGAAAATGGGAGGGGTGCTGGTCCTGCTGGGGCTGATCGGCCTGGCTTTCTCGCTGACGGCTCAGTATTTCTCCGCGAAGGCGGCGGTGGGCTTCGGGACGGCGGTGCGCAATGAACTGTTTAAGCATATCAACAGCCTGTCCTACCGGGAGATCGACACCATCGGAACTTCGACGCTGATCACCCGTATCACCAGCGATATCAATCAGGTGCAGTCCGGTGTGAATCTGGTGCTGCGGCTTTTCCTGCGGTCGCCGTTCATCGTGTTCGGCGCCATGGTCATGGCGTTCACGGTCAATGTGCGGGCGGCGCTGATCTTTGTCGTTGCGATCCCGCTTCTGTCGGTGGTGGTGTTCGGCGTGCTGCTCGTGAGTATGCCGCTCTATAAGAAGGTGCAGCGGCAGCTTGACCGTGTACTTTTGACTACCCGCGAAAACCTTCTGGGCGCGCGAGTCGTTCGTGCCTTTAACCGGCAGCCGGATGAGATTAAGAAATTCGACGAGGAAAATGATCTGCTGGTCCGTTCCCAGGTTTTTGTGGGAAAGGTATCGGCATTAATGAACCCGGCGACTTATATTATTGTGAATGCGGCGACCATCGTGCTGGTCTGGACCGGCGCCTGGGAGGTGGATGAGGGGATCATCACCCAGGGCGAGGTGGTAGCCCTTGTCAATTATATGTCGCAAATCCTGGTGGAACTGGTCAAACTGGCGAATCTGATCATTACCATTTCCAAGTCTCTGGCCTGCGCCAACCGGATCAGCGCGGTGTTTGATGTGGAGGGCAGTATTAAGGAGCAGAACCATGGAAAGATCGTGACGGAAGCGGAGAAGGCTCTTTTAGATGCGGATCGTTCCGGGACAGATACAGAAGAGAAAACAACGGCGGCAGATAGGTCTTTGGCAGAGCTTGGGAAGGTGTCTGAGGATACAGTTGTCAAGTCTGGCGTGAACGCAGAAACGCAAGCGGGAGGCCGCGCTGCGGAGCGGACAGAGAGCTATAGCGCTGATCGGACACGAAACACCGTTCCGAAGGTAGAATTTAAAGACATGGATTTCTGCTACGCAGGCGCGCAGGAGGCGTCCCTGTCCGATATCAGCTTTACCGCCATGAGCGGCCAGACCATCGGCGTCATCGGCGGCACCGGTTCCGGCAAATCGACGCTGGTGAACCTGATCCCGCGCTTCTATGACGTGACGGAAGGGGCTGTGCGGATCGACGGCACAGACGTCCGCGACTATCCGGTCGGGCAGCTGCGGGACAAGATCGGCGTGGTGCCGCAGAAGGCCGTGCTTTTCAAAGGAACGCTCCGTGAGAATATGCTCTGGGGCAAGGCTGACGCCACGGACGAGGAGATCTATGCGGCGCTGGATATCGCACAGGCCCGGGAGTTTGTGGATTCCAAAGAACAGGGACTGGATCTGCCCATTGAGCAGGGCGGACGGAACCTGTCCGGCGGCCAGCGGCAGCGCCTGACCATCGCCCGCGCCCTGGTGCGGCAGCCGGAGATCCTGATCCTGGACGACAGCGCGTCGGCCCTGGATTTCGCGACGGACGCGGCGCTTCGGAAGGCGATTCGGGAGAATACGAAGAACATAACCGTGTTCCTTGTGTCGCAGCGCGCGACCACGATTCGGAACGCAGATAAGATATTGGTATTGGATGACGGGCAGATGGTGGGTCAGGGAACCCACGAGGAACTCTTCGATACCTGCGAGGTCTACCGGGAGATCTGCCTGTCCCAGCTGTCGGAGAAGGAGGTGAGGGCGCGTGGCTGAGAAGCAGGAAAAGAACGGTCGATCACAGAAGGCGGCTGTGAAAGAAGCAGATGCGGTCAAGACGCAAAAGCTGTCTAAGAAAGAGACATGCGCGGCCGAGATGCAGAAGCCGGCTGCGAGGGAAAACGGCGCGGCCGAAGCGCAGAAGCCGGCCATGAATAAGACAGACACAAAAAAGGCACAAAAACCGGCTAAAAGCAGGGCGTCCGCCCAGCTGCTTCAGCATCGTTCCACGATCAAACGTGTCCTTGCCTATATCGGCAATTATAAATGGTGGGTGCTGGTGTCCCTGATCCTGGCGGGTGTAACGGTGGCCGCCACGCTCTACGCGCCGATTCTGGTGGGCGACGCTGTGGATCTGATCGTCGCGCCGGGCAATGTGGATTTCACCGGTATCAGGACCATTCTGTACCGGATGGCGGCGGTAGTAGCCGTAACCGGCGCCGCCCAGTGGCTGATGAACCATATCAATAACCGGATCACCTATCAGGTGGTCAAGGATATCCGCACGAGGGCATTCGGCCATCTGGAGGTTCTGCCTCTGCGCTATATCGATTCCCATCCGTCGGGAGATGTGATCAGCCGCATTATCGCGGACATCGATCAGTTCTCCGAGGGGCTTTTGATGGGCTTTACGCAGCTGTTCACCGGCGTGATCACGATCCTGGGGACGCTGGGTTTCATGTTCGTCATTAATTACCGCATCGCGGTCGTCGTTGTCTTCGTGACGCCGGTTTCCCTTGTGGTGGCCAGTTACATCGCGAAGAGGACTTACGTCATGTTCCGGAAACAGTCGGAGACAAGAGGAGAGCTGACGTCGCTGGTGGACGAGATGCTGGGCAATCAGAAGATCGTCCAGGCCTTCGGCCATGAGGACGAGGCTCAGGAGCAGTTCGAGGAGATCAATGAGCGGCTTCGGGGCTACAGCCTTCGCGCCACCTTTTTCTCTTCGATCACCAATCCGTGCACCCGGTTCGTCAACAGCGTGGTCTACGCCAGCGTCGGCGTCGTGGGCGCGCTGGCGGCGGTGCGGGGACTTTTGTCTGTGGGACAGCTGTCCATTTTCTTAAGCTACGCCAATCAGTATACGAAGCCGTTCAATGAGATCTCCGGCGTGGTGACGGAGCTGCAGAACGCGTTTGCCTCCGCCGCGCGGGTCTTTGAACTGATCGACGAGGAGCCGCTTTCGCCGGAGCCCGCGGATGCAGCGGAACTTCAGCAGGCGGACGGAAGCGTGGCTATGGACCATGTGTATTTCTCCTATCGGAGCGATGTGAAGCTGATCGAGAATTTCAACCTGGACGTGAAGCCTGGTCAGCGGATCGCCATCGTCGGTCCCACCGGCTGCGGCAAGAGCACGGTCATCAATCTGCTGATGCGGTTCTACGATGTGGACTCCGGTGCGGTGCGGGTGGACGGCCATGATATCCGGAAGATGACCAGAAGGAGCCTGCGGGCCAATTACGGTATGGTTCTGCAGGAGACATGGCTCAAATCCGGTACGATCCGGGAAAATATCGCTTACGGCAAGCCGGACGCCACGGAGGAAGAGGTGATCCGGGCGGCGAAAGAAGCCCACGCCCATTCCTTTATCCGGCGTATGCCTCAGGGCTACGACACGGTGATCTCCGAGGACGGCGGCAATCTGTCCCAGGGGCAGAAGCAGCTTCTGTGTATCGCCCGCGTGATGCTGTGTCTGCCGCCGATGCTGATCCTGGATGAGGCCACGTCCTCCATCGATACGCGGACCGAGATCCGGATCCAGAAAGCATTTGCCAAGATGATGGAGGGGCGCACCAGTTTTATCGTCGCCCACCGTCTGTCCACGATCCGGGAAGCGGATGTGATCCTGGTCATGCGGGACGGTCACATCGTCGAGCAGGGGAAACACGAGGAACTGCTGGCGCGGGGCGGGTTCTACGCCCAGCTTTATAACAGCCAGTTCGCGGCGACTTAAGCCGCCTGGAGATACTTATCATACGTCATTGAACAGACGGAAATCGATTACAGACAGCATATGTTCGCGCCTGCCAGTACCGAAATTGCGGTCCTGGACAGGCGCGTTTTTGGATGCAGAAGGTTTCGAAAAAATTTAAGGAAAAAGAAAAAAATTTCTGTCGGTAATATGCTATGATAGTTCCAGAGAGAGTTGCGGTTTGCCTGACGTTTGCAGAGAATGTCCGGCAGAATAGGAGACGTTCAGGCGGAATGGAGAGAATTATGAGAAAGATATTACTGGTTGCTGCGGGCGCTTTGCTTTTGGAGAGCCTTGCCGGGTGCGGTCATACCTATGAACGGATAGAAGTGCCGTCCGGGCGGACAGAAGTAGAGACGCAGGTACAGGTTGGGGCAGCGGAAAGTCTGTCTGCGCCGGAGTCTTCAAAGGAGAAGGAGGAATTTCTTCTGTCTTCAGAGAATATACCGCATGATGATAGTTCTGTGGCGAAGGAAGGCGGAGGGACTGACGGTCAGCCGTCTTCCGAAGATGAGTCTGAGGAAGATATGTCTGTTATCGACGAGGCGGGACAGCAGGCAGCTGACGGTGCGGCATCTGCAGAAATGGACGGCCAGCCGTCCGCCGCGTCGGCAGGAACATTTACATTCGTGGATCTGGCGGGCCGGGAGTTTTATTTCAGCAGCGGCGCGGGAGCCTGGTACACGGCGATGGATATCCACGCGGACGGAACATTCGACGGGCATTATCAGGACGCGGATATGGGGGATACGGGCGAAGGTTATTCCAATGGAACCCTGTATTACTGCGATTTTTCCGGGAAATTTACAGAGCCGGAGATGGTGAATGAGACCACGTATGTATTTCAGATCGAGTCGATCGAGTACCCTTACGGAATCGGAGAGGAGATTAACACGGACGAACAGATCCACTATATCTATACGGAGGCCTATGGTCTGGACGGCGCAAAGGATCTTTATCTGTATCTGCCGGAGTCGCGGGTGGCCGATCTGCCTGAAGATTATGTAAACTGGGTTCATTGGGATATACAGGGCGATACTCTGGGATTCTATGGCCTTTATAATGAGACCATGGGCGAGGGATTTTCCAGCTATTTGTACCAGGAGTATACGTCAGTATATGATCGGATCGCGGCGGAGATCGCCGCGACAGAGGAACAGGCGGCTGACTTGGAAGCTGAACTTCAGAAAGCGTCGTCGCAGACGGATATGAACGAGATATCCGGGCAGATCTATCAGGTCTGGGATGATACGCTGAATGTGATCTGGGGGATCATGAAAGCGAATCTGAATCCGGAGCTTATGGATCAGCTGACAGTGGAAGAACGGGCCTGGATCACCGGGAAGGAAGCGGCGATTAAGGAAGCCGGCGCAGAATACGAAGGCGGTTCCATGCAGAGCCTGGTGATGAACAGCAAGGCGGCAGAACTGACCCGCGAGCGGGCGTATGAGCTGGCGGAATACGCGAAGTTTGATTGAGCATATGGGTACGCGGAATTTATAAAAAGTCCATCTGTGTTTTGAACAAAAATTCATACATGTTTTGCATATATATGTCCCTTCGCAAGATATTGAAATCTGTGTTGCTTTACATTATACTCGTATTAGTTTTGCACACGCTGCTAGTTAGTGGAAAGTACGCTTTTAGCAGAAGCCTGCAGATCAATACTATTATTAAGCGAGGGGATTTGAGTATGAAAAAACGAGTTGTACTACTTGCGGCGGTTGCGGGTATGAGTGTGACCATGGGAATGAGCGCTTTTGCGTCTGGATGGCAGAAGAATAATGTCGGCTGGTGGTATGGAACGAATGCAGATAACACCACATGGTACGCCAATGGCTGGCAGTGGGTTGACGGAAACAGCGATGGCATCGCAGAATGTTATTATTTTGATCAGAACGGATATGCGCTGTTGAATTGCGTAACGCCTGACGGCTATCAGGTTGATGCAAGCGGAGCCTGGATTGCAGATAACAAAGTGCAAACGAAAGAAGTTGCAGTCCAGACGGATACATCTGCCGGATCGACATCACAGACATTGACTCCGAAGGCTAATCTAAAGGATTTAACTCCGGAAGCTTCCCAGGCCTATGATCACACATATCGTAACGAGCTGACATATGGGGGAGAAAATTGGGACGGCTGCAGCCAGTACCGTGTAGGAAATGGCTATGGAACCGCTTACGCTGACTTTTTCCTTGGAAATCAATATACCAAACTAACATTTAAGGTCAATCCGCGGACAGAGGGTTACGACAATTTTCAGGAGAATACTGTTGATACGATGACCGTTTTGGATCAGCAGACCGGCAAAGTATTGGCAAGCTGTGATATAACGCATGATTCCCGGATGGTGAATGTAGAAGCAGATGTGTCAGGTGTAAATTATCTGCGAATCCAGTTTAAGAATAATCCGTTCGGAGGCGGCTCCATTTTCGGGTATGTTTTGGTGAAAGACGCCATCCTGTATTAAATGTTTGAATATACTGTTTTCATGGATGCTGCTCCCAAATGGAACCTGAAATCGGAAAGGAGATGTCATGAGAAAGATCATTGCCGTCATGATTTGTATCGCACTTTCAATGTCAATGTCAGGTTGTAAGAAAGCGCCTGTATCTGAGAGCAGTGAACCCTCAAACTCTGACAGTGTAATCAAATGGTTTGACTGCCTTCACGGAGATGAAACTGTTACGGACGACGTCAGAGAGTATCATCTGGGCGCATTTCCGGGAGTTACCTTTCGTTGTCATTACGAGTATCTGGAAGCTGTGACTGAGGAGGAAACAGTTACACTTTATACCGGAATGCCAATATGGAGCGTTTATTTCTATGACCTGACCGGCGACGGAAATCCGGAGATATGTTCAACGATAAGCTTTGGTTCAGGAATAATCGATAA
>CANPZZ010000109.1 GCA_947589125.1 uncultured Lachnospiraceae bacterium
GAGCCGTTATTCTATCGTGATCGCGACCGCCAAAAGGGCGCGTCAGCTGATCGCCGGCGAGGACGCCATGGTTCCGTCTGCGGGACGGAAGCCGCTTTCCGTGGCTGTGGAGGAACTGTACCGTCAGAAGGTGAAGATCGTCAGTGAGGACGATACCGCCGACGATGAGCCGAAGGCATCTGCGGCGGAGACCGCGGAAATGGAGGCGGCGGAGACCGAAGAGGCGGATGCGGCTGACATCGCTGCGGACGACGAAGATCTCTCGGAAGTGACCGAGTAAAAACCGGGTGTTTTCCGGTTCACGGAGACCGCATCCTGTGAGATCAGAACAAGGAGTATACATGAAGATACTTTGCATTTCCTTGGGCTGCGACAAGAACCTGGTAGATACGGAGAAGATGCTTGGCCTTCTGCGCGGCGGCGGTTATGAATTCACCGACGACGAGGCAGAGGCAGACGCGATCCTAATCAATACCTGCTGTTTCATCGGCGACGCCAAGGAAGAAAGCGTGAATACGATTCTGGAGATGGCCCAGTGGCGCACCTCGGGTCCCTGTAAGGCGCTGATCGTCACCGGCTGCCTGGCCCAGCGCTACCGGGACGAGATCCTTACGGAGATCCCGGAAGTGGACGCGGTGGTGGGCACATCGGCTTACGATGAAATCGCCGAAGTGCTTGACAAGGCCTTAACGGGAGAGAAATCCGGAAGGTTTGCCGATATCAACGCGCTGCCTAAGATCGAAACGGACCGCATCGTGACCACGGGCGGTTATTATGCGTTTCTGAAGATTGCGGAAGGCTGCGACAAGCGCTGCACCTACTGCATCATTCCCAGCCTGCGGGGCAGCTACCGGAGCGTTCCGATGGAAGAACTTCTGGACGAGGCGAGGACGCTGGCGAGACAGGGCGTGAAGGAACTGATCCTGGTAGCCCAGGAGACGACGCTCTACGGCGTGGATCTGTACGGGAAGAAGTCGCTGCCGCGGCTTCTGCGGGAGCTTTGCCGCATCCCCGGCATCCAGTGGATCCGGATCCAGTACTGCTACCCGGAGGAGATCACGGAAGAACTGATCGATGTGATCGCGGAGGAAGAGAAGATCTGCCATTATCTGGATCTGCCGATTCAGCACGCCAGCGACCGGATCTTAAAGCGGATGGGCCGGCGGACCACGCAGGAGAGCCTGCGGCAGATCGTAGGGCGCCTGCGGGAGCGGATTCCGGATATCGCGCTCCGCACCACGCTGATCTCGGGTTTCCCGGGAGAGACGCAGGAAGATCACGAGATCCTGATGGATTTTGTAAATGATATGGAATTCGAGCGGCTGGGCGTGTTCGCCTATTCGCAGGAGGAAGATACGCCGGCGGCTTCCTTCCCGGATCAGATCCCGGAAGAAGTGAAGGAAGAACGGCGGGACGAAGTGATGGAACTCCAGCAGGATATTGCCTTCGACAAGTCGGAAGCGATGGTGGGGCGCGTGCTGGAGGTGCTGATCGAAGGCAAGGTGGCTGACGAGAACGCCTATGTAGGGCGGACCTATATGGACGCGCCGGGCGTGGACGGGCTGCTGTTTGTGAATACGGATGAGGATTTGATGACCGGCGACTTCGTCCGGGTGAAGGTGACGGAAGCGGCGGGTTACGACCTGATGGGAGAGATCTGTGAGGAGGGGAGCATATGAATCTGCCTAACAAATTAACGATTTTCCGCGTAATTCTGATCGTGCCCTTTGTGCTGCTTCTTCTGGGCAGCCACCAGCAGTGGGGCTGGTTTATGGCGCTCTTCGGCGGAATCCTTCAGTATGTGGACTACATCGCCGTCGCTATTTTCATTATCGCCAGCCTGACGGACATGCTGGACGGCAAGATCGCCAGGAAGTATAACCTGGTCACGAATTTCGGCAAGTTCATGGATCCGCTGGCGGATAAGCTTTTAGTCTGCTCGGCGTTAATCTGCCTGGTGGAGATGGGGCGGCTCCCGGCCTGGATGGTCATCATTATCATCAGCCGCGAGTTCATCATCAGCGGTTTCCGTCTGGTGGCTTCCGACAACGGCGTGGTCATCGCGGCCAGCTACTGGGGGAAATTCAAGACGACATTTCAGATGATCGCCGTGATCCTGCTGATCGTGAATTTCCAGGCGGATTTCATGCAGATGCTTACGACGCTCTGCGTCTGGATCGCGCTGATACTGACCGTGGTGTCGCTCATCGATTACATCGCTAAGAATCACAAGGTACTTACGGAAGGGAGTATGTGAGATGACAGCGGAACTGATCTCGGTGGGCACCGAGATCCTTATGGGCAATATCGTGAATACCAACGCCCAGTACCTGGCCGCTCAGTGCGCCGGTCTGGGCCTGTCCATGTACCATCAGACCGTGGTGGGGGACAATGAAGAGCGTCTCGCCGAGGCGGTCCGCATGGCGCTTGGCCGGTCCGACGTGGTGATCCTGTCCGGCGGACTTGGTCCGACGGAAGACGACCTGACCCGCGAGACCTGTGCGGAGGTCATGGAGATGCCCCTGGAGCCGGACGAGCACACGAAGGAACGGATCCGGGAGTATTTCAAGAACAGCACGTTTAAGGAGATTCCCGAGAATAACTGGCGCCAGGCTATGGTCCCTCACGGAGCCGCGGTTCTTGATAATGAAAATGGCACCGCGCCCGGCCTGATTCTTGAGAAGGACGGCAAATGCGCGATCCTTCTGCCGGGACCGCCAAACGAGCTGATCTCGATGTTTGAGGGCAGGGTGCTTCCGTATCTGCAGAGAAAGCAGCCGGAGCTGCTCGTTTCCCAGATGGTCAAGATCTGCGGCGTGGGCGAGAGCAAAGTGGAGAGCGAGCTTCTGGACCTGATCGACGCCCAGACCAATCCGACTATCGCGACCTACGCCAAGGTGGGCGAGGTTCACCTGCGCGTCACCGCCAGAGCGGCGAACGCAGAAGAAGGCGAGAAGCTTCTGCGCCCTGTGGTGAAGGAGATCCGCAGGCGCTTCGGTGCGGCGGTCTATACGACCAGAGAGGACGAGACGCTGGAAATGGTGGTCGTCCGCCTGCTTAAGAAATACGAACTGACCGTGACTACGGCCGAGTCCTGTACCGGCGGTATGCTGGCCGCCCGGATCGTCAATGTACCCGGCGCGTCTGAGGTATTCCGTCAGGGACTGGTGACCTATTCGAATAAGGCCAAACGCAGGCTTCTGGATGTGAATAAGGCGACCCTTAAGAAGTACGGCGCCGTCAGCAAGGAGACTGTAAAGGAGATGGCCACCGGAGGCGTGTTCGCGTCGGACGCGGACGCCTGCGTGGCGGTCACCGGAATCGCGGGACCGGACAGCGAGGAGGACAAGCCGGTTGGGCTGGTCTACATCGGCTGCTGCATGAAGGATAAGGTCGAAGTGGAGAAATACCAGTTCAAGGGCAACCGCCAGAAGGTGCGGGAACAGGCCGTTGTGAAAGGGCTGGATCTGCTGCGGCGGTGCATTCTGGACAATTACGCGAAATAGGTGTAAGTCAATAAGCTTTTGCATGGTCAGATGATTCGTGCTGCAAATGCAGACCGTGCAAAGCGGGGCAGGATGATTGGCCGGGCGGACATGATGAATTGCTCAGCTGATGATCCTGTATCCTGGAAACCCGCAGCCAGTTACGGCAAGAAAGAATCCGGAATGCTGCGGAAGAATCAGAAGCATGGAGGACAGAAATTTTGGAAACCCATGAAAGAAAGCGACTTATGTCGTCCGCCTACCGCTGCGCGTTTTCGCGGCTGGCGCTGAATTATTATACATTCTGTGAGATGATGCTGGAATCTCCGGCTATGGCGGAGGATATCCGTATTCGTGAGCAGGAATTCGGGCGGCTGCTTGACGGCTTCTTAAACGGCGAGGATCGGGCGGCTGAAGTGGACGCGCTCCGCAGCCGGAACGTGAAGGAGATGGAACTTTTGACATCCTACGCCGACTGCTACACGATCTACGAATACGTTCTGAACCGTCTGGAACGTCGCTACGTGGAGATGGAAGCGCCGAAGGAGACGCCGGAAGAATTCGCGGCGAAAATCGTGGAACGCCTGCGTGCCTCCAAGGACGCGGTGATCCTGGACAGCGGCATGCGGAGCGTGGTGGCGCAGCTGCCGATCCGCTATACCCGCCAGAAATTCTACGGTCTTGTCATGGACAAGCTGACCACCTATATCGGCGCGGACAAGGCCGGGATCGAGGGACTTCTGTATATGCTGCGCACTTCCGCCATGGTGGATCTGCCGGAGGGAAGAGCGGAGCAGTACCCGGAACTGGAAGAGGCATATATTGTTCTGCGCGACGCGGATTACCGGAATATGGACCGGGACGGCTACGAGAACTGCCGTTTCCGTCTTGACCGGGCCGTCGAGGCGTACCAGACCAAAGCGGATGTGAAGCTTCAGTTTGAGAGCCTGTTGAATGATCTGTATGTGCTGTTTATGAGCCGGAACGAGGCCATGATCGATGTGTGGGAGAACGATATGTTCCGCCATGTGGTGAGCGGCGTGCGGGAGCATTTCCGGAAGGAAGGACTTACGGAGATCGACGAGACGCTGACCGAGTCCCTGGAGGATCTGGAAGGCATTCAGGAGTCCGCCATGGAGCGGATCCATTTTAAAGAAGATGAGACCGACGGCGACCTGAAGAAAATGGAGATCCTGATGTCCGCCAGCGAGTTCGCGCCTCTTGAGGAGGCGGGCGGCGAGGCGGAGCCGGCAGACCGGGAATGGGTAGAGGAGAAGAGCCGGCAGTTCTGCGAGGATCTGGAGGCGTCCTTTACGGGAATGCCCAAGGCCGTGATGCGGGCCGTGATGGCCGGAGTCCTGGCCCAGCTTCCGATGACATTCCGGTCGGTGGACGAGCTGGAGGAATATATCCGCGAAAGCCTGCTGGCCTGCACAGACTACGCAGAGCGGGAAGCCTGCATGGAGCTGCTGGCGCAGGAACTTTTCGAAGAGTGAGCCGTGTTGGTATGATTTCACGGAAGAACCGCGGCATTCGGCGCAGTGTTTTGGTATGATTTCCGAAGAAAGCGTATCATCCGGCGCCGGGACCGGGCGTGCGAATGCCTGCGTGGAGCAGATTTTAAGAGAGGAGTGGGGCGGATGATTGTCTGGTATGAGCATCTGTATATGGGCGCGAAGGCGAGACGTCACCGCTTTGCGATCATTCAGGATATCCGCGGGAAGAAGGCCGGAAAAGACGTCTACGTGATTACGCCCCCTTCCAATGGGAATAATATCCTTGACATCTATCCCACGGAGACGATCTTAAAGGATTACTACGAGGACAAGGAACTGCTGGTTCTGGGGATCGCCCAGGGGTATCAGGAGGCCCTGAAGCTGGCGGGCCGCATTGTGGACGAGATGTACCGGAAGACCGGCGGTTTCCGGATCGAGGAATTTCTGGAAATGGCCGCCGGCTGAAAGCATGAAAGATCGGGAGAGGTGAGATGCTGCATATCCTGCTTTTGATACTTAAGATCATAGGGATTGTGCTGTTGGTTATCCTGGGGCTTCTGCTGGCAGCAGTGCTGCTGGTGCTTCTGGTTCCTCTCCGTTACCGTCTGGAGGGAAGCTGGCACGGGGAACCCGCAGGGAAGGTCCGGGTCACATGGCTGCTCCATGCGGTTTCTGTTCTGGCTTCGTATGAAAATGGTCTGGACATCACGGCGAAGCTGTTCGGGTTCACAGTGCTTCACTCTGCTTCCGGAGGGGAAGCAAATGACGAGGCGAGCGAAGCTGGCGAATGGGACGATGAAATTGACGGAGAAGCGGATATAGCGGATGATGGCGGGATCGTAAGCGCTGCGTCGCTGGAGACGGATAACGGGGCGGCTAACATTGCGGGAGATTTGTCTGGAACTGTAGATGCAGCAGGCGCTGCGGATAGTACTGTGGAAGATACATCCGGAATTGCCGATTCGGCAGATGCCGCTGATAGTACTGCGGGAGATTCATCTGGAACTGCTGATTCCGCAGACGCCGCGGATAGTACTGCGGAAGATTCATCCGGAACTGTTGATTCTGCTTATGTGGCAGATTCCCAGGACAAAGACATCACGGAAGGCATCGACATTTCTCAGCTGCCGACCCTGGAAGAACAGCTGCGGCAGGATGAGAATGAACATAATCCGCCGGGGACAGAAGAATCCTCCGACGATATCATTGATAAGATCGAAAGCATTTTTGACCGGATCGGCGAGAAGCTTGAGTGGGCGGACAGGAAGCGCCGCTGGATCGAGCATTTCCTGGAAGATCCGAAGAACCAGAAGACGATCCGGCTGGTCTTGCGCCAGGCAGAAGCCATGATCCGCCATATTCTGCCGCAGAAGGCGACAGGGCAGATTACGTTCGGATTCGACGACCCGGCGACGACAGGGAATCTGCTGGCGGCATGCAGTGTACTTTACGCTCTGTACGGCACGAAACTGACGATCACGCCCGATTTCGAGAATGCGGTGATCGACGTAGATCTGCAGATGAAAGGCCGTATCCGCGTGGGAGCGCTGGCGGCCAGGGCGATACGGGTACTGATCGACAGAAATCTCTGGAGAATGATTAAACAGGTTAGAAAATTCCTGGAAAGTGGAGGGAAATAATATGGCAGACAGCAGCAAACAGATCACATCTTCCATCGATGCCCTTTTTTCCGGTATCGATAAACTGGTGACCACCAAGACCGTGGTGGGCGACGCGGTGCGCGTGGACGGCGCGATCATCCTGCCGTTAATGGATGTGTCCTGCGGTATGGCGGCGGGCGCCTTTGACGCCAACGCCAAGAACCGGGGCGCCGGCGGCATGAGCGCGAAAATGAGCCCCAGCGCGATCCTTGTGATCCAGAACGGTTCCACCCGCCTGGTGAACATCAAGAATCAGAACACCGTGAACAAGGTTCTGGACATGATCCCCGATCTGGTGAATCGTTTCACATCCGGCAAGGTCAGCGTCGGCGAGCCGATCTCAGAGAATGCCGTGCAGGTGGCGGAGCAGATGGCCCGGGACGACGGGAAATAAGGCCGGAAGGACCGTTGTCATATAAGCGACAGCCTTTGCATATGATGTCCTATAGACGTTTCCGCATGATAGACAGAAGCTGAGAAACGTCAAAGAGCTGAAAATCTGCGGAGGAAATATGCGGCGTGTCTGGGGACTTTGCATGTTCTGCATCGGCGTCGGCATGGCGGTAAAAGTACTGATCCCGACCACGCTGGCGCTTCTGGTGTTTATTATTGCTTTGATGGTTATCGGTTATAATCTGTTCTGCAGGTGTTAATTCTGCTGAATAGAATGCTGGAAAACTACAGGCCGCTGTACTTTTGGTCGGGTACAGCGGCCATTCGTATAGTATGCAGAAAATGCAGTATAAATGTAGTATACAGATAGATACCGGCGCGTATTCACTTTGTATCAGTCTGTGAAAATGGATCGGCCGCCGGTATTTGCCATAATACAAGAAGAGCATCGCTTGAGCTCTTCCTGCATGGAAATACAAAAAATCGAGTTCAACAAAATATAGGATTGAGTTGAACTC
>CANPZZ010000110.1 GCA_947589125.1 uncultured Lachnospiraceae bacterium
GCCGGAATTTGAGTCCCAGTATGAGGCGTTCAAGAAGACGCTGCCGGATACGGTGGAAGTGATCGACGGAGGACTGGTCACGACGAAGGAGCAGTCTATGGCGGCGGGGGACAAGTTCCGGGCCGCGGATGTGGATCTGGTGATCCTCCAGCTTCTGACCTACGCCACTTCCTACAATATGCTGCCGGCGGTCCGTGACCTGAATGTGCCCGTGGTTCTGGTGAACCTGCAGAAGAAGAAAGCGCCGGATTATGCAAATACGGACACAGCTACCTGGCTGGGCGAGCTGTACGCCTGCGGCGCCGTGGGCGAGATGGTGGCGGATCTGGAGCGCGCCGGCAAGCGCCACGCGGTGATCACCGGCGTGGTCGAAGGCGGGGATCTCCAGGCTCAGGCGGAGATCGAGGACTGGTGCCGGGCGGCTCAGGTGCGGCGCCGTTTCCGCGACACGAACCTGGCCCAGATCGGGCGGCCTTATCCGGGCATGATGGATCTGTATATCGACGAGACGAACCTGTACCACAGGATGTTCCTTTACACCAAGCAGTTCGACTGGGAGAAAATGTGGGCCATCGCCGACAATATCACCGACGAGGAAGCCATTCGCGCCAAGGCGCAGGACATTCTGGATACCTTCGATATCGAGGGCGGCGGCACGATCGAGAAGGTCTGGGATATGGCCAGATATGTGGTGGCCTTCGAGCAGTGGGTGAAGGACGAGCAGCTGGCGCTGATCGCGTCCCATTACGACGGCTTCGCCCAGGGTGTGGCCGGGAAGCTGGACAGTATGCTGATCCCGGCGTTCTCCATGCTGATCAAGCAGGGAACCGCCTGCGCGGTGGAGGGCGACATCAAGGTGGCTATGGCCATGAGCATTTTAAAGACGATCGCGGGTACCGGCCAGTTGTCGGAAATGTATTCCATCGATTTCGATGAAGATATCTGCATCATCGGCCATTCCGGCTCCGGCGACGCGGATATTTCCCAGGCGAAGAAGCCGACGATGAAAATCGTTCCGGTGTTCCACGGCAAGACCGGCGGCGGCTACCTGACCCAGTTCTATCCGCCCACAGGCCCGGTCACTTATCTGGGCATCACCCAGGATAAGGATGGACATTTCAAATTCGTCGCGGCGGAGGGCATCAACGAGCCCGGTCCGATCTTTACCTTCGGCGATACGAATATGCGAACCCGCTTCACCTGCGGCGCCCGTGAATTCTGCAACCGCTGGAGCGAGGCCGGCCCGACCCATCATATGGCGGCGGCAGTCGGACGTCATATCGATACGATCCTGAAGGTCGCGAAGATCTTTGACGTGCCGGTGGATGTTATTACGAGATAGAATTCCCCCTTGACTTTCTGAAACATGGGTGATATATATAAAAATAGAAACCTGTGAGGGAGAGTAAGTACCCGCTGCGGAAGGTTGCAGAGAGCTGCCGGCGATGGAAAGGCGGTACGGGAAGCATCGGGGAATGGACTCCTGAGGGCGAGCAGAATTGAAAGTATGTGAGCCGGAGAAGACAGCTCCGTTATCAAAATCAGCATATATTTTGTATGCGCTGAGAGGGTACTGTTGTACCAAGCCGGGTGGCACCGCAGGAGTTGATTGGCTCCTGTCCCTGCATTTTGATTGCGGGGACAGGAGTTTTTTAATTGTTCAGGCGCGGAGCGGCCGGGTTCCCAGCGGACGGCCCGCCGGCAGCGGACAGATTCTCCGGTTCCGGCAGTCATAACTCTATTAAATTATTTTTGGAGGTAAGAGAGATGAAACAGGAAAGCAAGATTCCCTACAAGATCTATCTGGAAGAGAGCGAGATGCCGACCAGCTGGTACAACATGCGCGCTGACATGAAGAATAAGCCGGCGCCCCTTCTGAACCCGGGCACGTTAAAGCCCATGACCTTCGAGGAACTGCGCGGCGTGTTCTGCGATGATCTGGTCCGCCAGGAACTGGACGACACCACGGCGTTCGTGGAGATCCCTGAAGAGATCCGCAATTTCTACAGAATGTACCGTCCGTCGCCGCTTGTAAGGGCTTACTGCCTGGAGGAGAAGCTGCAGACCCCGGCGAAGATCTACTATAAGTTTGAAGGAAATAACACCTCCGGCAGCCACAAGCTGAATTCCGCCATCGCCCAGGCGTATTACGCGAAGAAACAGGGCTTAAAGGGCGTGACCACCGAGACCGGCGCCGGCCAGTGGGGGACGGCTCTGTCCATGGCCTGCGCGTATCTGGGGCTGGACTGCAAGGTATATATGGTGAAGGTTTCCTATGAGCAGAAGCCGTTCCGCCGCGAGGTCATGCGCACCTACGGCGCGTCCGTGACACCGTCTCCGTCCATGGAGACCGAGGTGGGACGCAAGATCCTGGCGGAGCATCCGGGAACCACCGGAAGCCTCGGCTGCGCGATTTCCGAGGCGGTGGAAGTGGCTACAACGAACGAGGGCTACCGTTATGTGCTGGGCAGCGTCTTAAATCAGGTGCTGCTGCACCAGTCGGTTATCGGCCTGGAGTCCAAGATCGCCATGGATAAATACGGCATCACCCCGGACATCATCATCGGCTGCGCCGGCGGCGGTTCCAATCTGGGCGGACTGATCGCTCCGTTCATGGGCGAGAAGCTGCGCGGCGAGAAGGATTACCGGATCATCGCTGTAGAGCCGGCGTCCTGCCCCAGCTTTACCAGAGGCAAGTTCGCCTACGACTTCTGCGATACCGGCATGATCTGTCCGCTGGCCAAGATGTACACTCTGGGCAGCGGATTCATTCCGTCGCCGAACCACGCCGGAGGACTCCGTTTCCACGGCATGAGCACGATCCTGTCCCAGCTGTACCATGACGGTCTGATGGAGGCAACCTCCGTGGAGCAGACATCGGTGTTCGAGGCGGCGGAGATGTTCGCGAGAGTGGAAGGCATCCTTCCGGCTCCGGAGAGCGCTCACGCGATCCGCGTGGCCATCGACGAGGCATTGAAGTGCAGGGAGACCGGCGAGGAGAAGACGATCCTCTTCGGCCTGACCGGAACCGGTTACTTCGATCTGGTGGCCTATGAGAAATACAATGACGGCGTGATGAACGATTATATCCCGACGGATGAGGATCTGCAGAAAGGCTTTGACGGAATCCCCAAGTTCCCGGGCAATGAATTCTGAAACCGACCGCGTCTCATTTAAGGGGCGGCGGACACAGCATCCAGATATTCTTCCAGGCAAATGCCGCGGCGGTGGATTTCCGCCGCGGCTTCTTCGCCTACATAGCGGTAATGCCACGGCTCGTTGCTGATACCGGTGATTTCGGTCTTATCGTCCGGGTAGCGGTGGATAAAGCCATATTCGTGGGCGTGTTTGTCCAGCCATTCATAGACCTGGTAGCCGGCGGAATGGATGCCGTCGGCATTGATGTCCACGGCGGAGCCAAGCTGATGCTCGCTGGTGCCGGGGATGGCGACCCAGGTCTCAGCTTCTTTTTTTGCCTTGTCGGCGGAATAGCCCTGGGACCCAAATGATGCGATCTTTTCGTCCATCAGGCTCTGCTGCTTTTCCGTGGTGCGGAAGCCGGAAGCCACGATGGGGTATACGCCGTCATCGCGCATGGCGTCGAACATGGACTGCAGGGCCGGATAGATGCGGGAGTCTATGGACTGGCCGTTATCGAGTTCGGTCAGCTCCAGCTGGTCCTGATAGCCGTCGGGGAGCGGATGGGTGCGGTTGACGAGCAGAAGATACCAGGGGGTGCCGGAGCCGGAAGAGGACATTGCGGTATCTGAGGTGCCGGAAGTGCCGCCTGTCTGCGAGGCGTTGTCTGAGTTGCTTGTATGAGCAGAATCAGCGTCTGCTGTTCCGTGTGAAATGGTCGTGCCGCCGGCATTATCTATCTTCTGGATGCCCGCCGGATTCACGATCCGAATCAGAGAATCGGGCAGATCGTTCTGCAGAAAGGACGATGGCTCCGAAGCCCCGGTTCCCGGCACGTTCCGGTTCAAAAAGGCTGAAAGGCAGAGCAGGGTTGTGATGGCCGCGACACAGATACAGAGAAAGCAGAGGCGGGTTCGCCGTCTGCGTATGGCTTTGCGGCGGCCGCGGCTGTGATGCGTGTTTGGATTTTGTCTTTGATCAGATTGTTTATTCATAATTATCATGCCTCCTGTCAGTTTCATTTTACAGGACAGGAGGCATCGGTTCTTTAATATCGGATTGTTTGATTCCTAAGAAAATGTTAATGTGAGGTTGAGATTCACGAATCGGCAAAATGCGGCCACAGATGCGGGCCGGATCATGGAGATCACATGGGACCAGGCAGGCCGAATCGCAGAGATCGTCAGGAGTCCGAAGGTACAGATCGTATGGGCTTAGAAGGTCAAATCACATGAACTCAGAATAGTCAGGACAGAAAATAAGCATCTATATCCGTCTAGTGATTCGGCAGAGTGACCGTGAATTCCACGATCCCGTCGTGGCTGTCCGCCGTGATCGTACCGCCGTGGAGCGTGACGATCTCCTTTGCGATGGCGAGCCCCAGGCCGGCGCCGCCGGTATCGGAGGTGCGCGCCGCGTCCAGCCGGTAGAATTTCTCGAAGAGGGAGGCCAGTTTCTCCCTGGGGATGGTTTTGCCCTGATTCTGAAAAACGATCACGACATCGTCGTCTGATTCCCATGCGGTGATGCGGATCTCGGTGCCAGAAGAGCTGTAAGCGATTGCATTTTTCAAGATGTTTTGGAAAACTCTGGCCAGGCGGTCCGGATCGCCGCAGACGGTCAGATCTTCGTCGGCGTCCAGAACGGCGGTATTTCCATGCTCCATAAGAAGCGGGGAGAACTCGTCGGTCAGCTGCACCAGCATGTAGCAGAGATCGATCTTTTCCTTTGTGAGCGTGATCTGCTGCAGGTTATAGCGTGTGATCTCGAAGAACTCGTTGATCATTTTCTCCAGCCGGTAAGCCTTGTCCAGCGTGATGCCCACATAGCGGGCCCGCTGTTCGGCCGGCATATCCGGGGCCTCGGACAGAAGACTCAGATAACCGATGACTGAGGTGAGGGGCGTGCGGATGTCGTGGGCCAGGTACATGACCAGGTCGTTCTTGCGCTGCTCGGCCAGCTGGGCGTCCACGGCGCGTTTGTGAAGCTCCGACTTTACTTCGTTTAACTTGCGCTCGGTGGCAGCCATTTCCGGCGGCAGGCTGATATCGCCGTCGTCGGACAGGAGGCCGTCGATGCCCCGGTTGATCGCGTCGAAATAATTGGTGAACCAGTTCAGGATCACCCACAGAAGCAGGAAGAACAGGACCATGATCGCGGCGATCCAGAAGAACGTAACATTGCCGCGGAAAATGATCGTATAAAGCCGGTGGGCTTCTTCGTCGCTGATACGGAACAGACTGCGGAAAACCGCCACCAGCCAGTCGCCGCCCCGCCTGTGCCAGAACCGCCGGTAGAAGAGATAGATCAGGACCGGCGCGGCGACGCCGATGCAGACCAGGCGGATATAAAGCTTTCGTTTAAAGCCGGAATAGTCGGATCTACGGTTGTCTTTCAATTTTATACCCCACTCCCCAGATAGTCCGGATATAGTTTGGTTTCTCGACGGTGTCGCCCAGCTTCTCCCGCAGATGGCGGATGTGGACGGTGATCGTATTGTTGCTCTTGCTGTAGTATTCGTCCTGCCAGATCTGATGGAACAGTTCTTCGGCGCTGACTACGCTGCCTTTGTTCTCCAGAAGGATCCGCAGGATCGAAAACTCCGTAGGCGTCAGCGTCAGCGGCCGTTCATTTAGCATGCACTCGTGGGTCCGGACGTTCAGCAGCAGGCCGGAGTGGGAGAGCACGTCGGCTTCCGCTTCGGGCGCGGCGCTGGCCGGATTGTAGCGCTTGTAGCGGCGGAGCTGGGCCTTCACCCGTGCCACCAGTTCCAGAGGACGGAAGGGCTTGGTAATGTAATCGTCGGCGCCCAGGGTCAGGCCGGTGATCTTGTCGGTCTCCTCGTCTTTGGCGGTCAGCATGATGACCGGGTAGGTGTGATCCTGCCGGATCCGGCGGCAGAGATCATAGCCGTTCATATCCGGCAGCATGATGTCGAGGATCGCCAGATCCAGTTCTTCCCGTTCGATACAGGCGAGGGCGTCGCTGGCGGTGTAGTATTTGAATACAGTGTAATTCTCGTTTTGAAGATAGACCTCCACCAGGTCTGCGATGGCGGTCTCGTCGTCGACGATCAGGATCTTATCCGGCATGGGAGCCTCCCGGTTGTGATATATTTACAGTTGGTGTTGTGCTGGCGGACGGGCATCGGGTGTGCCGCCGCGATTCGCGGATAACCGCAAAACAACATACCGCCGAAAGCCTGTAAGGGCAGCGGCTGTCAGCGGTATGCGTGAAATAATCGCAGGATCGTAAGCCTGTCCTTCACGGGTAGTATAGCAGATTGCGGAAGGTCAGTCATTAGGATTCCCATGAAAAAATATTAATATTTTCCTAATATCCGGCGTCACCTGCCGTCTTTTGGCATATCCGAGTCATGAACGCCTTCGTTTCTGTTGATTGCGTCCATAATCTCAGAATATCTTGCAACCACCGCGTCATAGTTCTCCGGCAGGTGCGGGAAGACGCAGCTGCTGCAGTCTTTCCGCCCGTTCGGCAGATATCTGAAATTACCGCCGCAGTCTTTGCCCAGCGGATACAGCGGGCAGTAGCAGAACAGGCAGTTGAAATTCTCCCGGTCTTCTGTGGGATGGCAGGGGAAATACTCGCATTCTTTATTACAGAAATAGGCGTAATGCCGCTCCGGGCTGCGGGTATATTTCCCTGCGGGCAGAGCGCCGGTGACGCCTTGCTCGCATTTCCATGCAGGCAAAGCGCCAGTGACGCCTTGCTCGTATTCGTCCATATCGATGGTCTGCCCGGTAAGCCGGGATTGTTCCGCCGCGAACACAGTCAGGTGGTTATCCACCGAGACACCGATGTCGGAGATCGAGCAGCCTTTATATACGCCGGTCAGATATTCGTAGAGCGCTGTTACAATGCCTTCGTCCCCGCCGCCGTGGCCGCTCACCCGGCCGGTTTCATCCATCAGCGGAATCTGTGTCGTGGTTTTCGTCTCGAAATCATAGAGGGACACAGGGCCTCTGCCTTCCATGGCCCCGTGAAGCTCGCCCTTCGTACCCATGATATGGATAAACCTGCCGCCTTTATTGAACGCGTTCATGGTAAAGGTTACGGTTACGCCGCCCTCGAACAGCATATTTACAGTCTGATGATCCACCACGTCGTTGTCGCAGTGATAGACGCATTTGCCGTACTCGGTGGTGCGCAGGGATTTCTCCACCATCTCGTCGGTGGGATCGGTTTCGCGGGTGCAGGCTGTGCGGAACCAGGAGTTGCGCTTGTCGTCCAGATACAGCTTCACGGCGTTGTAGGGGCAGGTGTCGCCTGCGGGGCAGCCGTCAATGCAGCGCTCCGGAGCGCCTGCCGGCGCGTTCTTTTCCGTAAAATGGGTGAGCGAACCGAAGGACTGGACCTTTAAGCAGCGCCTGCCGACCAGCCAC
>CANPZZ010000111.1 GCA_947589125.1 uncultured Lachnospiraceae bacterium
GAGCATGTGGCGCTGGCGAAGCGGGCGGATATTTTCATGCTGGCGCCGGCGACCGCCAATGTGATCGCGAAAGTGGCCCATGGGTTGGCAGACGATATGCTGACGACTACATTTCTGGCCTGCAAGTGTCCCAAATACATTGCTCCGGCCATGAATACCCAGATGTATGAGAACCCAATCACCCAGGATAACCTGAAAACCTGTGTATCCTACGGCATGCATGTGATCGATCCAGCAGTAGGTTATCTGGCCTGCGGAGACACTGGGGCCGGGAAAATGCCGGAGCCGGAGGTACTTCTGGATTATATCCTGCAGGAGATCGCATACGAAAAGGATCTGGCCGGGAAGAAGATCCTGGTGACGGCGGGGCCGACCCAGGAAGCCCTTGATCCGGTGCGGTATCTGACGAACCATTCTTCCGGGAAAATGGGTTACGCCATCGCGCGTGTCGCGGCGCGGCGGGGCGCGGAGGTGACGCTGGTAACTGGGCCGACGCAGATCGGGAAGCCGCGGTTTGTGAAGGTGGTGGAAGTGACGAGCGCCGCAGAAATGTTCGACGCGGTGACGGCGGTAAGCGGGCAGCAGGACGCGATCATCAAGGCGGCGGCGGTGGCGGACTACCGGCCGGTGCAGATCGCGGCTGAGAAGATGAAGAAGACGGGCGGCGAGCTGTCCATCGCTCTGGAGCGGACAGAGGATATCCTGGCGTATCTGGGCGAACACAAGCGGCCGGGGCAGCTTTTATGCGGGTTCTCCATGGAGACGGAACACCTTCTGGAGAATTCCAGGCAGAAGCTGGTGAAGAAGAATCTGGATATGGTAGTCGCTAATAATGTGAAGGTGGCCGGCGCGGGCTTTGGCGTGGATACCAATGTGGTGACATTGATCACGGAGGATGGTGAGACGGAGCTGGGGATCATGAGCAAGGACGAGGTGGCGGACAGGCTGCTGACGGAGTTATTTGCGGGGCAAGAGGAAGAGCGCAATAGTTGACGTATCTTATGCCTGAATATGTGTTGCAGGAAGCAGACTGTACGGCAGATATATGATGGAGAGCAGAGTTTCCTGGCTTTCGCTTGCGGAGACAGAAAAGACATATATGTGTATGCCAGGATTGCTGCATAAGAAGCTGAGTAGACAGGTCAGCAGAAATGACTAAGTGGATATTGGCCAGACAGGCCAATCAGAATATCCGAACCTGCGGAGCCGTGCTAGCAGTTTTAATGCTATGAAGGTACGATAATAAGATGAAATGGAGGATATAACTATGAGGTATCAGGTAGAACATATTGCCGTTCCCGGTCAGCAGACCGGCACGGCGGAATTTCGGGAATACATTCTGGATCCGGTCAGCGTGGCGCCGAAGCGCCTGCGTCCGGCGGTAGTCGTCTGCCCGGGCGGCGGATATGCGTTTTGCAGCGACCGGGAGGCGGAGCCGGTTGTCATGCAGTTTTTGTCTATGGGATATCACTGCTTCTGTCTGTACTACAGCGTGGCGCCGGAGAATCATTTCCCGGTGTCGATCTGGGAGGCGGCGAAAGCGGTGGCGATAGTCCGGAAGCACAGCGAGGAGTGGCTGGTGGATCCGGAGCAGATCTATATCTGCGGATTCTCGGCCGGGGGCCATCTGGCCTGCAGCCTGGGCATGTTCTGGAACCGGAAGTTCGTGTGGGAGCCGCTGGGACTTACGGCGGAGCAGGTGCGGCCGGACGGTATGATCCTCGGGTATCCGGTGATCAGCAGCGGTCCGTTCGCCCACAGAGGATCCTTCGAGTGCCTGCTGAGAACGGAAGGACAGAAGATGACGGTGGAGGAATATTTCCGGAAGTATGTGGGTCCGCTGGCGGATAAGCAGGATGGTTCTACTGCGGCGAACGCGGCCGGAAAGGCGGTTCTGGTGGAAACTGGCGCGTCGGATACATCAGGTGCGATCGGCGCAGTACACGCGGCGGATCTGCCGGAAACGCCGGATCAGGACGGCGGTACAGGCTTAACTGCCGTCCGGATGGGCTGCACGGAAGAGGAGAGCTTGGACACGATGGAGGAGTTTGTGTCCCTGGAACTGCGTGTGACGAAGGACTCGCCGCGGGTGTTTCTGTGGCATACCTTTACGGACGGTTCCGTGCCGGTGGAGAACAGCCTCTTCCTGGCGTCTGCCCTGCGCCGGTGCGGCGTGAACGTGGAAATGCACATTTTCCCGCAGGGCGGACATGGCCTGTCCCTGGCGAATGCGGAAACTTCCGTGCCGGGAAGCGCCCAGATGGTGCCGGCGGTGCAGGAGTGGATTTCTTTGGTGCATACATGGATCGAGGGATGGAAGCAAACTCCTTGACGTTGCGGAGAATTCATATTACAATGCTGATGACTTGCCTGGACTGCCGGCAGGATTTTGGAACGGCTGATACCGGCGCGTTCCAGCTGACAGCGGGGAGCCATGAGCCTGCATTCGCCGCAGATGAAAAAGTATGAAGCAGGGCAGGCGGGAATTTGAGACTTTGTTATCAGTCCGGACGATTGCATAGCGGATCGTCCGGAACAACGCAGGGGGACCGGAGGAATCATTTTGTCAAATATAGCAGAAGAGATCAAGAAACGAAGAACATTTGCGATCATATCCCACCCGGACGCGGGCAAGACGACGCTGACGGAGAAATTCCTTCTCTACGGCGGCGCGATCAACCTGGCAGGCACGGTGAAGGGCCGCAAGGCTACGAAGCACGCGGTTTCCGACTGGATGGAAATCGAGAAGGAGAGAGGAATTTCGGTAACCTCGTCGGTCATGCAGTTTGAGTACGACGGTTACTGCATCAATATCCTGGATACGCCGGGCCATCAGGATTTCTCCGAAGACACCTACCGGACGCTTATGGCGGCGGACAGCGCGGTCATGGTCATCGACGGCTCCAAGGGCGTGGAGGCCCAGACCATCAAGCTGTTCAAAGTCTGCGTGATGCGGGGAATTCCGATTTTTACATTTATCAACAAGCTGGACCGGGAGGCGAAGGATCCGTTTGAACTGATGGACGATATCGAAAATGTCCTCGGCATCCGGACGTGTCCCATCAACTGGCCCATCGGCTGCGGCAAGAATTTCAAGGGCGTTTATGACCGGAATACCCGCAAGATCACGACCTTCACGGCGGCCATGGGCGGACAGAAGGAAGTGGCGTCCCAGACTTTCGATGTGGAAGGGGCGGACGTGGAGTCGGTGATCGGCGCGGATTATCATAAGCAGCTGCTGGACGAGATCGAGCTTTTGGACGGCGCCGCGGATGAATTCGATCTGGAGCGGGTGCGGCGGGGGAACCTGTCGCCGGTCTTCTTCGGATCGGCGCTGACCAATTTTGGCGTGGAGACATTTCTCAGGCATTTCCTGGATATGACCACGTCGCCGCTTCCGCGGAAGACGACGACCGGCGAGATCGATCCGTTTAAGGAGCAGTTCTCGGCCTTTGTGTTCAAGATCCAGGCCAATATGAACAAGGCCCATCGGGACCGGATCGCGTTCATGCGGATCGTGTCCGGCAGATTTGAGGCGGGCATGGAGGTCAACCATGTGCAGGGCGGCAAGAAGCTGCGCCTGTCCCAGCCCCAGCAGCTGATGGCCCAGGACCGGAAGATTGTGGACGAGGCCTACGCCGGGGATATCATCGGCGTATTCGACCCGGGAATTTTCTCCATCGGCGACACCTTGTGCCTGTCCAATGAGAAATTTGAGTTCGAGGGCATCCCCACCTTCGCGCCGGAGCATTTCGCCCGGGTGCGCCAGGTGGATACGATGAAGCGGAAGCAGTTTTTAAAAGGCGTGAACCAGATCGCCCAGGAAGGCGCGATCCAGATCTTCCAGGAGTTCAACACCGGCATGGAGGAGATCATCGTCGGCGTCGTCGGCGAGCTGCAGTTCGAGGTGCTGACCTACCGGCTGGAAAATGAGTACGGCGTCGAGGTCAAGCTGGATCAGCTTCCCTACGAGTACATCCGCTGGGTCGAGAACAAGGACCAGATCGATGTGGAGAAGATCCAGGGCACCTCCGACATGAAGCGCATCCGCGACCTGAAAGGCAATCCGCTTCTGCTGTTCGTCAACAGCTGGAGCGTAGGGATGGTGGAAGACCGAAATCCGAATTTGGTTTTGAGCGAGTTTGGCCGCAACTAGGAGCCATGCGGCCAGCCGGATGCATTTCTCAGGGCGGGAGCTTGCTCACGCCAGGAGAAATGTATTCGGCTGGCCATACGGCGACAGCCGTCCATCTGATGAACCGCAGGTTCAGCAGATGGCAGCATGGCGGGCGAGGTGTTATTCAGAACCATGCGTCCGGCGCAGCCGCAGCCCGTCTCCTTTTAAAATTTATTCCAAACAATAAAATCAAGGAAAGCGAGGTATCATATATCCCCATGAAATACCAAAATGAAATCGCCGCCTACATCGACGCGCACACCGAAGAGATGATCGAAGACATCTTTACCCTCTGCCGCATCAACAGCGAGCGCATGCCCGCCGAGGAAGGCAAGCCCTACGGCCCCGGTCCCGCCGAGACCCTAGCCGCCGCCCTTAAAATGGCGGAATCCTACGGCTTCACCACCCGCAATTACGACAACTACGTAGGTACTGTCGACTTAAATGACCAGGCAAAACAGCTGGATATCCTGGCCCATCTGGACGTAGTCCCCGCCGGTGAAGGCTGGCAGATCACGGAACCATTTTCCCCGATCCTCAAAGACGGCAAACTCTACGGCCGCGGCACCTCCGATGACAAAGGCCCGGCGGTAGCCGCTTTCTACGCGCTTCGCTGTGTGAAGGAACTGGGACTTCCGGTCTCGAAGAACGTGCGTCTGATCCTCGGCTGCGACGAAGAGTGCGGAAGCTCGGATATCGCCCATTACTACAAAATCGAGAAGGAAGCGCCGATGACGTTCTCACCGGATGCGGATTTTCCGCTGACCAATATCGAGAAAGGCCGTCTGCCTGGACAGTTCGATGCGGAATTCGAGGCCAGTGCGGCTCTGCCAAGACTGGTCAGTGTGGACGCCGGAATTAAAGTGAACGTAGTTCCGGGAAAGGCGTTCGCGGTAGTGGAAGGACTTGATCCGGCGGAAATGGAGAAGACGGCGGCGGATGTAACGGCGGAGACCGGCGTGCAGTTTCTGCTGGAAGCCTGCGAAAGCGGCGACAAGGCAGATGTGACGGCCGCGTCTGCCGGAGACAGCACAGCCTCCGGTGTGAAAACCGCGTCCATCGGCGCAGCTTCCGGCGAGAAAACTGCGGCTGCCGGAGCGGCTCCCTGTGTGAAGATCACCGCCGTCGGCGAGGGCGCCCATGCGGCCAGCCCCCAGACCGGCAACAACGCGCTGACCGGACTTCTGACCTATCTGACCCGGCTTCCGCTCGCTCCCTGCCCGCAGATGACGGCAGTGGCAAACCTGCTGAGCCTGATGCCCCACGGCGATGTGAACGGAAAGGCCATGGGAATTGATCTGAAGGATGACATTTCCGGCGAGCTGACGCTGGCATTTTCCATGCTGAAGGTGACCGACTGCCGCCTGGAGGGCATGTTCGATACCCGGTGCCCGGTCTGTGCGACGGTGGAGAATATGCTGGATGTGGCGAAGAAGAACCTTGCGGCAAAGGGGATCACGCTTCACAACGATTCCTTCAATCCGCCCCATCATGTAGATGAGAATTCGCATTTCGTGCAGACGCTTCTTGCTGTTTATGAGGCCCACACCGGACTTAAGGGGGAGTGCCAGTCTATGGGCGGAGGTACTTATGTGCATCATCTGGAAAATGGGGTCGCTTTCGGCGCGTCCATGCCGGGGACGGATAACCGGATGCATGGGGCTGATGAGAGGGCAGTGCTTTATGATTTGGTGACAAGCGCTAAGATCTTTGCGCAGGCGATTGTGGAATTGTGCGGATAATTTGCTTGCGTGATATAGTTGCGGGAGGTCCGCGGAGCAGGCCGTACCGTATGTGCTCATGGCTATGGATGGAAGAACTTCTAAGACAAAAACAGCCCGATTTCGGGGCACCGTCAAATTCGGGAGAAATCCTGAAAGGATTTCTCCCTCAGGTTGACTCTGCGCCCCTGACTTGAGGTCAGGGGCTCGGCCCCGAAATCGGGCCGTTTTTGCCTAAGAAGTTCTAACCATCCTCCGCAAATCGCACGTACGGTACGGCCTGCTCCGCTGCGTTATCGCCTGCATAAATTGTAATCAGCAAGAACTAACCAGCGCAGGAAGCATACTCCTCTTGAAGTGAATTTTGCGAGCGGTGGAAATCCTTAGTGAACAGAAATTTGCGTTATTCCGAAAAATGGACTTGTTTGAGCGAAGCGAGTTGTCCATTTTTCGGAATGCTTTTAGCAAATTGCTGTGAACTTAGGATTCCCCCGCGAGCAAACCTGAACCTCAGGAGGCGTATGCTTCCTGCGCGTATCTTCCACGAATCCTGCGCGTATCTTCCATGTTCTACACCATGCAAACATAGCGTCACCGCCATTCTAGCCGCATGCCATACGAGCGAGTGTCACTGGCGTTTTGCTCGCATGGAAATACAAAAACGCGTCACTGGCGTTTTGCTCGCATGGAAATTCAAAAAGCACGTCACTGGCGCTTTTTGCATACTGACGTAATAAAAAGAACCTGATCCGCAGGTAATATGATTCCTGAGCGAACCAGGTCCTTTTGTGTATTAATTTCACATCTGCACGCGCTTATTCTTTGTCTTTAATCTCACTATGCAGCTGCTGGATCGACTTCACCTCAGCCTGCGCATGCGTCTTCACATAACTGATCCCCTTCGCCGCAGCCCGTGCCGCCGCCATCGTCGTAAAGTACGGGATCTTCGCCTTAATAGCCGCCTTGCGCAGATAGCTGTCGTCATGAGCACTGTCCTTCCCCGACGGCGAATTCACCATCGCCTGGATCGTTCCATTGGTCACCAGATCCAGGATATTGGGTCGCCCCTCGTGCAGCTTATTCACCCGTTCCGCCGGGATCCCTGCCTGACGGATGATGTCATAGGTGCCGCCGGTCGCCAGGATCTTAAAGCCGTCCAGGGCGAATTCTTCCGCGATCTCAGCTACCTCCGGCTTATCCTTGGCGTTGACCGAGATCAGGATCGTGCCCTCAAGCGGCAGCCTGGTCTGGGTGGCTTCCTGGGCCTTGTAGAAGGCCTCGCCGTAGTAGGTGGAAAGTCCCAGCACTTCGCCGGTGGAACGCATTTCCGGGCCTAAGAGCGGGTCTACCTCCGGAAACATATTGAAGGGGAAGACCGCTTCCTTGACGCCGTAGTAGGGGATGTCCTGAGGCTTTAAGGCCGGAACCGGCGACGGCCGGCCGGTCAGCTCCGAAGTGATGATCTCGGTAGCCAGCGGCACCATGCGGATGTTGCAGACCTTGGACACCAGCGGCACGGTGCGGGACGCGCG
>CANPZZ010000112.1 GCA_947589125.1 uncultured Lachnospiraceae bacterium
CGTGAAAACCACATATATACAGGGAAATGGAGCCGAAAGAAGGCTCCATTTCGCATTTACAAGTGGCAAACTCGGGTCTTACCATAATACCCCGGCCATTTCAAGCGAAAGCGAACAAATATTCTGGTCCCGGCGCGGCATTCCGGCAGGCTTACCCGGCCAGGCCGGACAGTTTCATGGAATTTCCCTTTTCATTTTCCGCAATATCGTATATAATAGCCTCGAAAACGTAAAACCGCCAATATTTCGACAAAGGAGACGCATTCTATGGTAAAGCTGACGCCGCCCATGGGCTGGAACTCATGGAACACTTTCGGAAATAATATCAGCGAGCAGCTGATCTTCGAGACCGCCGACGCTATGGTAAAAGAAGGGCTGCCCGAAAAAGGCTATGAATATTTGGTCATCGACGACTGCTGGTCCCTGAAGGAACGGGACGCTTCCGACCGGCTCGTCGCCGATCCTGCCAAATTCCCTCACGGCATGAAAGCCGTGGCCGACTACGTCCACTCTAAGGGACTTAAGTTCGGCATGTATTCCTGTGCCGGCAATCTGACCTGCGCCGGTTATCCCGGCAGCTTCGAACATGAATTCATCGATGCGGAGACATTTGCGTCCTGGGGCGTAGATTTCCTTAAGTATGATTACTGCTATCACAGCCCCATCATCGCCGGCAAATACCTCTACGGCCGCATGGGCCTGGCCCTTGACAACTGCGGACGCGACATCCTGCTCTCCGCCTGCTCCTGGGGCGCGGACGAGACCCACGAGTGGATCAAGACCACCGGCGCATCCATGTGGCGCTCTACCGGAGACATTTTCGATACCTGGCAGTCGGTGAAAGATCTGGTAAAGCAGCAGGAACGGCTCCATCCGTTCAACGGCGTCGGATGCTTCAACGACATGGATATGCTGATCGTCGGCATGTACGGCAAAGGAAATGTGGGCCTGGCCGGCTGCAATGACACCCAGTATAAGACTCATTTCTCCATCTGGGCGTTTCTCGGCTCGCCGCTCATGATCGGCTGCGACGTGCGCAATATGAACGAAGCCACGAAGCGGATCCTGACCAACGAGGAACTGATCCGCATCAACCAGGATCCGGCCTGCCGCCAGCCGTTCAAGCTGACCGGCATCTGGTGCGGGGACGATGTGCTTCTTTACGCCAAGCACCTCTCCGACGGCGACTTGGCCATCGGGCTTTTCAATCTGAGCGACACGAAAGGCGCCGCACGATTCAATCTGGATGAGGTCGGCCTGCCCCACAGCACCGGACGCACGCTTAAGATGACGGAACTGTGGACCGGCGAAGAGGTCACGGTCGTCAATTCCACCTTCAGCAAGGATCTGGATGCTTACGACTGCGCTGTCTACCGTGCAAAGGTGGTTGAGAGGAAATGAGCGCCTGCATGCAGTGCGGCCGCGAACTGACCCACAATGAGATCGGCGCCCATAAGAAATTCATCAACCGCGGAAGCACACAGTTTCTCTGCAGGGACTGCCTGGCTGAAAAGCTGGGCGTCCCCGCGGAGCTGATCGACCAGAAGATTGAAGAATTCAAGAAGCAGGGATGCACCCTGTTTGTGTAAAACCATAGAAAGAGGCATCTCCCCATGATCACCGTACAAAAGAGCATCACTCTCCCCGACACCTACCCGCTCGGCCGGCTGGGGCGTCTGGAAGAGCTTCTCTTCTTCGATATCGAAACCACCGGCTTTTCCGGCGAACACTCCCGGCTCTATCTGATCGGCTGTACCTATTTCCGCGATGGAAGCTGGCAGCTGATCCAGTGGTTCGCCGACAAACCCGACGCGGAAAAGACGATCCTGACGGCGTTTTTTGAATTTCTTAAACAGTTTACGGCTGTCGTCCATTTCAACGGCGACGGCTTTGATATTCCGTATCTTCTGAAACGCTGCCGCGCGCATGGACTGGATTATGATTTTTCCACGGTTCAAAGCGTCGATATCTACCGGCGGATCAAGCCCTACCGCTCTCTTCTGGGGCTGGAGAGCCTGAAGCAGAAATCCATCGAGCGTTTCCTGGGGATTTTCCGGGAAGACCAATATAACGGCGGCCAGCTGATCGAAGTCTACCACGCATATCTGCACAGTCACGACGACCGGCTCTACGATATGCTGATGCTTCATAACCGGGAAGACCTTGAAGGTATGCCTCTCATCCTTCCGATCTTAAATTATCCGGATCTTCTGGAGCATGATTTCACGCTTCTGGATCAGTCCATCCGGGCAGTTCCGGATCTGTTCGGAGATACGCAGCCAGCGCTTATTCTTCGCGCATCAAGCGCGTATGATGTGCCCGTCGGTATCTCCCGGACCGTTTCCATCGGGGCCTGTACCTGTCACCTTACCATTTCCGGCAGTACGCTGTCTCTGGAAATGGAACTGTGCAGCGGAACGCTGAAGCATTTCTACCCGGATTACCGGAATTACTATTATCTTCCCTTCGAGGATACCGCGATCCACAAGAGCGTCGGGGAATATGTGGAACGTTCGGCGCGCGAAAAGGCGACTCCGCAGAACTGCTATACGAAAAAGACCGGCCTCTTCCTGCCCGGTCTTGCCGGGATTCAGAGGCCGGAGTTTAAGATTGAATATAAAGATAAGGTTTCCTATCTGGAATACGAAGAAACTCTTTTCGCCGACCCGGATGATCTGAACCGTTATCTTCATGGAATCCTGAAATTATCCTGACCGCGCGGCAATATATTTCCATCGATTTCGGCAGCGTGGCGGTGCATTTCCATCTTTCCGAATGCCGGAAGTTACCGCCGCCCGCAAAACGGGTTGTTCGAACGCGAACTATAAGCGCGTGCTACTTATCACTTGTCATCTCCCCATAACTCACAAGCACTACATTTCCCATCTCTTTTGCCATATCGATGCACCCTTTGGTAAATCCTGATTTGGCAAAGAGGTAGAAATGCTTTTTCTCATAAGGGAACAGTTCGCTGCGCCTGACAAGCGTTTCCAGCACGCCGAGATCGATCTTTTCGTTCGTCCATTTGCACTCGCCGAAAAGAGCAGTATCCTTGTCCTGCTCGGCAAGAATATCAATCTCCGCCTGCCGCTTTTCTTTCGGGTCGTTGCCCCACCAGCGGCCAAGAGAGGAAAACTGCACAGGGCACTTTCCGGACAGCATCTGTTTCCAAAGATACTGCTTGCAGATCTCCTCAAACACCTTGCCCATATAGTCAGGCAAATTTGGCTTAATGCGTTTATAGGCGAGATCGGCAGCGCCACGGGCGATGATGGAATTGTTCTCCGGCACAAAACGATACCAAAAGCGGAACAGGTTATCCTCGATAGCATAGATCGCCTTCCGGGACGCCTTTTCGCCGTAAGGCATCTCTTTTCGGATGATACCGAGAGCAACAAGGTTTTTCACATAGGCGGAACACACATTGGTTTCCTCGCCGACCTTACCGGAAATCTCCGACATTCGGGTGGAGCCGGTGGCAATCGCTGTGATGATGGCATTATAGAGCGCAGGCTCACGAACCTCTTGTTTCAATAGATTCTCCGGCTCCTCAAAGAGCGCAGAGGTGGGGTTCAGAAATGTGTTTTTGATGTTATCCTCAACACTCAGCTTGTCACTCATTTGCAGCAAGTACTGTGGTGTCCCGCCAACGATCCCATAGATCAGCGCTTTTTCCTCATTGGAGAAATTCTCAAAATACCGGCAAGTCTCCTCGAAGTCAAAGGGAACAATCTTCATTTGCGCCGTCCTCCGTCCGTATAAAGGCGCTTTATAGGCGAGAACGTGATCCTCCATATAGGACATGGACGAGCCGCAGAGGATCAGCATCAGCTTCGAGCTGTCCTTGTATTTGTCAATGAGCAGCTGAAGCGTGGAAGCAAGGCTTTTTTCTGATCTGGCGACATAGGGATACTCGTCGATGGTGAGGATGAACCGCTCCTTTTCTGACAGCCTGAACACGTGATCCAAAGCCGCCTGAAAGGAGGCGAAGGTTCCCTTCGTCTCGATGCCCGTGCGGTACTCAAAAATACTCCTGCTGAGGTTTTCGAGATTTTGCCTGGCATTGCTTTCTACACCCATAAAATAGATGGCGTTTTTGTCCTTGATAAACTGATTGATCAGCGCCGTTTTTCCCACACGCCGACGCCCGTATATGACCATGAACTCAAATTTATTTGAGGAATACAGCTTGTTAAGAGTCTCTAGTTCCCGCTCTCTGCCGATAAACATTGCATCACCTCCCACGTTTTGGCAACTATAGTATAACACGGGAAAAATAAATTAGTCAAGTATGATTCGGCAAATCATACTTGACATAAAAGCAGGAATTCCAGGCATAAAATTTCTCCTGCCCGGAACTCCTGCTTTTATTATTCTGCTTATATTACTCTGCTTATTTCTCCGGCTCTGTCGCCATTTCTACGATTTCGCCGAACATCTGCACAACACTGCGCGCATCTCCTGCCGTCAGTCGATCACATTGCGGATCCTGTACGGCGTACGGTAATTCCATGTCGAGATACGGATACCGCTTCTGCGGCTCGCCGCGTGAACGATCTGCCCGTTGCCGATATACATGGCCACATGATTCACCGTACCGCTGCTGTTGGCGTAGAAGATCAGATCTCCCGGCCGCATCTGGCTGGATGTGACCGCTCGCCCGGACCTGGACTGATCCCTTGATACTCTCGGGAGGGAAATCCCGAAATTCTTCATCACCGACTGGACAAAACCGGAACAGTCGGCGCCCTTCGTCAGACTGGTGCCGCCCCATACATATGGATTGCCCACGTATTTCAGCGCGAAATTCACGATCTGTGCACGTCTCGCTGCCTGCTGGTTGGCGATCTCCTCAAGCGGTGAGAACTTGATCGCCTCATCCAGAGCATAACGCACCTCCACGTTATTATCCCGCGTGGAAATATACGCGGCGTCGCTGTCCTCCATATCGCCGGCGTCCAGCTCGATCTGCACCCAGCCGTCTAACTGGCTGACCACCGGATAACGCTCTTCTTTGGAGATCTGTGTCCACACACCGGCGTCCGTACTTGGCTCCTTGCGCACATTCAGCTTGTCCGTATTGACGATGGCCATCAGGGTCGCCGTATTCATCGCCAGATCCACGGCTTCCTGACCGGTCGCCACATATTCCGGATTCGTGCTCACATAACCGGTAATGGAACCGGATTTGATCTTATACCAGTCGCCTTCCTGGCCTAAGATATCGGCCGCCGCCTTGCTTGGAAGCTTGCCGATGATATTGTTATTGCCTTCGTCCGCGGGCGTTTCGCGGACATTCAGATAGTCCGTCACTTTGGAGATCAGCAGATTCCCATATTTGCTGATAGCCATGGACTTCAGATCCATCTTCCGCGCCTCGTTAAGCGCCAGCCTCACATCCACATAATCCGCGGAAATATAGCCGCTGGCGATCTTCACCCAGCCGTCGATCTGATCCTCCACCACGTACCGCTCCCCCGCCAGGGCCTGCCCTATGATATTGGACTCCTCGATAGACGGTGTCAGGCGGATATTCAGGCTGTCGTCGTCAGATACGGTGACAATGGCCCTTAGCTGTACCTGTTCCAGCGCCGCGGCCCTAGCCTCCTCCCCGGTCATCACAAACTGGGTAGAAATATATCCGTCCACGCCGCCGGAACTGATATGATACCAGTCGCCTTCCTGACCAAGGATTTCGCAGACACTGTTCGGCTGCATCTTGCCGATGATATCGCCGTCGGAAGCAGGCGTCCTGCGCACATTCAGATAACCGCCTTCGATCTGGATCAGTCCCAGATTCGTATAGGCATCAACCACATCCTGACGCGCCTGCTCCTCCGCAGCCCGCGACTCCTCTTCCTGACGCAGCCGCTCGGCTTCTTCCGACTGCCGGACCGCCTCGGCGTCCATCGTGGTCTCCGTATTCGCCGCCGCGACTGCCTCCTGTGTCTCCTGTATCTCCTCCTCTTCCGGCCGTCCTCCGCCGGCCGTCCTGATTACAATGACCAATACCACTACCAGAAGGATCAGACCTGCCGCCGCGATCAGATACAGAAACGGTCTCGGATCCCTTCCGCGCCGTTTTCTGCGAACCCGCTCCAGCATTGCCTCATAATCACTTCTATCCGCCATCTTGTGTTGCTCTCCTGTCTATCGTATTCCCCGTATTCTAAAATCACTGTTCTCCGGTTCCCCTAAACCGTCCGCCTATAAAGCTGTGCTCTGCCGAGCTTGAAGCTTGAATTGAGCTTGAATCATGCAGCAAGCTTTCCTCTTCAACCTAAATCACAAAAGACGCTGCAGTCAGAACTCGATCCCTCTCAGTCTCAGATATGTCTTCACGAGCTCCGCCGCCTGATCGATCTCAAGCGCGGAAGCATTCACCGGCAGGTCATAATTGGCCATATCCTCCCACTCCTTGCCGGTATAATACTTGTAATAATCCCGGCGCTGCTTGCTGATCCGGTTCACTCTCCGAAGGGCCTCCTTCGTATCCACGCCGTCCACCTCCATCACGCGACGGATGCAGGTCGCAATATCCGCGTACACGAAGAGGCGGATCAGATTCTCACACTTCGCCGCGTTCAGCACGAAATCGGCGCAGCGTCCCATGATGATGCAGGACTGCTCGGCCGCCACCTTACGGATGATCTTGGCCTGGAACCGGAACAGATTCTCCGGAGACGCCACATCGTCGTCCACCGACGGCTCCTCCAGGCTGGTGTGAAGCCCTCCGACCGCGCGGAAGAACAGATTCGATCCCGCCTTCTCATCATTTAACCGGAACAGACTCTCGCTGACGGCGCTCTCCTCGGATGCCATCTTCAGGATCTCCTCGTCATAGAACGGAATTCCCAGTTCCTCCGACAGTTTCCGTCCCATCATGCGTCCGCCGCTTCCATAAAGCCTGTCGATCGTGATCACATATTTCTCTGCCATATCCATACCCTCCTTCTGATGCCGCATATCTCAAATAATTCCCCTTGCGCAAAATACCCTATTTTCAGTATAGCATACTTTCATGGAAAATTCATTTGCGATTTTCTTAAATTAATGTATAATATTTTCCGATAGAGCATTTATCAGAATGAGGAGGAGCATTATGAACCTGATCATACCGGAAAATTACGACCCGCGCCTTACGGTCCGCGAGACCCAGGAGGCCATCAAGTACATCCGCGACACCTTCCAGAAGGAATTCGGCCGCGAGATGAACCTGGAGCGTATCTCCGCCCCGCTGTTCGTAACGAAAAGCAGCGGCCTCAACGATAACTTAAACGGCGTCGAGCGCCCCGTGGCCTTCGACATGGCCTTCGATCCTGATGAAACCGTGGAAGTCGTCCCGAGTTTGCCACTTGCTAACTAATCCCAATTAAATTTTTTCCTTATTCTGCAAGGTTTTCCTTGCTTTTTTTTA
>CANPZZ010000113.1 GCA_947589125.1 uncultured Lachnospiraceae bacterium
AAAACCACATATATACAGGGAAATGGAGCCGAAAGAAGGCTCCATTTCGCATTTACAAGTGGCAAACTCGGGTTATATCATGGAGCGGATCACAGATCAGAAAATGTACTACATTATTCTGGATGAAGTTCAGCTGATGGATGAATTTGAGGACGTCCTGAACAGTCTGCTGCATATCCGCAACGCGGACGTGTATGTGACGGGGAGCAATTCCCGGTTTTTGTCCTCGGACGTGATCACGGAGTTTCGGGGGCGGGGCGATGAGATCCGGGTGTACCCGCTGAGTTTCCGGGAATATACTTCTGTGTATGACGGTACAGTTGACGAGGCGTGGGACGACTATTTTTTGTACGGCGGGCTTCCGCTGATCCTGACAAGGGAGACCGAGGAGGAGAAAGCGGAGTATCTGTCGTCCCTGTTTGAAAAAGTATATCTGTCGGATATCATTGAGCGTCACAGGATCCGGAACGGAGAAGAATTGGATGAACTGGTGGATATCCTGGCCTCTGCAGCGGGATCTCTGACAAGTCCGGTGAAGCTGTCCCGCACTTTCCGCAGCGCGAAAGGAAAGACGGTCACGGATAAGACGCTGAAGAAATATATGGATTACCTACAGGACGCGTTTCTGATCCGCAGAGCGGTCCGCTATGATATTAAGGGACGCAAATATATCAATTCTCCGGCGAAATACTATTTTGAGAACGTGGGCCTGCGCAACGCGCGGCTGAATTTCCGTCAGGTGGAAGAGAACCACATTATGGAGAATATCATTTTCAATGAAATGCGTATCCGGGGATATCAGCTGGATGTGGGAGTCGTGGAGGCGTACGGCAAGGATCAGAGCGGCAAAACGATGAAGAAGCAGCTGAAAGTTGATTTTGTGGCCAATCAGGGAAGCCGCAGGTATTATCTGCAGTCGGCTTATGAAATGAGCCGGACGGAGAAAGAGGAGCAGGAGAAGCGGCCTTTTTTGCATATCGATGATTCATTTAAGAAGATCGTTCTTGTGAAGGACCATATGAAACCCCGGCGGGATGAGCAGGGGATCGTCACGATGGGAATCCGTGAATTCCTCCTGGATTCGGACAGCCTGGAAAGCTGAAAAAAGAGATTGCCATTTCCGATTTGTGATAGTATACTGTCCAAGAAGGCGGTAAGAGAGCGGCTCGTGATGCGCCGCCGACAGAAAAAGAAAGCGAGACATCCTATGGCATTGAAGAAAAAGCCGGTTACCGGCATGAGGGATATCCTGCCTGACGAGATGCAGGTGCGGGATTTTGTAATGAACCAGATCAAGGAGACGTACCGGGGCTTCGGTTTCACCCAGATGGAGACCCCCTGCGTGGAGCATATCGAGAACCTGACCAGCAAGCAGGGCGGGGACAATGAGAAACTGATCTTCAAGATCTTAAAGCGGGGCGAGAAGCTGGATCTGGCCGGCGCGGCGGAGGAGAACGATCTGGTGGATACCGGTCTCCGCTACGACCTGACTGTGCCGCTGGCGCGGTATTATTCCAATAACGCGGCCCAGCTGCCGTCGCCGTTCAAGGCGCTTCAGTTGGGAAGCGTGTGGAGGGCGGACAGACCCCAGAGAGGGCGTTTCCGCCAGTTTACCCAGTGTGATATCGACATCCTGGGCGACGCGTCGTCCATGGCGGAGATCGAGCTGATCCTGGCGACCACCACGGCGCTGGGGAAGATCTGTCCGGACAACCGTTTCGAGGTGCGGATCAACGACCGCAATATTCTCCGGGGGATGGCGCTCTACAGCGGTTTCCCGGAAGACGCTCTGGAGACCGTGTTCATCATTCTGGATAAGATGGATAAGATCGGCTACGACGGCGTGGCGGCGGAACTGAAAGAGAATGGATATGAGGAATCCGTCATTACCAAATATATGAATCTTCTGACAGGCGCCGGCGACGATGCGGACGGCGTCCGGAGGCTGGGCGAGGCTCTGAAGGACGTGATGCCGCAGACCGTGACGGATGGCCTCGCGGACATTATGGACACAGTCGTTCAGGTCAGCGAGACGGAGTTCACTCTGAAATTCGATCCGACGCTGGTGCGCGGAATGTCCTACTACACCGGAACGATTTTCGAGGTGTCGATGGAAGGACTGGGCGTCTCCGTCGCGGGCGGCGGCCGTTATGATAAGATGATCGGCAAATTCACCGGCACGGACACCCCGGCCTGCGGTTTCTCCATCGGTTTCGAGCGGATCGTCACGATCCTGATGGAGCAGGGCGGCAGGGCGCAGAACGAGACGGTCAAGAAAGCGTACCTGGTGGAGAAGGGCATGGACAAAGACCGTTTCGCCCAGATCATGAAGCAGGCTATGGGCGAGCGCAAAGCCGGCGTCTGCGTGCTGGTGTCCCAGATGAACAAGAACAAGAAGTTCCAGAAGGAGCAGCTGACGAAGGACGGATATACGGAATTCGTGGAGTTTTATCGGGAAGCGCTGAAATGACGGTTTTCGGTGAAGCTGTGGTTGAAGAAGAGAAAATTGTAAAATGACATTGCGGGCAGACTGCGTATGCGGTCTGCCCCTTTGCTGCGTCAGTATGAGTAACGCTTTGCTCGTATTATGAAAACAACTGCGGCCGCGAATCTGGTAGCAGTTGTTTTTTTGTGCAAACAGAGCATCAGTCGCACTTTGTTTGTATTTACTTATTGAGATCCGCTCTATCGCTGACGAAATGGATCGTTTCCCCCTGCGGATCTGTGAAATCTCTGTGAAAATGTGGAAAACCTCCGCGTTATCTGCTAAAATAGTGGATAAGCATAACGGAATACCGCGGCCCAACCCGCCGCGTAAATGGAGGTACATCCCATGGAACAGCTGAAAATATTAGTCGTAGACGACGAGCCCCGCATGCGCAAGCTTGTCAAAGATTTCCTTACGGTCAAAGGCTTCCGCGTCATCGAAGCCGGTGACGGCGAAGAAGCCATAGATATTTTTTTCGCGCAGAAGGATATTGCCCTTCTGATTCTGGATGTTATGATGCCCAAGATGGACGGATGGCAGGTCGTTAAGACCATCCGCCAGCATTCCAAAGTCCCCATCATCATGCTCACCGCCCGCGGCGAAGAGCGGGATGAGCTTCAGGGCTTTGATCTTGGCGTGGACGAATACATTTCCAAGCCTTTCAGTCCCAAGATTCTGGTCGCCCGCGTTGAAGCCATCCTGCGCCGCAGCGGCACATCCGCCGCGGATGCCCTGGAGGTGGGCGGTATCCGGATCGATAAAGCCGCCCACCAGGTGACCATCGACGGCGCCCCCATCGAACTCAGCTATAAAGAATTCGAGCTTCTCACCTATTTCGCGGAGAATCAGGGCATGGCCCTCTCCCGCGAGAAGATTCTGAACAATGTGTGGAATTACGACTATTTTGGCGACGCCCGCACCATCGACACCCATGTAAAGAAACTGCGCAGCAAAATGGGCGAAAAAGGCGATTATATCAAGACCATCTGGGGTATGGGCTACAAATTCGAGGTGGACGCATGAAACGATCTCTTCGCGTCAGGGCCACCCTGCTTTTCGTGGGCCTGACCGCAATTATCCTTATCGGAATATGGGCCGCCAACAATCTGCTCCTGGAGCGTTTCTATGTGAACAGTAAAGTGGCGGCTATGCGGCTTGCTTACCGTCAGATCGATGCGCTGGTGGAAAAACGCCGCGCTGCCGGCGGAAGCATCCGCGATGAATTTCCGGCTAACGGCACTTTCGACAGCGGCGAGCAGACTGAGGGCGTCCAGCTTCTGCGCCGGCTTGGCGACCAGAACAATATCATGACCATCATCATCGACGGCGTGTCGGATTATCCCATCGTATCTTCGGGCCGGGACGCCGCGTTTATGATGGACCGGGTCCGCCAGTATATTCTGGGAATGGCCGATACCGGTTACGAGAAAAATGAAATGATCCTCGAGTCGGATAACTATACGATCCAGAAGAGCTTTTACAACCGCTCCAATTCTTACTATCTGGAATGCTGGGGATTTTTCTCGGACAACCAGACCATTTTCATCATGTCCATGCCCTTAGAGAGTATCGCGGAGAGCGTGGAGCTTTCCAACCGGTTCCTGGGCTATGTGGGCATCGCGGCCTTGGCCATCGGCTGTATCGCCATGTATCTGGCGACGCGCAGCGTGACTTCCCCGATCCTTCAGCTGGCGGACATTTCCGAGCGGATGAGCCGGTTGGATTTTGACGCCAAATACACCGGCGACGCCCAGGACGAGATCGGCGTGCTGGGGAACAGTATGAATACGCTGTCAGACAAGCTGAGGGAGACCATCGGTGAACTGAAATCCGCCAATCTGACGCTGCAGAAGGATATCGAGGAGAAGATCCAGATCGACGAGATGCGGAAAGAATTCATTGCCAATGTTTCCCACGAACTGAAGACGCCGATCGCCCTGATCCAGGGTTATGCGGAAGGTCTGACGGAAGGGATGGCCGAAGATCCGGAAAGCCGCGATTATTACTGCGGCGTTATCGTGGACGAGGCCGGCAAGATGAACCGGATGGTTCGTCAGCTGCTGACGCTGACGGCCCTGGAGTTTGGAAATGAACAGCTGAATATGGAGCGGTTTGACATCGCGGAGGTGATCCGAGGCGTTCTGTCGTCTGCGGGAATCCTGATCCAGCAGAAAAACGCCCGTATCCAGCTGGAAATGTCGCCGCCCGTCTATGTATGGGCGGATGAATTCAAGATCGAAGAAGTGCTGACGAACTATTTGAGCAACGCCCTCAATCACCTGGGCGGTGCCTGTATCATTCGGATCACCGTGGAAGCGCCGGATGGCGGAAACCGTGTGCGGATCGCTGTTCGCAATACCGGCGAGCCTATTCCGGAGGAAGCCATTCCCAATCTCTGGACCAAATTCTTCAAGGTGGACAAGGCGCGGACCCGCGAATATGGCGGAAGCGGGATCGGTCTTTCCATTGTGAAGGCAATCATGGAATCCCATCATCAGGAATACGGCGTCCGCAACGTGGAGGACGGCGTGGAATTCTGGTTTACGCTGGACGCCGGGGATGCTGTCTGACGGCAGGGATGCTGAATCACCCGGAATCCGTTCAGGCCTGAAGACTTACTGCGAAATCTGCGGAAGCGTGAACAGAGGCAGATAGGTTCTGGAGTCAAAAATATGGTTATATGCCATATATTCATAATTCATGACCAGGTCATGATATGGAGACGATGCGTCCTCCAGTTCGCTCCAGTCATGGAAGAAACCCTCGGAATCGATGCAGCCGAACTGCTGGAGAACCGGCAGCGTCTGCCTTATATCCAGAAGATAGCGCTGGTAGGGGGACATCTCAAGACCGGCTGTGTCCAGAACCAGTGAGGACAGACAGACGGCGCCGATCTGGTCAATATCTCTGTCTTCGGCAGGCAGATCATAATTTGTCCATATGACCAGCGGCGTCTGATACCAGATCAGCCGGCCTTCACCGGATCGGTCCTTATCAGGCTCGGTCAGAATATCATCATAAAATTCATCCTCAACACTGGGCTGGTGGTCGCCGAACAGGACGATCATGGTAGGCTCGCTGCACTGGCTGAAGTAGTCCGTCAGATACTCAAAAGCACTGTCGGATTCTTTCATCAGGGACAGGTACTGGTCAGCTTTCGGATATTTTCCTTCCAGTTCGCCGGTCAGATGGATCGTTTCTTCAAAATTGGCGAAAGTATCCTCGTAGCCGCCATGGTTCTGCATGGTAACATTGAAAATGAACAGTCTGTCCGCTGGATCTTCCTTCGCTTCCACCATATCGATCAGCCGTCTGTAATCTTCCCGATCACTGACATAATTGCGGAGCAGGCCATTTTGACCATAATAATCCTCATCCAGAAACTGGTCAAAGCCCAGATAGCTGTAAACTTCATTCCGGTTCCAGTTGCTGCCGGGATAGGGGTGCATGGCGACCGCCGTATATCCCTGCGATTTCAAAACACTCACCAGGGACGGCATGTCTTTCCGGATGTAAAGCTGGAATGGCACGATCCCGGAAGGAAACATATGCATGGAATCGCCTGTCAGGAACTCGAATTCTGTGTTGGGCGTCATGGAGCCGAACACAGGCACGAAAAGACTTCCTTTTAACGTATTCTTATCTAACGACCGTATAAAAGGGAAATAATCCGCATTTGTTGTGAAATCGCCGGCCGTATGCAGGTCGGAGAGACTTTCATTCATGATGCAGATCAGGTTTACCGGCTGAATACTCTCATTCTGTGCCGAAGATGTTTCGCCTGCAGAGATCGCGAGACTGAGTTCCCGAAGCTGTTTCTCGGAATATCCGTCCGGCGCGCGGTTAAACATATGCTTGACCGAGATGACGGTTGAAAAAATATATCCGTAGTTCTCGTAGGAATCCGGAATATTCCACATACTGATCCCGATCTGGTAATGGGGAAGCAGGTACAGGAAGAGATAGGCGTTTATGCCGGCAGTCAGCAGAGCGGCGCCGCAGATGCCGGTCAGGCGTCTTTGCCACGTCCGAAGACGCAGCGGGAAAAACCATGCCAGGATGTTGGCCGGGATCAGGATGACCGCCGATACGACCATCTGCCGTGATATCCGATATGTATAGTTGCCGGCAACCGTCATGGCGGTTCCCAGAGAAAATACATCCCAGAGCCGGATCGGAATGCTGCGGAACCCCACGACAAACGCATCCGCGACGGACAGCAGAAACAGCGCTGCCGAAACAACGGGTATTGTAAAGCGGCTTCTGCCGGACAATACGAAAACGATCAGATAGAGCAGGAATATCAGGATGATATTCCATCGTATATACCAGAAAGAGATCGAATGCAGATTCCCTGTGACATACTCGAACAGGAAAAAGGAAAGCGCCGGAAATAAAAGCAGACTGAAACAGCCGCCGCAGGTCTGCGCCGACCATCGTTTCTTTTCAGTTGTTTTCAGTTGTGTCTGCATATTCTTATCCATACAGGCGCCTCCGTTGAATGTAATATAGTTTACTACAAAATCCGGAATTTTACCAGATGCCTTTTTGCGGCCGGGGATAACTCTGCGGGAAGCCGGGAGCGGCCCGTAAGTCTCTGGTCAGGTCGTGGAATAAAAAAATTAAAAATAATTTGAAAATAGTAGTTGACTTTTGGAAACTGGTTTGGTATTATATATGTCGCGCCTCACAAAAGGGCGCGGAAACGGACCTTGACAATTGAAGACTGAACAGTATGCAGAACCCTGAAGATTCTTTTAAGAGAATTTCAGAAATGTATGCGAAATAAGTATACGAACCAAACAACAGTAATCACGGGACAAAAAAGATTGATACCAGCGATGGAAGGTCTTGGGTTCCTGGGATAAAACCTTTTTATGAGAGTTTGATCCTGGCTCAGGATGAACGCTGGCGGCGTGCCTAACA
>CANPZZ010000114.1 GCA_947589125.1 uncultured Lachnospiraceae bacterium
ACGTGATCGGCAACCTTCTGCGGGAGGACGAGGAGAGCGAGGACGATATGGTCGCGAGACCTCCGGTGGTCTGCGTTATGGGCCATGTCGACCACGGCAAGACTTCCCTTCTGGACGCGATCCGGCAGACCAATGTGACCTCCCACGAGGCAGGCGGAATCACCCAGCACATCGGCGCTTATACGGTGGAGATCCGGGGACAGAAGATCACGTTCCTTGATACCCCCGGCCACGAGGCGTTTACGGCCATGCGTATGCGCGGCGCCCAGTCCACGGATATCGCGGTTCTGGTCGTGGCTGCGGACGACGGCGTCATGCCGCAGACCATTGAGGCCATCAACCATGCCAAGGCGGCCGGCGTCGAGATCATCGTCGCCGTCAATAAGATCGATAAGCCCAGCGCCAATGTGGAGCGTGTGAAGCAGGAGATGACGGAATACCAGCTGATCCCCGAGGACTGGGGCGGCAGCACCATTTTCGTGCCGGTATCCGCTCATACGAAGGAAGGCATTCCGGAGCTTCTGGAAATGATCCTTCTGACGGCGGAAGTGAAGGAACTGAAAGCCAATCCCAACCGCAACGCCCGCGGTCTGGTCATCGAGGCGCAGCTTGACAAGGGCAAGGGCCCGGTAGCTACGATGCTGGTACAGAAGGGTACTCTGCGGGTCGGCGACAATGTGGCTGTAGGCGCCTGCTACGGCAAGGTCCGCGCGATGATGGACGACAAGGGACGCAGAGTGAAGGAAGCGCTTCCTTCCACGCCTGTGGAGATCCTGGGACTGAACGGTGTCCCGGGCGCCGGCGAGATATTCGTGTCCTGCGACAGCGAGAAGGAAGCCAGAAGCTTCGCGGAGACATTTATTTCCGAGGGCAAGAACAAGCTGATCGAGGACACCAAGGCGAAGCTGTCTCTGGACGATCTGTTCAGCCAGATCCAGGCCGGCAATGTGAAGGAGCTGCCGATCATTGTGAAGGCGGATGTGCAGGGTTCGGTGGAGGCCGTGACCCAGAGCCTGACGAAGCTTTCCAACGAGGAAGTCATGGTCAAGGTGATCCATGGCGGCGTCGGCGCCATCAACGAGTCCGACGTGACTCTGGCATCGGCCAGCAATGCGATCATCATCGGCTTCAATGTGAGGCCGGACGTTACGGCCAAGTCCATCGCCGAGCAGGAGAAGGTGGATATCCGCCTGTACCGGGTCATTTACCAGGCGATCGAGGATGTGGAAGCAGCCATGAAGGGAATGCTGGATCCGATCTTCGAGGAGCAGATCATCGGCCATGCCGTGGTGCGTCAGACATTCAAGGCCTCTGGAGTGGGAACCATCGCCGGCTCCTACGTGCTGGACGGCAAGCTCCAGAGAGGCTGTTCCGTGCGCATTACGAGAAACGGCGAGAAGCTGTATGAGGGTCCGCTGGCGTCTCTTAAGAGATTTAAGGACGATGTAAAGGAAGTGGCCACCGGCTACGAGTGCGGTCTGTCCTTTGAGAAGTTTAACGACGTCCAGGAGGACGATATGATCGAGGCCTACGCCATGGTGGAGGTGCCGCGGTAAATCGCAGGCTGTCAGGCTGTTTCGCGGGGATTTCGTTGATTTCCCTGCAGCCGGATGCGGTGCCTGTGCCGGATACGGCGCGGGGCAGAGCAGCGAGAAGTTTCTGCCGGCCCGGGTATGCGTGCGGCCCTGACCAGCGACTGGCGAGGGACCGCGCAGGAAGGAATTATCATGCGTAAAAACAGTATCAAGAACACAAGGATCAATATGGAAGTACAGCGGGAAATGAGCGAGATCATCCGCACCCAGGTGAAGGATCCGCGCCTGAAGGGCGCTATGGTCACGGTCACCGGTGCGGAGGTGTCGCCGGACCTTAAGTACTGCAAGGTATATATCAGCGTCCTGGGCGGCGGTCCCGACAGCCGGAAAGAAGTCATTGAGGGACTGAAAAGCGCGGTCGGTTTCATTCGCCGCGAGCTGGCCGCCCGGGTCAATCTGCGAAACACGCCGGAGATCACATTTGTGGCGGATACCTCTATTGAGTACGGTGTAAATATGACGCATCTGATCAATGAGGTCACGAAGGATCTGAAGGATGACGAGCCGGAGGAGAGCGCCGGACAGCCGGAAGACCCGCTCGCGGATGACGGAGAATAAACAGACGATCACTGGCCGGATGCTGTAAGGAGGCTTCATGGCGGTGGCACTGTGCCGGATATACGGCGCACAGAGGAGGATTCCATGACAAGACTGGAGGAACTGGTCAGAGCGGCGGATACGATCGCGATCCTGGGGCACACCAACCCGGACGGAGACTGTGTCGGAAGCTGCCTGGCCGCTTACAACTATATCAAAGAGCAGGATCCCGATAAGAACGTGACGGTCTATCTGGAAAAGGCGCCGCAGAAGCTGTCGTATATGAAGAATTTCAGCGCGATATGCCATGAGGCGCCGGAAGGGCTTAAAGCGGATCTGTGCGTCTGTCTGGACTGTTCCGCGAAAGATATGCTTAGGGCGTTCGGTCCGGTACTGGACGGAGCCGTCTATTCCATTTGCCTGGATCATCATGTGACGAATCCCGGTTACGCGATGGAGAATATCATCGATGCGAAGGCAAGTTCCGCCTGTGAGGTGCTTTACGGGCAGCTTGACGAGTCGAAGATCAGCCGGGATGTGGCTGAATGCCTTTATACCGGCATCATCACCGACAGCGGCGTATTTAAGTATGACAATACCTCGCCGAAGACCATGGAGATCGCCGGACGTCTGATGGCGAAGGGCATTGAGTTCGGCCGGATCATCGACGAAGCGTTCTACCATAAGTCGTATCTGCAGACGCAGATCCTGGGCAGAGCCCTTCTGGAGAGCGTGTTATTTCTGGACGGAAAAGCGGCTTTCAGTGTGGTGCGGAAAAAGGACATGGAGTTCTACGGCGTGGAGAAGAGCGACCTGGACGGCATCGTGGAGCAGTTAAGGCTGGTCGACGGCGTAGAGGTGGCGGTTTTCTTAAGCGAGTCCGGACCCAGCGAGTACAAGGTCAGCCTGCGCGCGAAGAATTATCTGGATGTCAGCAGGATCGCCAAATATTTCGGCGGCGGCGGCCATAAGAAGGCGGCCGGCTGCACGATGAGCGGAAGCGTCCACGATGTGATCAATAATTTGTCAGAGCATATTGAGCGGCAGATCCGGGAGCACGAGGAAGATAATACGGAGGAGCAGCGCAGGCGGTAGCGCGGACGGCATGGAGAGCCGCAGCCGGGCGAAACGTGTGTGATCGACCGGAAGAAACGCAGTGAAAAACCGAACGGCGGTTGGGATAGAAGAAGCGGCGCACAGCCGTAAGGCCGCGGCAGACAGGAGGACGCTCGATGTACGAAGGCGTACTGAACGTATATAAGGAGCGGGGATTCACCTCCCACGATGTGGTGGCGAAGCTCCGCGGTATTTTGAAAATGAAAAAGATCGGCCATACGGGCACCCTGGATCCGGACGCGGAAGGGGTGCTTCCCGTATGTCTGGGGCAGGCCACCAGGCTCTGCGACATGCTGACCGATGAGGGCAAAGTCTACCGGGCGGTGATGCTTCTGGGAGTGGAAACAGATACCCAGGATGTGGGCGGCCGGGTTCTGGCGCGCCGGACGGTGACGGCGGTACCGGAGGAAGCGGAGTCTGCTGTCAGAGCGTGGCAGAATGCGTCCAGCCGGAGAGCGGAGAATGAAACCAGCGGGGAATCGGTACAGAAACGGATCACGTTGTCAGAAAATCAGGTGGCGGAGGCGATCCGCAGTTTCGTCGGCCCGTACGAGCAGATCCCGCCCATGTATTCGGCGCTGAAGGTGAACGGCAGGAAGCTCTACGAGCTGGCCCGTCAGGGAAAGACCGTGGAGCGTCAGGCACGGCCGGTGATCATTCATCAAATCGGTATTGAATCCATAGAATTGCCGCGCGTTACGATGACGATCCATTGTTCCAAAGGCACTTACATCCGCACGCTCTGCCATGACATCGGGCAGAAGCTGGGCTGCGGGGCCTGTATGGAAAGCCTGCTGCGGGTACGCGTGGGGCGGTTTGCGGTAGAAGAAAGCCTGCGGCTGGCGCAGGTGGAACAGCTTCGGGACAGCGGCGGACTTGCGCGGCATATCGTGCCGGTTGAGGAAATGTTTTCGGGGTATCCGAAGGCGTGCGCGCTCCCGGAGGCAGATACGATGGCCCGCAACGGAAATCCGCTGAGGCCGGGGCAGGTTCGGTTTGAGAACGGCTGCTGCGGGGCGGTCCGAATGGACGCCGAGACGGAAGACGGCCGCGAATACCGCGTCTGCGACAGCCATGGCGCGTTTTTGGGAATTTACGTATATGAGCAGGAAAAAGACCGCCTGAAGCCGTGGAAATTGTTTTTATCGGGCAATAGCCAGTGATGATTGGTTGAACTATGCTGAATAGAAAAGTTTCTGCGTTTAGCATAGATGGCATGGACAGGGATGCGCCGGAGATAGAATTGCCAGAATGCAGGAACGTTCAGGATATGGAACTGCCCAAGCGCAGGGCAGCCGGACACGGAAGTGTCCGAATGCGCAGACGCACAGCAGGAGAGGATATGACGATACTATGATATGCTTTATCAGCCAGACGGATTTTCATATAGAAGAACCGACCGTGGTCTCCATCGGCAAGTTCGACGGCCGCCATGCCGGCCACCAGAAGCTTCTGCAGAGAATGCTTAAATGGAAGGCGGAGCGCGGATACAGGACGGCGGTATTTACCTTCGATCTTTCCCCCGCGTCCGGAGTGACGGTGATCCCCCGGCGGGTGATCACCACCGATGCCGAGCGGCGGGCCGGTATGGAAGCTTTCGGAATCGATTATCTGGTGGAATATCCATTTACGGAGCAGGTGTCCCATATGCCGGCGGAGACATTTGTGCGGGAGATCCTGGTCGGGAAAATGAACGCGAAGGCCATCGTGGCCGGCACCGACTGCGGTTTCGGCTATCAGCGCGCCGGCGACGCGGCGCTTCTTAAGCGTCTGGCCGGCGAACTGGGCTATGAGGCGGAGATCATTGAGAAGGCCAGGGACGACGGCCGCGATATCAGCAGCAGCTATATCAAAGAAGAACTGGACAGGGGTCATATGGAGAAAGTAAATGAACTCCTGGGACGGCCCTACTGCATCAGCGGAACGGTGGTCCACGGCAATCATATCGGCGGGCCAGAGCTTAAGCATCCCACGGCGAACCAGATCCCCCCGCAGGAGAAATATCTGCCGCCTTTCGGCGTCTATGTGTCCCGCATAGAACTGGACGGCAGAAAATACGGCGGCGTCACTAATATCGGCCGCAAGCCCACGGTGGAAGGCCATTGGCCCGTGGGTGTGGAGACGGATATCCTGGACTGGGACGGCGATCTCTACGGCCGGGATATTCAGGTGGAACTGCTGAATTACGAGCGGCCGGAGCAGAAGTTTGCTTCGCTGGAGGAACTTAAAGATCAGCTGGGGCGGGACGAAGAATATGCCCGTTCCTATCTTGACAAGCACAGATCTCTATGCTAGAATAGCTTGGTATTAATTGGCGCCAGGGCTCAGTATGCGGACAAACGGCGTTTGACAGGTCGCTTCGGACAGCATTTTACGCAGGCTGTTCTGCGGAAAGCGCGAAGGAGCGTCAGCCGGCTACTCCGGCCGCGTACCTGGTCCATGGTCAGAGAATAAAAAGGAGGAATTACCATGATTTCCAAGGAAAAGAAGACAGCTATCATCGCCGAGTACGGCCGTAAGCCGGGCGACACCGGCTCCCCTGAGGTTCAGATCGCTCTGCTGACAGAGAGGATCACAGAGCTCACCGAGCATCTGAAGGCGAATCCGAAGGATCATCATTCCAGACGCGGACTTCTGAAGATGGTAGGCCAGAGACGCGGACTTCTGAACTATCTGAAGAAGACGGATCTGGATGGTTATCGTGCGCTGATCGAGAAGTTAGGTATCAGAAAGTAATTGCGGACGGCTGGGGTGGAGGATTCTCTCCACCCTGTCTTTGCATTACGAAAAGCGCAGCCCAGGCTGCGGACGGCGGGGTTCACCGCCTCATTTCACAATCCACGCAGAAGCCGTTCCGAGACCGCTGAAAAGCGCATCGCTGTGAGGAATACAGGTTTGCCGGCAGTCGTGCCGGACGCGCATCGCCGGCGGCGGTACATTTTTCAGTAGTTTCGGTACCTTCTGCGGGAAATATAGATCTAAGAAGGAGAATAACACCATGTACAAAAGTTTTTCCATGGAACTGGCAGGCAGAACGCTGACCGTCGATATCGGCAGGGTCGCGAAGCAGGCCAACGGCGCGGCATTCATGCATTACGGCGACACCACCGTGCTTTCCACGGCGACTGCCTCTGAGAAGCCGAGAGACGGCATCGATTTCTTCCCGCTGAGCGTAGAGTATGAGGAGAAGATGTACGCGGCGGGCAAGATCCCCGGAGGTTTCAACAAGCGCGAGGGCAAGGCGAGCGAGAACGCGATCCTGACATCCCGCGTCATCGACCGTCCCATGCGGCCGCTGTTCCCGAAGGATTACCGCAACGATGTGACGCTGAATAACCTGGTTATGAGCGTGGATCCGGAGTGCCGCCCGGAGCTGGTGGCTATGCTTGGTTCCGCCATCGCGGCCTGTGTATCTGACATTCCGTTCGACGGTCCCTGCGCTATGACGCAGGTGGGTATGGTAGACGGCCAGTTCATCATCAATCCCTCCCAGAGCGAGTGGAAGGAAGGCGATCTGAACCTGACGGTAGCTTCCACCAGGGAGAAGGTCATCATGATCGAGGCCGGCGCCAATGAAATCCCGGAGGCGGCCATGATCGAGGCGATCTACCGCGCCCATGAAGTGAACCAGGTGATCATTAAGTTTATCGATTCCATCGTGGCAGAGGTAGGCAAGGCGAAGCATGCGTATGAGAGCTGCGCGATCCCGGATGAGCTGTTCGCGGCGATGAAGGAGATCGTGACGCCGGAAGAGATGGAAGCGGCTGTATTTACCGACGATAAGCAGGTGCGCGAGGAGAATATCCGCCAGATCACCGCGAAGCTGGAAGAGGCGTTCGCGGATAAGGAAGACTGGCTGGCAGTCCTGGGCGAGGCCGTTTACCAGTATCAGAAGAAGACGGTCCGCAAGATGATCCTGAAGGATCAGAAGCGTCCCGACGGACGCAAGATGGATCAGATCCGTCCGCTTTCCGCCGAGGTCGACATCATTCCGAGAGTTCATGGTTCCGCCATGTTCACCCGCGGCCAGACCCAGATCTGCAACGTCTGTACGTTAGGCCCGCTGTCCGATGCCCAGAAGCTGGACGGCCTGGATGAGAATGAAGTCAGCAAGCGCTATATGCATCATTATAATTTCCCGTCCTACTC
>CANPZZ010000115.1 GCA_947589125.1 uncultured Lachnospiraceae bacterium
GCATTGGAATATTCATACGGTTACCTCCTTCTAATCGTTCTAAACAGAACGTTCTATTCAGAACGAATTATAAGCCCGAATACTGACCGCGTCAATGACCCTGGGCAAAATTTTATAAACATTTCATTATGTTTAACTTTTTTTCTGATTTTGGACAATACGAGCAGGGCGTCACTGGCGCTCTGCTCGCATGGAAATACAAAAAGTGCGTCACTGGCGTGTTTATTGCATACTGACGTAATACAAAAGACGAGTCATCGGCGCGTTTCTTGCATACTGACGCAAAACAAGCGCCGGAAGCTTTGATTTTACCGGCTTCCAGCGCTTTTGCAAATTATGATAAGTTATGTCAGTTACCCTGGTTTTGCGGCTTATTCCTTCCCCATTTTCCTCCACAACGGCACAAACAGGAGAAGGCCGACCAGCATAGCGCCGCAGTCCGCGATAGGCGTCGCCCACGCGATGGCGTCGGCGCCGCCCAGAAAGTCCAGAAGGAACATAAACGGCACATCCAGTCCGCCTTTTCTCAACATAGACAGCACCAGCGGCTTCCCTTTTTGTCCCACCGATTGAAATATGGAAATAATGACCGTTGTAATCGCCGTAAACGGTCCTGTGATACAGATGATCCTCTGGAACATACTGCCGTACCGCACAGTCTCCGCGTCATTGATAAATGCACGTACCAGGGGACCCGCGCAGGTAAATAAAAGAACCGCCCCGACCGTCGTAACGGCAAGGCTCAGAATCAGCGTCACCTTGATGGCATCCCGCATACGCCGGGTATTTTTTGCGGAGAAATTATAGCCGATCAGCGGAATCACTCCCTGGCTCAGACCGTTGGCAATGGCAAAGGCCAGCATATCGATCTTCTTGGCGATTCCGATTCCTGCTACCGCCGCGTTGGAGTAGCTGACAAGGAGTTTATTGAGGGTGATGTTGGAGAAAATCCCCATTACGTTCATGATGGAACTGGGAAGTCCCACCAGCAGCACTTCTTTGGGGATGCCGTCTGAGATGGAATAATATCCCGGATTCAGGGTAAGATGGAACCTCCCGCGCTTTCCCAGGATCAGGACCATAAAGTACAGCATTGCGATCAGATTGGAAAGCATGGTGGCCACAGCAGCGCCCGTGATCTCCAGATGAGCGCCGAAGATAAATACCGGATCCAGAACAATGTTAAGAAAGCCGCCCAGAGCGACACCGAAACTGGCCTGACCGGAATATCCTTCCGCCCGAACGAGATGGGCAAGGGCCGCGTTCAGCACGGTCGGCACCGCGCCCACGGTCAGCGTCCAGAAAAGGTAGCTGCTGCAGAATCCATAGGTGTACTCATCTGTTCCGACCAGAGGGAGAATTGTACGGCGGAAACCAAATATTACGAGTCCATACAGGAATGCGGCCGCGGCCGCTGTCCAGATGCAGAAGGCGGAGGTCCTCCGCGCCTTGTCCGTGTCACCCACTCCCAAGCTTCGGGAGATGAGACTGGCGCCTCCGATGCCGAAGAGATTGGCAAGCCCCGTGGTCACTAAAAACAACGGCAGGCAAAGAGACGCGGCGGCAACCTGGTTGGGGTCGCCGACCTGTCCGACGAAAAACGTGTCTGCCATATTGTAGATGACGGTGATCATCTGGCTGATCACCGTGGGAACCACCAGCGCCAGAACCGCCTGCGTAACCGGTATTTTTTCAAAGAGTTCTTTCTTATCTGCTTTCATTCTCGTGCCTCTTTCTCTGAACTTTCCAGTAACAAAATAAATCCCCGAACCGCCATCTGGTAGCTGTCCCCAACGCCAACCGGGAATTGCCGGAAGCACCCTGCTTCCTCCTGAGAGATAAAACCATGCATGATGCTGCGAAAGACCCTCTGCAGATGCATCATCTGCTCCCTGGTCAGGTGGTAACCGGCCATCGCGCTCATGATGGGTTCCACGATGTCAAAGCCGGCCCTGTGGATCGCGTCATTCTTCACCATGGGCAGCGACAGGATCACTTTATAAAGCTCCGGCCGTTCTTTGCCGAAACGGTAATAGGCGTCTGCCAGGGCTTTCACTGCTTCCGCCTTCTGTTTTCCGGCAATGGCGTCGAGCTGCACCTTTTTTAACTCCGAGATAACATAGTAGCCGATCTCCGTGTAAAGTTCGTCCATATTTCGGATATGGTTATAGAGAGAGGCTGCCTTTATATGGAGCCTGCCAGCCAGTTCCCGCAGGGAAAAGTTGTGCAGTCCTTCCGATTCGATCATTTCTATCGCGGCCCCAATGACGTCCGCGCGGGTCAAACCTTGCCGTGCCATAGTTCCCTCCTTGACAAACTAACAGCGTTAGTATATTGTACACTAACGCTGTTAGTTTGTCAAGAGACGGACTGTTTCAATATTTGCTGCCCTACATGACATTTCATAAATGCTTTCAGTTGGTATTAACATTCCAACAGATTTAACCTATAATGAAACCAGAAAGAAGCACTGCGACAAGCGGTTGGCTTTCGATTAGGTAATTAAAATAGGTTTCTAACTACCGTCACTTGGCCGAATCAAAAAAACCGTCGCTGACAGGCTTTTGCATTTCCGAAAATCATTTCAGGCAAAGAAACGCCGCCAGATTTCCTCTCTCCTTCCCATGATACCGGTGTGAGAACAGATAATCCGGATTGCATCTGGTACAGATTCCCGTAGTCTGAAGATGCTCTCTCTTCACCCCGGCCTCCAGAAAGATGATCTCGTTGGCGCGCCACAGATCAAGCTGATATTTGCCGTTTTCTTTTCCGTAATAGAGTTCCGACCAGTATTTCTCAGCAAACGTCTCACGGAATTCCTCGATCACTTCCAGGCCCACCTCAAAGCAGTCCTGACAGATGCTCGGACCTATGCAGCAGAGTACATCCGCCGGATCGGTCCCGTATTCCCGTGCCATGGCCTGAAGCGTTGCCTGCCCCATGCGTGCGGCCGTGCCTCTCCACCCGGAATGGCTCAGCCCAATGGCCCTGTGAACCGGATCCAGAAAATAAAGCGGCACGCAGTCCGCATAGAAAGTGACCAGCGTAATCCCGGCTGCGTCCGTGATCAGGCCGTCTACGTCACGGTAATCCCGATCTCTTGTAACGCCTTTCCCGGCGTCCTCTTCCGTCACCTTCCGCACATTCGTCGTATGGGTCTGAAAGGACAGCACGAAACGCTCCGGATCGACGCCCAGCTCCACGGCCATCCGCCGGAAATTCTCCGACACACGCTCCGGTTCATCTCCCCGGGTGACGGAGAAATTCGTCGAGGCGAATTTCCCGGTGCTTACGCCGCCGAGCCGCGTAGAGAACGCGTGAGCCACCAGGCCGGTCTCCTCCAGGAGCGGGAAGGCCAGATACGGCATTCCCTGATCCTCCGGCCATCTGACCCGCGGGACATTCCTTCCCGCTTTATATTGAAATGGAATCGTTCTTTCCATCCATTCTTCCTCCATGTCTGAGAATATCTTCACAATATCATAATTTTCTCTGTCTTGCTGCGCAACAACGATTATTGCCTTATTAGGGCACCGCTGCATCATTTGACTGCGGCCGTTATATTTGCCGCTAATAATCATTACGCCCTGCATATACGGCATGGTTAGTGATGAAAATACACCGTCTTCTTCTCTGTCCGTCGATCTATACCATCAATACCATCAAAATGCGTCCGCAATCAGCCGCACCTCGCCGCCCAAAATCGCCACCACATCAAACCGACAGGGCGTATTCTCCGGATAATGGCGGCTGTACAGGTAGTATGTCGCCGCGTGGCGGATCCTGGCCTGTTTGCGCGCGTCCACCGCCTCTTCCGGATACCCGCTTGCGCTGCTTCTGCGGTATTTGACCTCCACGAAGACGAGATAACGGCCGTCCCTGGCGATCAGGTCGATCTCTCCATAGCGGTCCCGGTAATTCCGCTCCAGGATCTGATATCCCTTTTCCTGTAAAAAAGCGGCGGCCATCTCCTCATAACGGCCGCCTGTTGCGCGCTTATTTTCCATCCTCGTCCCCCACGCATCCGTTCTCTAAGGATGCACGAAATTCCCGATAAATGTCCTCCGGTGGATCGGACATGGCCCAAACTCACGGAGCGCCGCTATATGGGCGGCCGTGCCGTATCCTTTATGCTTCGCAAATCCATATTCCGGATACAGTTTGTCATATTCCACCATCATATGGTCCCTCGTCACCTTCGCCAGAATGCTGGCCGCCGCGATGGACACACTCTTCGCGTCTCCCTTGATGATCGGAATCTGCCGGATCGTCACCTGCGGGATCGTCACCGCATCGTTCAGAAGGATCTGCGGCGTCACCGCCAAATGGCTGATCGCCTGGCGCATGGCTTCGTAGGTGGCCTGAAGAATATTGATCTCATCGATGCGCTCCGGGGACACGATCCCCACGCCGCAGGCCACAGCTTTCTCCCGGATCTCGACGGACAGTTCTTCCCGCCGCTTCTCTGACAGCTTCTTAGAGTCGTTCAAATAGAGAATCTGACAGTCGGCTGGCAGTATCGCCGCACCGGCCACCACCGGCCCCGCCAGAGGCCCGCGGCCCGCTTCGTCGATCCCGCAGATAAATTCACAGCCGCCATACTGCTCCTCATACTGCCGCATGACCTGAAGGCGCGCAAGTTCCGCCTCCAGTTTCTCTCCCTTCAGCTGTCTCATGTCTGTTCTCCTCTTCTGACTTATGCCATGTCCTTCGGACATGTCCCTCCGGGGAATGTGCACGGTTCGGTTCGACATTTTGTCCTCACTTCGTTCAGACACCGAACCGGTACAAGTATAATCTCCATCAAACTTATACCATCTCCGGCGGCAGTTCCAGCGTGATCCGACCAAGCCTGCCGCTCCGGAAATCTTCCAGTAAAAGATTCGCCGCCTTCTCATAATCCGGCCCGCCGCCTTTTACGAGGCACCCGCGGCGCAGGGCGATCTGCCGGAGCATCCCAAGGGCCGGGGAATTCTCAATTCCTGCGAGTCCGTCATTCTCTTCCGGCCCGCGCTCTGCCGTTTCCGTATCGTCATATGCGGCACTGTCCCCCGCAACCTCCGAGCTGTTGTCTGCAAGACTATCCTTTGCTATCTCTAATCTTCTGTCTGAAGCGCTATCCTTCGTAATCTCCGAACCGCCATCTGTACCCCTGCTCCCCTGACCGTCTCCTCCCTCACCGAATCCATACCGCTTTTCCAACACGCCGGGATAAGCATTCTGCAAAAACCGGATCAATGCAAGCGCCAGTTCTTCTTTGTTGAGAATCTGGTCATTGATCGACCCGATCATCGCCAGATGAAGCCCCACCGTCTCGTCCTCAAATTTCGGCCATAGAAGCCCCGGCGTATCCAGAAGCTCCAAAGATCTGTTCAGCCGAATCCACTGGTTCCCTTTCGTAACGCCCGGCTTATTGCCCGTCTTCACGCACGTCTTGCCGGCAAAGGAATTGATAAATGTCGATTTGCCCACATTCGGAATCCCCACGACCATGGCGCGGACCGGTTTGCCGATGATGCCGCGCCTGCGGTCCCGCTCGATCTTCTCCCGGCAGGCTTCCTGCACCGCCGCGTTCACCTTCTTTAACTGGGCGCTGTTTCTGGAATCCGCTTTTATAACGGTATATCCTTTCGCAGCAAACCATTTCTCCCAGGCAGCATTACCGGCTTCTCCGGCCAGATCCGCCTTATTTAAAAGGATCATCCTAGCCCTGCCCGCTCCCAGACTGTCGATGTCCGGATTCCGGCTGGACACAGGCACGCGGGCGTCCACCACCTCGATCAGCAGATCGACCAGCTTCACATCCTCCTTCATTGCCCGGCGGGCCTTGGTCATATGACCCGGATACCACTGTATATTCATCAAATACTCCTGTTCTAACGCACCGGACCGATATTCACGAGCGGAAGCGCACGGAACCAGACCTTCCCTATAATCTGGGAACGTTTTACATTACCGATATTCGCGAAGCGGCTGTCCTCGCTGCTGTCCCGGTTGTCGCCCAGCAGAAAATATTCGTCCGCTTCCAGAGTGACCGGATTCTCTGCAAGACCCGCCAGGGACACATGGCTTAAGTCCTCGTCCGCTTCGATCGGTTCTCCATCTATATAAATCGTACCGCCTGTGATCTGCACCGTCTCCCCCGGCAGGCCGATCACGCGCTTTACATTCGTCTTGCGGTCCTCCCTCGCGAACACGACCACATCGAACCGTCCTGGATCGCCCAGATCGTAAACAAGGCGGTTCACTAAAACCACATCGTCTCCCGCAAGCGCCGGCGTCATGGACTGTCCGACGATCTTCACCTGAGCCCCAAAAGCATAGACCACGAACCAGGCAAGGGAGATCACGACCACGACGTCCACGATCCAGTTTACGACTTTGCGCAGGGTACTGGTCTCTTCCTGATAAAATTCCACTTTTACTCCTGACTTGCCTTATAAGGCTAAGAAAGGGACAATAAATAGTTTATTGTCCCTTTTCCTGCGATCACATCAATTATCTTACAAGCTCTTTGACCTTGGCGGCCTTGCCGGAGCGCTTCCTTAAGTAGAACAGCTTCGCTCTTCTTACTTTACCTCTGCGGACGACTTCAATGTCCGCCACGGAGGGGGAATGAAGCGGCCAGGTCTTCTCTACGCCGATGCCGCCGGAGGTCTTACGGACTGTGAAGGTCTCTCTGGCGCCGCCGTTCTGGCGCTTGATCACGGTTCCCTCAAAGATCTGGATCCTCTCACGGTTTCCTTCCTTGATCAGATTGTGTACACGAACAGTATCGCCTACGCGGAACTGCGGTACCTTCTCCTTCAGCTGTTCAGCCTCGATGTTCTTGATAATGTCGTTCATGTGAATCTCCTTCCATCTATTTGATGTTCTTAATACGTGTATTCGCCGTAACAGAGGACCATCGCTTATTTGTCACAATATGAGATTTTAACATATGTTTCCTGTAAATGCAAGTACTTTTTCCGGAAATATCTATGTCTGAAGCCTGCGCGCCGTCAGGCTTCTGTAACGGCTGATCCTGAGCTGGCAGATTCTGTGCCGACAGCTTCCGTGACAACTGTTTCCGCACCAATAGTCTCTGCATCGGCTGCACCTGCGCCGGCTATTCCCGAGTTTGCCACTTGCTAACTAATCCCAATTAAATTTTTTCCTTATTCTGCAAGGTTTTCCTTGCTTTTTTTTA
>CANPZZ010000116.1 GCA_947589125.1 uncultured Lachnospiraceae bacterium
TCTTCCAGACGGTTTTTTATCCTTACTAGTATATCATAGTTTTCCTGTTTCATATATAAAATTTTTCTGTAGATATCATTAACTTTGTAAATGGGCGCCTCCGCGGGGCCGATCAGCTGGATCCGGGCCGCTTCCGGCATCCCCAGGACCCAGTTGTGCATCTGCCTCACCGCCGCGTCCAGCGTCCTCTCATCGCGTGAGGATACCAGCACGGACAGAAGCTGGCAGGCCGGCGGATAATGAAGCACCTGCCGGTAGGCCATTTCCTTCTGATAGAAGGATTCATAGTCCTGCCTGGCCGCGCAGTCGATGGCGTAATGCCCGGGACTGTAGGTCTGAATGATCACCTGCCCCGGCGTCTCGTCGCGTCCGGCCCTTCCGGCCGCCTGGGTCAGTAACTGAAACGTCCTCTCCCCGCACCGGAAATCCGACGAATACAGCGACAGATCCGCCGCCAGGATCCCCACCAGCGTCACGTTGGGGAAATCATGGCCTTTGACGATCATCTGGGTGCCCACCAGAATATCCGCCTCGCCTTCCGCAAACGACGCCAGGATCTCCTCATGACCGCCCTTCTTCGACGTGGTATCCAGATCCATCCGGAGGATCCGCGCCGAAGGGAACATTTCCCGGGCCATGGACTCGATCTTCTGGGTTCCGGTTCCGAAACCCGCGATGTACGGCGAACCGCAGGACGGACATTTCTGCGGCGTCCGGATCTGGTAGCCGCAGTAATGGCAGACCAGCCGGCCATTCCGGTGAAGCGTCAGCGTCACGTCGCAGTGAGGGCATTTCAGGGCCTGTCCGCAGCTGCGGCAGGAGACGAAATTCGAATATCCCCGGCGGTTTAAGAACAGCATGATCTGACGGCCGTCTCCCAGTTCCCGCTCCATGGCCTCCTTAAGGCTCCGGCTGAAAATGGACCGGTTGCCGGCGCGCAGCTCCTCCCGCAGATCCACGACCTGTACATTGGCCATGTGGCTGCCGGTTTTCGCGCGCTCGGTTAAACGGTAGAGATGATAGCCTATTTCTCTTAATTCCGTTGCAGTTTCTTTGGCTTCAGCTTGTGTATGTCCTTCAGATACAACCGATTCATCTTTTGCAATTCTATTCAGTGAATCCCCCTCGTACATGGCTGGTACAATTTCTCGAACTCCTCCAGACATACGCCCTTCAGACATAGCTGGTACAATTCCTCTTTCTGCGCTCAGTGTAATCTCTCTGGATACGGCTAATACAGTTTCCCGGTTCTTCCCCGCGTTTCCAAGCAACGCCCGCGAATACGCCTCCAGCGACGGCGTCGCCGAGCCGAGCACCAGCGCGGCGTCATTCATCCGCGCCCGCATCTCCGCCACCTCGCGGGCATGGTACCTGGGCGACAGTTCGCTCTTATAGGCGCTTTCATGCTCCTCATCGATAACGATCAGCCCCAGATTCGGAAACGGCGTAAACAGTGCTGACCGTGGACCGATCATAACTCGCACGTCGCCGGCCATGGCCCGCTCGAACTGGTCGTACCGCTCCCCGGCCGACAGCCTGGAATTGATGACCGACACCAGATCGCCGAACCGCCGGTAGAACCGAAGCACCGTCTGATAGGTCAGAGCGATCTCCGGGATCAGCACGATGGCTTCCCTGCCCTGCCTGAGCACATGCTCGATCATTTCCATGTAGACTTCCGTCTTGCCGCTGCCGGTAACGCCGTAGATCAGCGAGGTCTGCCGGTCGCCGCGGTCATAGCGGACCGTGAAATCATCGACTATAGCCTGCTGCTGCGGGTTCAGCACGTACGCAGATGCGCTGCCGCCACTGCGCCCGACCGCCTGCATTTCCTGCGCCCTACATACGGCCGCTGTCCGATTCGCAGCTCCACCGCCGCCATTCTCGGTCCCATGTGCACTTCCAGCCGGCGGCCGAATCTTCTTAAGCGCTTCCACCGGACTCCTATCCAGCGTCCGCGCCTGCAGCCCGACCACGCCCTTCTCCAAAAGCGGTTTCAGCGTCGCCGCCGTCAGGCTCATCTGACGCAGCGCGATCCCATAGGGGATCCGCGGACTTTCCAGGAACGCCCGCAAAAGCCGCTCCCTGGCCTTATATTTCTTCCGCGCCGCTTCCTCGATAGCCGCGCGCAGTTCATTTTCCGAAAGGAGGCACACCAACAGACGGTCTTCCCTCTTCTGCACCTTCTGCTTCACCGGGAACACCGTCTTAAGCGCCTGGTTCATCGTGGAGCCGTACCGCTCCTTCATCCACCAGGCAAGCCGGATCAGCTGGGACTGCCCCGTCACGCTGCCGGACACGACTCCGGCGATCTCCTTGATCTGATCCGTATTCCATTCCGCCCGGTCCGTGATCTCCACCACGTACCCTTTCCGCTCATGATTTCCCGCGCCGAAGGGGATCCGCACACGGACGCCCACCTGCACCTGATCCGCCAGTTTCTCCGGAATCCGGTACTGGAACGCCCGGTCCACCTTCTCATGGGAAATGTCAATGATGACGTTGGCATACATAATCTGCCGCTTCTCCCAGATTCATGCTGTTGGAGCCTTTCATCAGGATGCAGTCGCCGGCCTTAAGCTCCCCGGCGATCCACCGCTCCATCTCTTCTTTCTCCGATTTCTCAAAATGACGGACCGAAAGCTCCGGGTTCGCCTTACGCGCCCCCGCTTCGATCTCCTTCGCCAGTTCCCCGTAAGTTACCAGAAGGCCGATGGGCCGCGCCCCCAGATACTCTCCCACCTCCCGGTGGAAACGGACGCTTTCCGGCCCCAGCTCCTTCATATCCGCCAGCAGCGCGATCCGGCGGCTGCAGTCCTCTACCGCAGTCAGGTTGTCAATGGCTCCCTTCATGGAGACCGGATTGGCATTATACGTATCGTCGATCAGCGTAATGCCGTCAAAATGATGCACCTGCTGCCGCCCTTTCATCCCGGCAAACTGCCCCAGGGACTCCGCCGCAGCCTTCAAATCGACGCCGTAAAGATCCGCCGCGGCCAGCGCCACCATCGCGTTCTGGACCTGATGGGACCCCATGACCTTCAGCCGGACTTCCACCTTCTTAGCAGCATCCCTGCCGCAGACCGCCGTAAACGTCGGATAGCCGTTCACCAGCCGCACATCCACGGCCCGGTAATCGCAGTTCTCTCCCATTCCGTAATAGAGCGTCCGGCAGCCCGGTTTGGCCTCGGCATCCCTAAGGAACGGATCGTCGCCGTTTAACAGCAGGATCCCGCCGTCTCTTAAGCCGTTCTGGATCGTCATTTTTTCCCTGAAAATGTTCTCCTGGGAGCCAAGCTGCTCGATATGGGCCACGCCGATATTGGTAATGGCCGCCACATCCACCCGGGCCATCTCCGCGATGACCGTAAGCTCGCCCGGCTCGCTCATGCCGAGTTCGATGACGCCGATCTGGTCTTCCTTATCGATATCCGTGATCGTGATCGGCACGCCTACCTGGCTGTTGCGGCTTCCGTAGGTCTTGTAGACCCGAAGCCCGGCAGACAGCGCGGCCGCCACCATTTCTTTCGTCGTCGTCTTGCCGACGCTTCCGGTTATACCGATAAGCGGCAGTGTCAGCGTCTTCCGGTACGCCCGGCCAATGTCCTGGAGCGCCAGCTTCGTGTCGTCCACGGCGATCCACGCCTTGCCGAAACCAACGGCGCCATCGTCGCCAACCGGGACCGGCTGCTTCGTTCCAGCGTCTGCTTCTCCGTCATGCTCCTGCATCGCACGGGCTCCCGCCATGCCCTCCCCGCCGGCATCCGCCCCGCAGGTTTCCTGCGCAGGCGCTCCATGCTCGCTGGTCAGCGTAACCACCGCTCCGTTCTCCAGCGCCTGCCGGATGAACCGGTGAGCGTCCACCTTCTCGCCGATCAGCGGCACAAAAAGGTCATTCCCCTCCATTTTCCGGGAATCCAGGCTGATATGCTCCACCGGCGTATCGCCGTCGCCGCACAGCAGAACGCCTCCGCAGGCCTTCAGCAGATCATTTACCGTCCAATTCTGCATTTTATTTACCGCCTTCCAGTTTCGCTATGACTTCTTCAATGACCTGCCGGTCCAGGAACGGGTAACGCACGCCGTTGATCTCCTGATAATCCTCGTGGCCCTTGCCGATCACGGCGATCATATCGCCGGGCTGGGCGTTCACGATGCTGTATTCAATGGCCTCCCGCCGGTCCGGGATCTCGACAAACGCGCCGCCGGTCTTTTCGATGCTCCCCCGGATGTCCGCCAGAATATCCTCCACCTTCTCGAACCGGGAATTGTCAGCCGTCAGGATGCACAGATCCGCCAGCCGCCCCCCGATCTCGCCCATGGAATAGCGCCGGTCCTTCGACCGGTTGCCGCCGCATCCGAAGACGCAGACAAGCCTCTTCGGATGGTAATCCCGAAGCGTCAGCAGAAGGCTTTCCATACTGACCGCGTTATGGGCGTAATCCACAATGACCGTGCAGCGCTCCGACGTATGGACGATCTCCATGCGTCCATTGACATAAAGATGCTCCAGCGCGCGGCAGATCTTTTCCTTCGGAAGATCCAGAAAGCTGCAGACCGACACCGCCGCCAGCGCGTTATAGACGTTAAACCGGCCGGGAATATTGACCCGCACCTCCAGATCGTACTTTCCGCCCACCTTAAAATCCAGCCCGACGAAATCCGGCTCCGACACATACCGGATATCGTCAGCCATGAAATCCGCCCTGTTATCAAGCGCGTAGGTATAGCAGGCGTACTTTCCGTCCGCCGCGATCTCAAACGCGGCATCCGCGGCAGCGCCCCCGGGCAGCAGTTTCGCCGCCTCGCCGTAGGCTGCCATATTTTCCTCCACCTGCTTCACGATCTCCGCGTAATGCTCATCGTCCCGGTTAATCAGGCCGACCCGGCAGAGATTCAGCAGCTTGGATTTATAATACAGATACTCCTCAAAGCTGGCGTGTTCATTGGGTCCGATATGGTCATTGGAAATGTTCATAAACAGGCCGTAGTCAAATTCAATGCCGTCCACCCGGTGCATCTTAAGCCCCTGGGACGACACTTCCATGATCATGTACTCGCAGCCCTCCTTCACCATCTGAGCGAAATAGCGGTGCAGCTCATAGGATTCCGGCGTCGTGTTGGCCGTAGGATAGGTATGTCCCCCAATGACGGCTCCCGCGGTCCCGATGAGACCCACCTTTTTCCCGGCTGCCTCGAGAATTGCCTTGATCATATAGGTCGTGGTCGTCTTCCCTTTGGTGCCGGTGACGCCGATACAGATCATCTTCCGGGCCGGATAGCCGAAACGTGCCGCCGACAGATGGGCAAGCGCGGAACGGGCGTTCTCCACGCGGATGACCGTGAGCGGCCCAGCCTGCGCATCGCACAGGAGCGCCATCGTTCCCGCATCCAGTTCCTTTTCCACCACAAATACGCGCGTCCCCTTCTCAAGCACCTGGGGAATAAAATCATGGGAGTCGATCTTCGTTCCTATCATGCAGACGAACACCGCCCCCGGCTCCGCCTTTCGGGAATCGTAAATGATTTCCGATACCTCTACGTTGTCGTTCCCCAGTAACACCTGATAATTTAATCCAGCCAAACCTTCCGCTACCTTCATGTCAACCTCCGCCAGTCAATTCGTTTTGCAGGCATGATGCACGAGGAAAAATACATTCCTCTGACATCATAATATTCCGCAGGAAGGCTGCCTGCGCATGAATCCTTCCTGTCTGCGCGTACCGCGCGCACCCAAACAACCGGACAGTCTGACAAGGGCCGCCGCAGGCCCGGATCTCCCGCCGCCCAAGGGCGAAATTATCCATCCTGCAGCAGCCCCGCCTGTCTTTAGAAAAGTCCTACGATCTTTCCTTCTTCATTCACATCGATATTGTCCGCCGCCGGCTTCTTCGGAAGTCCCGGCATGGTCATGATCGCACCGGTGATCGCCACCACGAAGCCCGCGCCCGCCGACACATAGACGTCGCGGACATTAATACGGAAACCGGTGGGCCGCCCCAGCTTGTTCTGGTCGTCCGACAGAGAATACTGGGTCTTGGCCATGCAGACCGGCATACGGCCGAAGCCCATGGCCTCGATCTGCTTCAGCGTCTTCGCCGCCGCGGGAGCGTAATCCACGCCGTCGGCTCCATAGATCTCCTTCGCCACGGTCTCGATCTTCTCCGCCAGGCTCAGCTCGTCGCCGTACAGCGGATGATAATGGCTCTCCTTCGTCTCTAACGTCCCGATCACTTTAGAAGCCAGCGCTTCGCCGCCCTCGCCGCCTTTTGCCCAGACTTCGGACAGGGCGAATTCGCAGCCCCTCTTCTCGCAGAAATCACGGATAAACTCATACTCCGCTTCCGTGTCGGTCAGGAAAGAATTCAGCGTCACAACGACCGGTACGCCGTACTTCTGGATATTCTCGATGTGCTTCTCCAGGTTCACGATGCCTTTCTTAAGCGCTTCCAGATTCTCCGTGCCGAGCTCCGTCTTCGGCACGCCGCCGTTATATTTGAGTGCACGGACCGTCGCCACCAGCACCACCGCGTCCGGCTTTAGTCCCGCCATGCGGCACTTGATATCCAGGAACTTCTCCGCGCCCAGATCTGCACCGAATCCGGCCTCCGTTACCACGATATCCGCCAGCTTGAGCGCCGTCTTTGTCGCCCGGACGCTGTTACAGCCGTGAGCGATATTGGCAAACGGTCCTCCGTGGACCATGGCTCCGTTGTGCTCCAGGGTCTGGATCAGGTTGGGCTTGATTGCGTCCTTTAAAAGCGCCGCCATGGCGCCCACCGCGTTCAGGTCCTTCGCCGTCACCGGCTCTCCGGCGTAATTGTAAGCCACGATGATCCGGCCGAGCCTTGCCTTCAGATCCTCCATGTTGTCCGCCAGGCACAGGATCGCCATGATTTCCGACGCCACGGTAATGATGAAATGATCCTCCCGCACGAAGCCGTCCGCCTTGGCACCGAGGCCGATCACGATATTGCGCAGCGCCCGGTCATTCATATCCAGGCACCTCTTCCAGAGCACCTGGCGGGTGTCGATCCCCAGTGCGTTGCCCTGATGGATATGGTTGTCCAGAAGCGCCGCCAGAAGGTTATTGGCGGATGTGATCGCGTGAAAATCTCCTGTGAAATGGAGGTTCAGATCCTCCATCGGCACCACCTGGGCGTA
>CANPZZ010000117.1 GCA_947589125.1 uncultured Lachnospiraceae bacterium
GCTTCTGCACTTAATGATCATCACATTTCTATCATTAAGGAGGACAGAATGAAATATCAGAACGCAGCAGAGGTATTACCGGAGGAACTGTTAAAGACCCTTCAGGGATATTTTCAGGGAGGACTGCTCTACATACCGGGAACGGATGAGAAGACGAAGTGGGGCAGCATCAACGGCGCCAGGGAATATTACGAACGGCGCAACCGTCAGATCCGCGAAGCTTACAGGGAGAACGTCTCCACGAAGGAGCTTGCGAAACAGTTCGGACTGGCGGAGAATACGATCAAGAAGATTTTATATCAATAAAAAATGGGACGGTCCGGAAAGGCGCGCTGCCTGATACGGACGGTCCCATTTTATAGAGTGCAGGGCGCCGGTGACGTTCTGTATACGTATTTCCATGCGGCAGAACGCCGGAGACGTTCTGGCCGTATTTCCATTAGGGCAGAACGCCGGTGACATTCTGGCCGCATTTTCATGGGGGCAGAATGCCAGTGACACTCTCGCTGTGTTTTTATTGAAATTCTGTTCGTATTTCCTGGCGGTATCGGCGGGCCGGGAATGCGCTGTCGGCATATGACGGCTATCCGAATATTTCCGTTCGCCCGTCAGAGAAGACGGCGATCACGCCCTGACCGTCTGCCGCCGGACAGGTGATTTCGAAGGAATGGGGCGTGACGGACAGAGTATATGGCAGATCCCGGACAGTGCGGTTGGCATCGCAGGGGCTGTTCTCCGCAAGAACCGCAGTCAGCGCCGCCAGATCGTCTGTATAGCAGCCGTGAGCGTCCAGATAGGCCTGCTGGGCATAGTAGAGCTTCCGCAGTTCCCATTTGCGGATCTCGTCCTCGGGAATCGTGAAATCATCTGCGGACTGGTTCCCATCCGCGAAGAAGACAAAGCTCCACAGTTCCGGATAATGGATATTGACCACGCCGGTGGGCGCCCAGACCCAGTTGTCTTCAGGAAGAGGCGTATCGGTGCCGGGACGAAGGCGCTTTTCGAATGCGCCGTCCTTCACGTCCACTTTCCACTGTACCCGGGAGAAATTGACACGGTAATAATCGCCGGGTGCGGGCTTCTTGCTCGCTATATTGCATTCGGCCAGCGTGTAGAAGGGGATCACGACCTCCACGGACCAGCGGCGGTTCTGCGGGCCGGGGGCATTCAGCGTTCCGTCGATCTTAACAGCGCTCTGAAGACCGCGGATCTCCAGGCTGTTGACCGGCTTTCCCATGTCGCGGTAGGCCTTGGTCAGCAGAAGATCCCAGTTGGTATTCCTCGCGTTCATTTCATATTCGATATAGATCTGTGTATCAGAGTCCGTGTCGATAAAGATCTCGAAATCGTTGTCACGGAAGATCACGTCGTCGTGTTCGGTCACATTTGCCCAGATCTCATCGCCTTCCAGGACGGCGCCGATATACAGGTTCTCGTCATCCCAGGCCATCTTGGCGCGGGTCTCAAAGCGCGGCTTCGGGCGGATATCGCCTTCGATGTCCGTAAACGGCTCGGTGAACGGAATGTCTTTCCAGAAGTCCTTGTCCAGATCGCAGTCCAATGTGAACGGCTTCGGGTTATAGCGGCAGGCGTAGACCGGCGGAGCAAAAGAAACCGCCGGGATCGGGATTCGAAGTTCGTTGTTCATGGTATCCTCGCTTTCATTGTGTGGTGCGGTGGTGAACGTCGGCAAAACGGCCTCATCAGCCGTTTCACATTGTCTATTTCTATGTGAAAGTATATCATCAGTACCGCGGCGTGTAAATACAGTATCCGTCAAAAAAGATTCCTCTGTCAAAAACATGGTTGCCGTATCGCCCCGAATGTGTTATAGTAAATACGTTCATTTCTATTCTGTAATCTGGTTTTTCGTTCGGCAGATCCCGGCGAATTCCAACTATTTTGTTACAGGTTGTTTACAAACAACATAATTTTGAGGTACAATAAGGGGGTAATGGAATGGCAGAAAACGATGTAAAAACGCAGGAATAAACGATGAACTGTTGTAAAGACAGTTCTCTTTCCGCTGCCTGGGCGGCTGAGAAAGCCGGCCCGCAGCGGTTTTTTAAAGGAGACGACATCAATGGGACCGGAATATATCGGAGAAATACATCCAAACTGCGACTATTTTCACGGACAGATCCCTTATGCGAAGGGTGTACATCTGTATCAGGTATCGCGGGCGAATCGGGAGGAACCGGAACTGGACGACGGCACCGGCCATACCTATAAGCACGCGCCGGATCTGTGCTGGTATGCGGGAAAATACTATATCCAGTATCTGACGAACCCGAAGGACGAACACGGGGGAGCCGGGGTATCCGTGCTGGCTTCTTCCGCGGACGGCCGCGAGTGGGGAGATTATCAGATCTCATTTCCGGAATACCGGATCCCGGCGTGCGAAGTGACGGACTATAAAGGTCTCCATCATGTGTTCGACGGGACGAAGCCGGCGTTCATGCACCAGAGGATGGCATTCTATCAGGCGAAAAACGGCGTGATGCTGGTGCTGGGTTTCTATGGCTGGTCGCCGGAGATGTGGATGACCAACTGGGACAATTACGGCATCGGGCGCGTAGTACGAAGACTGCATCCGGACGGGCGTCTGGGGGAGATTTATTTTATCCGCGTGAACTGGCAGGGCGGGTGGAAGAAAGAGCAGCTTCATTATCCGATGTATGAGGAGAGCGGGGACGAGCAGTTTAAGACTGCGTGCCGGGAACTGCTGAATGATCCGCTGGCGGTCCAGCAGTGGGCGGAGGAGAACGGAGATAAAGACCCGATGATCCGCATCAAACACCCGGAACGGGGAACCTATCAGGCATTCTGCTGGTACCATCGTTCCGAGAAGGAGGTTGTGGGCCTGTGGAAACATTCCTTTGTGTCAGAGAGTCATGACGGCGGGGAAAGCTGGGAGACGCCGGTGAAATCGCCGAGCCTCGTCATGAGCGGGCAGAAGATATGGGGAGCGCGAACGTCGGACGGACGGTACGCTCTGGTCTATGATCCGACGCTGGAGACCCAGCACCGTTTCCCGATGTGCATCGTGACCTCGGACGACGGACTGCGGTTTGATCATATGCTGCTCGTCCACGGGGAGGTGCCGCCGATCCGCTATGAGGGATTTTGCAAGGATCTGGGGCCCCAGTACATGCGGGGGATCAGCGAGGGGAATCCCCGGCCGGACGGGGAACTCTGCGTGACTTATTCGGTAAATAAAGAGGACATCTGGTTCGCCAGGATCCCGGTGCCGGTGTTGGGGGGAACACAGTCGGCTGCAGAAAAGGTGCAGAGTGGCTGTGCTGCGATATATTCCTCAAGCGGTATCAATGAGATTAATGGAAACAGAGCAGATATTTGTGAAAATGCTTCAGATGAAGCGGTGATTGAAAGCGACAGAGCGATAGGGGAGGCTTTTTTTGACGATACCGTTCTTGGCAGTTGGAACCTCTACCAGCCTTCCTGGTGCCGCATAGCCTGCCTGCCGGCGGGCCGTCTGCTCATGGAAGATCATGAGCCCTATGACTATGCCCGTCTGGTGCGGGTATTTGCACCGGCCAGAAGGATCTGTGTAACACTCCGCCTGCGTATCCTGACCCTTGCGGACGGTAAGTCTCTGCAGATCGAACTGTGCAACGCGAGGCACCAGACCGCCGTACGTATCCTGTTCCGTCCGGGCGGGAGAATCCGTCACCGCACCGTATGCGAGCTGGATCTTGGAAAGGAACACTGGCGGGAAGGAGAGGAGATCGAACTCGCTGTCGAGGCGGACTGCAGAAGTTTTTCCTATATGGTGACGGTCAGAAAGCCTGGCGAAGATGCCGGTGCAGTGCCGGACAGCCCGAAGACAGCTGTTGAGAAGCGCCGGTTCCCATTCATGGCGGCCGTGAATGAAATTGCCGAACTGTCCCTGCGGACCGGCGAGCCCCGGTATCTGGCGGATGTGGAGAAAAACCCAGATGGCCTGCCGAAAGAACCGCTTGTGGGTGAAATGCTGAAAGAAGGAGCGCAGATAGAGCTTCTTGGTATATGCGCAGAGTGTGAATGATCTGCCAGAGAAGCTGTTTCGTACATAAGTCACACGCTTTTCAGAGGCATGAGAGTGCAGTGCCCGGCGGAAATCTGCGACGGCTGAACCTGTATAATTATACATGAAAAGCCTGAAAAACCACGGTATTTTCCTGAATGAGGGAATATTCGCGGCAGTTGCAAGGATTCTGAAAATGTTCAGAGAATATTTGTTTGACAAATAATTAACAAAATTATTGGGAATAGTATCTAATTTTTGCGATTGTATGGAAAAAATACATTGACAAATTGTTCAATTCCGTTATATATTAAAAGAAGCAGTTTATTGCTTTTTGACGGTAGTTACAGCTGAGCTTAGGAAGTGGGCGCGGCTGAGACTATAAATCTATACGACAACGTATAAAAAAGGAGGACTATTGATGAGAAAGTCAATGAAGAAGCTTTGCGCTGTAGCTCTTACAGCAGCAATGGCGGGAAGCCTTGTCGCCTGCGGCGGCGGTGGCAGCACCACATCTACAACTGCGGCTCCGGCAGCAACTCAGGCAGCGGAGACCACGGCAGCTGCGGCAGCCAGTGAAGAGACCACGGCAGCAGCGGCAGCCAGTGAAGAGACCACGGCAGCGGCAGCTGAGGAAACAGCAGCACCCGAAGAAAGTTACGACTTCGGGGGGGCGGTCGTACGTGTCAGCGGCGGTCGTTTCGGTGATCTGAACGAGGAGAACAGTGCGAATGCCAGTTACACTGTAAAGTGGGATCAGGCACATCAGATCGAAGAGAAGTACAACATCAAGTTCGAGTACACCAAGCTTGAGGGCGATGATGGTTACACCACCATGGACGCTATTCTGGCCGGCATCACCAACGGTGAGGCATATGCCGACATCTTCTGCCAGGGCGATGATATCGTCGTGGGTCTGAGAGATTATCTTGCTGATATTACCGATACAGTTGACGAGCTGCAGATCGGCTCCATCTATAAGGAAGCCGGTACATGGGCAGGCCATACATACGGCTGGACCTATGATAACATGGGCGGCGTTTATGTCATGGTTTACAGCCGTGATTATCTGGAGTCCATCGGTATGGATACGACACCGACCGATATGTTCGAGCAGGGCAAGTGGAGTTATGATGACTGCATCGAGTATCTGACCGAACTGAAGAGCAAACTTCCGGACGGCACATATCCGATCGGCGTACATACCAATCACTGGGCCAGCATGGCTCCGGCTGCCAACGGCGTTGTTTCCGTTGACTCTGATGGCGGCATCCATCTGGCTGAAGAGCCGTACTGCTCCTCCCTGGAGTTCTACAGACAGCTGCTTCAGTTAGGTCTTGCATATCCGATCACGGATGTTGAGATCGTTGACGGCGGCGGCATCTCCACGAACCAGACCTACAGCCTGAGCACCCTGAGCGCTGTCGGCAACCCCGGAACCCATGTAATCTCCATGGCAGAGGCCTGGCAGATGGAAGGTCTGCAGAGCAGCCTTGGCGATTGGGGCATCGTTCCGTGGCCGTGGGATCCGAACTACGTGACCTGTGATGGCGATTATACAACTCTGAGTGACAGCTACAAGACGGCTCAGTCTATCTGGACCGACGTTCTGGTTCCGAAGGCAGAGTACCGCGCGGCTGGCGCGAAGGATATTCCGGACATCGTTCTGCATAAGATCGCGCAGGACTTCATCGCTCTGGATGATGTTGCCGGTCATGCGAACAGACATGCGATGTGGGAAGCGGAGTCGAAGGGCGAGGAGTATATCAACCTGGGCAACAATCCTGGCGTTGCGGGCGCGTTCAGCACCATGCAGGATGTTACCATTTATGACTGGCTGCATTCCAGAGTTGTCTGCGACTGGGGCCACTCCATGAACTCCAACGGTTACGTACTGGTTAACCGTAACGCAGCTTACGTTATCGCCAACGGCGACGACGCCAGATCCAGCGGCGAGTCCTTTACCGCTTCCGGCGATCAGGCTATGAAGGATCAGGGATTCAAATAAATCCTTGAAGTGACACGCAGTACTGCATCTTTAATCTTAATCTCAATATGTGGCCACGGAGTCTACGGCAGTAGGGCCGTGGCCGCATGTTATTTGAAAAGAAAGGGTTAATGGCGTGAAAAAGAAAAAACAGCGTGCTCGCATTCGAAACATATGCATCCTGGTCGCATTGATCGTAGTCGCTGTGGTCGCCTTTAGGCTGGCGTCCAGCGATGAATACGCACAGACCCGAGAGGATGTGCTGGCGAAGAATTTGAGCTATGAAGATTCAGATGCGGTCACCTATGATGACTATCTGGCTCTCCATCAGGGGGCTTATCCGTCCGGGACGGCTGGGACGGTTGCACTGAATGCTTCTGATTATTCCGAGACGGACATGGAAAGCCTGACAGAAACGAACGGCGTTCTGTGGACGCAGGACGAAGGCTCCGTTACATACGCGTTTGATGTACCGGAAGCCGGACTTTATCATATCCGCCTCACCTATTATCCGGATACTACCGGAACACAGACCATACTTCGCGATGTATATGTGAATGGCGAGATTCCATTTGATGATTGTGAAGATATGAGCATCTCCCGGCTCTGGGTAGATGACAATAAGAACTGGCTTATGAACACTTCCGGCAACCAGGCTGCGCCTACACAGGTTCAGAGTGCAGGACCGGGAGTTGCTTATCTTGAGTCGGACGACTGCGATACGATTGGAAGTTATATGTTCTATCTTAACCAGGGAAGCAATACGCTGACTTTCACTTCCAAGCAGGCTCCTCTGGGACTTTCTGAGATCGCTTTGGTGCCGGCATCAGCGGTTCCGTCTTATAGCGATTATATCGCGTCTTATCAGGGCAGCGCTTCCCAGGTGGCAAGCAGCGAGATCCCGGACGGCGCGTTTATTGTTCAGGCCGAAGACGCATCCTTAAAGTCCAGTTCTTCCCTTTCGGCCAATAACGACCGTACTTCTGTAGCGACACAGCCATATCATCCCTCCTATATCATTTACAATACGATAGGCGGAGAGAACTGGGCAAGCGCGGGACAGCGGATCAGCTGGACGGTGCAGGCCCCCAAGGCAGGTCTCTATAAGATCGGCGTCCGTTTCAAACAGTATCTGAA
>CANPZZ010000118.1 GCA_947589125.1 uncultured Lachnospiraceae bacterium
TTCCGGACAATATCTCTTTTTCAAGGTTCATCCGACCGATGAATCTGGTCGGCAGGCTCAAGATTCCGAGAGCCTATAAATTTCTGTGTGTCCATGCTTAAATCCTTCGCGGACAATACTCACGTCTTCCTGTCCAGCCACGACCGAATCGTGCACTGTTCTGCCAGCACAGCCGGCCCTCACGCCTTTCCGCCCGGCCACATCCGAATCCGTGCATTTTCCCGCCCGCCGCAGCCGCTCACCGCTGCGCGTTCAGCCACTCCTGCGCCTGCGCCAGCCCTTCTTTCGTAAACGGAAAATACTCTGTCGTCTTCTCCTCGTCCGGCGTCGCGTCCGAGCAGTACGGTCCATGCCAGCAGACCGCGGCAAGACTGTCGCCGTCATCCCCGCTGCGCTTCTCCAGTACAAACCGCAGCGCCCCATCGCTTCCTGTAAACCGGCTTTTCTTTAAAAATGGAATCCCCATAGTGCCTTTCAGATCGATCATCGCAAGTCTCCCCGCGCCTCGGCGCACATTTTTCTGTCTCTACTTTACACCCGCGGGAAATATTTTGCAACGATGAATTCCCGGCACAACGATTCGACCGCGAAATTCGCTCCTTTCATACACCGCCAAAACCCGCATTCATTATTCATCAACGGATTTTTCGATTTGCCGTCTGCCTTGCGTTTCATTTTGCCGTTTTATGAACCGTTTTTCGACGATTTCCGCGAAATATCTTGTATTTACATACAAAGTATTGTAAAATTATGTCATAATATGTGAAGGGGGTACCATCCTATGGGCAAATTTGTTATCAAGACCACCGACGCCGGTGTAAGATTCAACCTGAAAGCCGGCAACGGTCAGGTCATCGCTACATCGCAGACCTACAAGACCCTGGCCACCTGCAGGAAGGGCATCGCCAGCGTTCAGAAGAATGCGGCCGCTCCGGTAGAGAACCAGACTGTCGAGGGATACGCGGCAGTGAAGAATCCGAAGTTCGAGGTTTACACCGACAAGGCCGGTGAGTTCCGTTTCCGTCTGAAAGCCTCCAATGGCCAGACCATCGTCTCCAGCGAGGGCTACACCACACTGGCCAAGTGCTTGAACGGCGTAGCCTCCGTAGGCAAGAACGCCCCGGACGCGGCTGTTGTTACGGAGTAAGACACACGGCCCGATCTGGGAATGAACGTTTACATTTCCTGATATATCAGAAAAATATATATGCCGGGAATCGGACGGCTCTGTTCCGCTTCCCGGCGTATTTTTATCAAAAGTATTCAGCCCCTTTAGTCAGGCCAACTATTTCCCGCTAATCCTTCAAACACCCGATTGGAACGACAAATACGCCGTCCGCCCGCTGATATGCGGCTTCTGTACCGGAACTTCCGAAAATATTATCGTTTCACTTCCGAAAATGTGAGTCTACTTCTCCTCAAAATACCGGATGATCAGCTCCACCATATCGGTCATGATCTCCCGCACGGTCGGGCAGTCCCGCAGGAATTCATAGCCGCCCGTACCGGACGCCCGGTAATTGTTCATGACCATCGTAAACTTCTGCTCCGGCTCCACCGGCTTTCCCTGATACAGCATATGCGTCACACGGCTGCCCTCCGGCCGGCGCCAGTCGAATCCGTAATCGATGCCCATGATATAGTCGAAATTATAGTGAGAGATCTTCGGCTCCAGAAATTTACGGCTGACCTGCAGGTTCCCCGCCTCGTCCGCGTCGAAATACTCCGCCGACCGCTCAAGCGTCCGCCTAAGCGCTTCCCCGGTCACTTCCTTCACCACCAGCGTATTCGGATAAATGTAGGTGGAAACGATGTCCCGCACCGTCACATCCGTGCCGAACCCCTTCACCTCATTGGCAAGACTGGTCGTGGACAGCTCCGCTCCCGACGCCCACAGCTGCACCCGGTTGAAGAAATCGGCGATGCTGCTGCCGTGAAGCGCCATATCCAGATGCTCTCCCGGCAAAAGCGGCGCGTCGAAATGTCCTTTCGGCGTATCCAGCCAGACCGCCGTCTGCCGTTCCGGCTCCGCCAGAAGCTCCATAGTCTGCGGATCCGAGACGCTGCCGGCCGGGCGCAGAACGGTATTGCAGCTGATAATATGGCTGTTTCCCGCATCCTCCCACACAAGCTCCGCTTCCACATACTGCTCTGCGTTGGCCGGCGTCTGCGCCACATACGTTCCCGCGATCTCCGCTCCCGCGAGCGCCATATGCTGGTGCCCCGTCAGCAGCAGATCGAACTCAAAATCTCTGGCGATCTCATAACCAATATTCTCCCGGGTCGTGCTGAGCACCCGCCCGGTCTCCACATCGCACTCGAATCCGCCGTGATACAATCCGATCAGCACATCCGTTTCCGGCCGCAGCTTCTCATAGACCGGCGTGAGCGCCGCCCGGACATCCCCGACGCGGATCTTCGTAAGATTCACCTTCTTCTCCCACACATTGATGAAATCCGTACAGATGCCGATGATCCCGACTCGGAGGCCATTTTCCATCACCTTCACCGCCGATGGCAGAAATGTCAGCCGCCCGGTCACATCCGTGATATTGGCGCACAGGCACGGCGCGTGGAGATTTTCCAGATAACTGGCCAGATATTCGTAGCCGTAATTAAAATCATGATTCCCCAGCGTCACATAATCGTAACCCGCCAGGTTCATGCACTTGGCGAACAGTTCCGCGCTGCCTCCCTGCGCCTGCAGATAGGCGAACGGCGACCCCTGGATCGTATCTCCGCCATCCAGAACCAGCGTATTGCCGTCCTTTACAAAATGCGGGATCATATTCGCCAGGCCGGCATCCTTCCGCCGGCCGGTAGCATAATTGACCGGCGCCATGTATCCGTGCATATCTGATGTGAAATAGATTTTCAGCGTTTTTCTCATGCAATGTACCTGCCTATATAATGATGTTTTCAGCAGCAAACAACCGGCACAGTTCCACTTATTTCCTGGAACACAGCTTCATTCGCACTTCCGGCAGCAGTCGCTTACCTATACTTCCAGCAGCGCGCTCTTCACTTTCCCGATGGAAATATATCCGTCGAAGGTCGCCTTCATATCGCTGCCTTCTTCCGCGTCCGTCGCGGCGATGCTGGACAGCGCCAGTTCCGCGGATGCTGCGGTATGATTCGGCAGCGCCCCTGATGCCGCTCCGATTCCGGCGCCGGTGTCATTTCCGGTTTCCGCCGTATCGCATGCAAGACCACTGCCAGCATCCATGTCTTCGTTCATCGCAAGCCCCGCCTTCGTCCTCGGGTCGTCCGGAATTACGGTCGGCGTCTCTGCCTCTCCCTCAGCCGCAGTTATCTTCTCTGCATTCTGCGCATACGCAGCCGCTTCCGCCGCTCCCGGCAGCGGATCTCCCGGTATCTCCCCGCTCCCAACCGGCGTGTAGATCGTTTCGTAATACGACTTCTTCGCCGGTACGCGGTTTTCCAATATCCCCTTGATCTCATCCGGATCGCAGGCTGGGAAATTCACATTCCAGATCGCCCACGGTTCGATCTCACGGGTCAGCAGATCCTTAGCGATCGGAAGCAGATACCGCTCCGACACCCGCTGATCGTCGTTGGTCTTATTGGAAAACGCGATGGCCGGTATCCCATTGACAAGCGCCTCGATGGCCGCCCCGACCGTCCCGGAGTAGAGAATGTCCACTCCCACGTTATATCCGTTGTTGATGCCGGAAAATACCACATCCGGCCTTTCTTTCATCACATAGGACAGCGCCACTTTCACGCAGTCCGCCGGCGAGCCGCTGATGCTCCACGCCCGTGCGTCTCTCACCGGAAAATCCGGCACCTCGCGCACATGGATCGAACCAAACACGGAGATCCGCTGGGACATGGCGCTGCACTGGTTATCCGGCGCTACGACCCACACCTCGCCAAGCTGCACCGCCATTTTCGCCAGGCTGATCAGACCCGGCGAGCGGATGCCATCGTCATTTACAATTAGTATTCTCATCTGATACCTGTCCTTTCGGCCGCAGTCCGCTGATCTTCCGCAAGAACGCAGCCTTTTCATCCATCAGTCACTTATACCGTTCCATTCGCCTGAATACCGTGCCTGAACTTATACTTCAGCCGGCATATTTCCGCCATACTTTGCTCATCATCGTTATCTCACGGCTCATGTCTCCAGGCGACATTCCCCATTCTCCAACACCACCGTCTGCCCTTCCTCCGGCAGGATCCGCTGACCGATCTGATCCGAATTCACCTGCTCCGGCCGGAAGCTGTGCAGCGGTATCAATGTCCTCGGCTTTATCGTATCCACCATCAGTTTCAGATAATAGGGCCGCGAATGTCCGCCAAGCCCGCAGTAATGATACGGCACTCCCAGATACTCCAGAAGCGCGGTCATCTTATGATAAGATTCCTCATAGCTGCCCAGAGGCGCGCCGTCCATATGATAATACCGCGACGCCACATCCTTCAGATCCAGTATCGCATACTGATCCTGATAATCTAACTGAAGCACATATTTCCCCGGATTCTCCTGAATGTCCTTAAGTGTCACGATTTTGAACCACTCCGGCACGCTCCGTCCGTTCATCGTCTTCTCATAGACGCAGATATCGTCGTCCGGATAGAATTCCGCCACGTAATCCGCCTGCACCGGATCCATGACCAGCGTCCGCCCCTCCGCCTCGAAGGTGCCGATCAGCCGGTGGATCCGCTCCACATTGCGGTTATAGGGATTGATGATGAGCAGTCCGTCATTTTCCCGGCAGGCCTGCGCCATCTCCTGCTGCAGCATTTCTTCCGTACGGATGCCTTCTTCCGGCTCCGTAAGCGAAAGCATATCCACATCGTCGAAGCTGACCGATACGCCCTCCGTGATCATCACGTCCGCGCCGCGGCACGTCTCCCCGAACGCCTTCGATGCCCCCGGATAGAAGCCGTGGAACCGGTAATCGCCGGTATAAACGACCGTCCCATCCGACGTTGTGATCAATGCCCCGCTGGCGCCGGTCACATCGTGATCGATCCGCAGCACCTGCACCGTAATATCCCCGCGGGTAAACGACTGCCCGTACGGAATCCCGATGCACCGCTCATGACCTCTCTGCTGGATATCGCCCATGGCGCAGAGCCGCCGGTACAGCCGCAGGGAGTCCTCGCTCATATACACCGGCATCCCGTCGTCCAGCATCCCCAGGCCGCCCATATGGTCGATATGCATATGGGAAATGAAGAAAAACCGCTCCTTTTCACTCTGTCCATAGGACCTAAGCCCCAGATGCGCCGCCGGTTTCTCCGCGTAAATTCCATCCGCAGCCGGCAGCATCCCGATTCGGACGTAATCCTCGACCAGAGAGTCCTGCCTCAGCCGCACCGCGTCGTCGCAGCGTCCGGAAACCGAGAAGCCGAAGTCGAACATGCACACTGCTTTCTCCGTCTCCACCGCCACGAACGTTCCGCCGATCTCTTTAAGCCCCTTATAAAATGTGATCCTTGTCATAAACTTCTCCTTTTCCTACCGCATATCCTGCACAATCCGCCACACATTCCCTACGTCCCCCGCCATTCGCGGCCCGCCGCAATATTTTCCCCAGCAATGTGCTTTACGAGCTCATACCAGCCGTCAGTTATCCCGAGAGGAAAAATTCCCTGCGGAACCGGACTGCTCCTGCTCCGCAGGGAAACATTGTTACTTATTGATTCTTTTATCCGGCATCACAGTCTGAGGCAGCCGCCCCGAAAGATATCCGAACGATATCTTCCGTTCTGATGATGCCATCCTTCTGACAATTACTTCAGCACATCATTAATCGCGGCAACCAGCGTATCCAGCGCGGTCTGCGCATCGGCCTTGTCCGTGATCAGCTCGTTCAGCGTCGTAGAAACAACGTTGCGGATCTCGTTGCTGCCGGTGAAAGAAGCCTTGGAAACGAAGCCGTAAGGAGCCTGCTCGTAAGCAGCCTGAGCGGTGATATCGCCTTCCATGAATGCCTTGTACTCATCGGACTCATACGCGGAAGTACGGATCGGCAGATAGCCGGTATCCATAGCCCACTTAATGGTGGATTCCTTGGAGGTCATAAACTTCATGTACTCCCAAGCAGCCTTCTGATTGTTCGCATCCTTCGCAAACATAACGATGTTGGTACCTGCGTTGTAAGCAGCGTTGGTCTTGTCGCCGACGACCGGGCACACGCCCAGCTCGAACTCCTTGCCCTCGATGTCCGTGGAAATGTAGGAAACACCAGTGGAAGATCCTACATAACCGCCGATCATGCCGTTAGACAGGGAATCGGAGAAGTAGTTGTCCTCGCCGACCAGACGGGCATAGCCGCTGTTGTACATATTCATAATGAATTCCAGGGTCTCCAGACCGCCATCGGTATTGAACAGAGCGCCGGTCTCATCCACATACTGCTCGCCGTGCTGACGAAGCGCCGCCTCCAGCATATCGCACATGCTGTCGTAGCCGATCGCCGCCAGGCCCTTCTTCTCCAGGATCACTTCGCCGATGTGCTGCAGGTCGTCCCAGGTCTTGGGAGCCTCAAGGCCCAGCTCATCGAACATGGTCTTGTTGTAGAAGAACAGGTAGGTACTCTTGTTGAACGGAACGCCGGTGATCTTGCCGTACTCGCTGTTCTCTGTACGGTAGCTCTCCAGGATGTCGTCCCAGTCCGGATAATCGTTCTTTACGAAATCATCCAGAGCAACAACCTTATCCACATAGTCCGTGAAATAGTTGTTGTAAGCCTGCGCAATGTCCGGCAGAGTGTCCGCCGCCGCGTTAGCCATCAGCTTGGTCTGCAGGTCGCTGTAGGAACCCTGGTTCACCAGTTCTACGGTGATGCCGTACTCGTTCTCCGCATTAAACTTCTCGGTCAGTTCCGTCAGGGACTGCTCCTGCTTGTTGTTCATGCCGTGCCAGAACGTGATCGTCGTCGGCTGAATCTCTGTCTCGGAACCCGCAGCAGCTGCCGCTGTCGTCTCCGTTGACCCGCCGCTGCCGCCGCAGGCAGTCAGCAGGCTTACGCCCATAATGCTTGCCATTACCAGGGCCATGATTCGTTTCATCTTCATAATCGCCTCTCCTTTTCTGAAAGAAAAAATAA
>CANPZZ010000119.1 GCA_947589125.1 uncultured Lachnospiraceae bacterium
TCGAAGGTCGTATAGCCGTATTTCCACTCGTAGATCTTATCGCCGTTTAAGTACACCTCGCTGTCCATATAGACGCCCTCAAAGCGCAGGGTATAGACCTTCCCGGCAGTACCCTCGGCGCGGAACGTCTTCTTATACCATCCGTCTGATGTCCGGTAAAGGTCGTCCACATGCCAGATCTGCCAGTCGTGCGGAATATCCACCGGTCTGTAATCGCTTTCTTCAGGGAGTTCCCCGAGGGGCATTTCGGCAAAAAGCCAGCCGTCGTTAAATAATTTCTTCATATCGTTTTCCTCATGCAATCAGAATTGGTAGCGCCTTCCATTATACTCTATCCGAAAGCGGCAGCGCAACCGTTTATTGCTAAAATCTGGACCGGAAATTTAAGGGATTTTGATAAGAAGCCGGCCGGCCAAAAAGAATATTCATACCGCCTGACATCATGAAGGAAATCCTTCACAATAGAGGTATCAAAAGCAGGCCGGATGCGTGGCCGGCTTTCCTGGCTCTGGACGAGCCAGAGTGGATCGAGGCGGTGATCGAAGTCCAGTCGGAACAGCTGGCACAGTTCAAACCGTTGTTAGAAGAACAGAACCGGCAGATTCGTAAACTTCAATCTCAGATCAATTCGAAGAAAGAATAAACCAGAAAAGACCATACGAACCTGCCTTTTATCTTGGCAACAGCGGAAAGAGGGTGTCGCAAAATCATCTGCTTCTGACGATTTTGCGACACCTTTTTTCGCTGCATACAGCCTTTTTTAATTCTCCCCGTTCTTCCAGTCCGGCAGCTCATCCAGCGTAATGACCCGCTCATGGTTATAGACCTTCTGAACCATATATTCCTCTGTATATTTGTTGGACAGCCTGTGGTAGCCGTTATCGGCCATGAACTCGCCGCTCCAGGTGCAGAACCAGGCCCAGGGCGCCTGGTCGCGCCAGGCCAGATCCGGATCGAAGAGACAGCCGTTCTCCGAAAGCGCCACGATCTTGGCGGTCTCCGGGTAATGATCCGGGTATTCGACGGCCTCCGAAAACTTCCCGCTCTGGGAAGAGTATACATAATTGCCGGGATAAATGTCTTCGCCGATAATATCCACATATTCGTCGCCGGGATACCAGTCGGCAGACTGGCCGTTCCAGACCCAGATCAGGTTGTTCAGGCCGTGAACATTCGTCAGCCGGTCGTAGAGCAGCTTCCACAGCTCCTTACAGGGTTCCGGACCTGCCGCGCCCCACCAGAACCAGCCGCCGGACGCCTCGTGAAGCGGCCGGAACAGAACCGGCACGTCCGCGTCCTGGAGGATCTTAAGCTGCTCCGCGATAACGTCGATATCGTCCAGGAGCAATGCGTATCCCTCCTCATCGCCGCCGTCCATGATGGCCGCCAGATCGATATCCGTGCTGTCGGCATAAAACGTCCTATACCAGGCGGCTCCGGATTTCGCATATTTTTCCGGCGCGCCCCAGTGCCAGCAGAAGGTGACGATCCCGCCCAGCTTATCGTAGTCGATGGCCTGCTCGATCGATTTCCCGACCGCCCCGTGGCTGGCAAAGGACGGCGAATAATTCATGAGATCAAGTCCCAGGATCGCCGGCTGCTTGCCGCCGGTTGCGTTCTTGATAGCAATCATCTCGGGACTTGCCGTGCCGTTGTCCGCCTGCTGCCCGGACAGGGTGTACTCACCGTAGATCGACGTCAGATATTTCATCAGGTTCACCGCGCTTTGTGAAGCGTTCGGATTGATCAGCACCGGCTCCACCTCAAAGGTACTGTCCGGCAGCCGCTCCGCCGAGGCGAATGTCATGCTGTCCAGGGCGATCCAGCCCCAGTTCTTGTGGACGCCGATGCTGTGTTCCCCGGCCTCCAGATAGACCCGGCGCAGCACGGATTCGCCGAAGGTCTCGTCCTTCGTGGTAAATGTACCCACAGTCGTGCCGTCCACCTGGATATCGTTGATCTTCTCTCCGCCCAGGCCCGCGCTTACCACATGGATGTCGAAGCTGCCGCTGTAGGGCACATCCACGGTGAAGGAGCAGCCGTCGTTCTCGTCCTCAAATCCGGTGAGGTAACCTTCACCGGTGTAACCTTCTATCGAATGATCCAGCTTTACTTTGCCGGTTGTTGTCATTTCCGATGCGTCAAACATATAAGAAATTGCCTCCTGTTCCTCCGCCTGCGCAGAGCTCTCTGTTTCCTGCGCAGCCGTCTCTTCCTGCCCGGCCGTTTCCGCCACAGCATCCGGCGCGCTCCGGTCTGCCGTCTCTGCCGCAGCGTCCTGCGCTGCATCCGGCGCAGCCTGTCCTGTCCTCTCCGCCGCGGCCTCCTGCGCAGTCGTCTCCGCCGCAGCCTGCCCCGTCGTCTCCGTGGGCGTACCGCCGTTACCGCAGCCGCTTATGCCCGCCGCCAGCAGGCATGCCGCCAAAACGGCGCTGATACTGCGTCCCCGCAGATTTACATGGGCACGTATTCCCCGGTCCTTAAGACTATCATTATTTCCTCTGCTCTTTACTTCGCCGCTCTTTACTTCCCTGCTTTTCACTACTCCTCTCCTCCCTTCTCCGCATCCTTCTTCTGCCTTTCATCCCGGTAATACCATTTCTCCATATCCTCTTCCGTTTCCGGCTTCGCCATGTATTTCCGGAGAAGCTTCTCCATCAGAAATGTCTCCGCCCAGCAGCAGGCCCCCGGCAGCACGAAGATCATCGGCACCGGGATCAGCACGACGCCGAAGAGGCAAAGCACCCACATCGCAGCAAACACCACCGTATAAGGCAGATGCCGAAATACCATCAGAAGCGCCAGCTTAAAGCATTCCAACATCCCCATGGTAAAGCGGGACATGACCGGCCAGATATAGAGGAATATGCCCAGAACCACCAGGATCAGAAGCGTATAGCCCAGGCTCATGGCCGCAGCCGCCTGGCTGCCGATCGGAAGTCCCAGGATCCGCGCCTCGCCGCCCTGCTCGTACATAGCCGTGATATAAGTCCGGTCCAGCGCCAGCACCGCCGCCAGCGCAGCGAAGATCAGCGTCATCAGGATTCCCTGTTTCAGGTTCCGCTTAAATGCGCCGAAGAATTCCCGGGTCACATAGCCTTCGCCGTGCCGCACCATTTTCACCATCGTGTAGTACATGGCGATACTGGCCGGCCCGATGGTCACCACCGGAATACAGCACAAAAGCCAGAAAAGCGATACCGCGATCACGTTGCCCGCCACCGTCATGAAACGGAAGAACGGCGTGTCCTGCCCGAAGATCCTGTCCATATGAATTCATCCTTTCTTCCCCACATGATGATGCGTCGCATGAAGCACATCGCCGGCGCACCGTCCTGCATACCAGCGTGCCGCATAAAGCATACCTCCGGCGCACCGTCCTGCATACCAGCGTGCCGCATAAAGCATACCTCCGGCGCACTATCCTGCATACTGACGTGCCGCATGAGACACATCGTTGCCGCACGGGCTGTCGCACACTATCATAATGCCTAAAGTTTGCTGCCGGCTGACTTCGTACACTTAAGCATTTTCAGACACGGACCTTAGGCCGTCTGCCTAAGGTCCGCTCCCCGTCTGTCACTGATCTATAAGTCCGGACGGGCCGCCCGTCCGCCCTGACGCGCGGCCCGTCTCCATTTCTGTTCATTTTCCGGCCGGTCACCCCGCTGGCCGGCCGGAGAAACATATAAGCCGATGTACTTCCTGCCTTCGCCGCCAAACAAAACGGCTCAGAGCGGATTAAGATCCGCGCTTTTACTCCATATTGGCCGACAGGGCATCGATCGCATCCTGCATCTGCTGCTTGTAGGACTCGATCGCCTGGGAAACGCTCATCTCCTTGTTGACGTAGATCGCGTACCACACGTCGCCCATCGGGTTATTGGATACGGAATTGAAGATATCCGCGTTGGCCTTGTAGCCCTCGGTGTAACCCAGCTCCAGCTGATCCTCATCCACAAATCCGGATTCGAACCAGGCGGGATCGTCACGATAGAAGGTGTCTCCCATATGCCAGTTGTTCAGCTCCTCAAAGATCTCATAGACAGCCGTCGCGTCTTCCACACCCACCGGGATGAAGTAGCAGTTATGCAGCTCGTTGGGAGTCATGGAACCGTCGCCGCTGGGGCCTATAGGAGCCGGGCAGATACGTACTTCATAGTCAATGTCGCGGCCTACCAGCTCATAGAACTGTACGAAGCCGAACGCGACCTTATTCTGGAACAGAGCCTCATTGTCGTCGTTCCAGTCGGTGGTATACGGTCTTGCGGTGCCGTCCACATTGTACAGACGGTCGATGAAGTTAAATGCTTCGATGGACTTCGGATCGCTTAAGCCCTCAGTGGTGGTTCCTGCGATCATCGCGTTGTTGGAAGCCAGGAAACCCTGCATGGTCTTGGTCTGCGTGGTGCCGTAGCCATAGACGTCCATGTTGCCGTCGCCGTCGGTATCACGGGTCAGCGTCTGGCAGTATTCAGCAAACTTATCCCAGGTCCACTCGCCTCTCTCGGCCAGCGCTTCCGGAGCCTCCAGGCCCATTTCGTCTACCATATCCGCATTGTACGCCAGATAAACCGCGCCGGTGGGAACCGTCGTGCTGGTGTAGAACAGATAGTTCTCATTGCCCAGAACCGGGAAACGGGTGAATACGTTCTCTTCATTCAGGATATCGGAATCCGCCGGAGCGACATCCTCCAGGTTCATCGCGTAACCGTTGGCTACCGCCGGGATACCGAACTGCGGGTCGGTCAGATAGATATCGCAGTCAGGCGTGCCGTTGGTAACGGAAGTGTTGATGCTGCTGATAACACCGTCCCATCCAAGGTTCACATAGTCGATCTTGACGTTCCATTTGTCCTCTACGGCGCGTACCGCGTCCAGCTGCATCTGCGCGGTCTCCGCGTTGTCGTAGGTACCGCCGGCCGCCGTGATGTCGTCCAGGGTCTGGAATTCACTGTCATAGAAAATGTCCCACCACAGACCAATCTTGATGGTACGTCCGCCCATATCCTTGGCCTCGTAGTTGCTTAACGCACCTGCGACCGCCCCCCCGTCTTCGGCTGCCGCGGTCTCTCCCTCAGCCGCTGCCGCTGTGGTTTCCGCTGCCGCTGTCGTACCGGCTGCCGCCGCTGTGGTCTCCGTGCCGCCGGCCGCTGCCGTCGTCGCGGTGGATGAGCTGTCGCCGCCTCCGCAGGCTGCCAGGGAAACCACCATGGCTCCCGCCATCAGCGCGGACCCGATCCTTCCAAGTGTCCTTTTCTTCATAACTTTGTTACCTCCTTCTTGTTTTTCATACATTTTGATCTGCTTTCATAACGAAAGCTGTATCCGTTTCGGGAAATAGGGCGGAACGGGGACTGCCGCCCTCATTTCCCGGGAAACGCTTGTGAAATATGCCGCCGGCGCTTAAGCTGCCGCGCCCGCACGTTCTCCGCCGTCGGCACATACAGCCGCCGGATCAATTATCCAACGATACCGCTCCGCTCCACGCCTTCCACGAACTTCTTCTGCAGCAGGCAGTAGATGACGATCACGGGCACCAGCATCATGATGATACCGGCGTACAGGTAAAGCTGAGTCACCGAACTGTCCAGGATCTTCTTGGAATTGGAGATCGTCTCCTGAACCGTGGAGATCCTCATGCTCATCAGGAGCCGGTTGCTGATACCGAACAGCCTTGCGTAGAACGTATCGTTGTACTGCCACACCATGGAGAAGATGCTGACCGTCAGAACCGACGGCATCGCGTTGATCAGCATGATGCGGAAGTAGGTGTACAGCGCCCCGGCGCCGTCCACGAAGGCCGCCTCCTCGATCTCCTTGGGCAGTCCCCGGAAGAACTGGTTGAAGATGTAGATGAAGAGGCCGGACCGTAAGCCGCAGGCGAACAGCGTCATGATGTACATGGGCACCGGCGAGGTCAGAAGGTTCACGCCGTGGCCCGTGGTCAGATGCAGGATACCCAGGATATCGAAGTTACGGAACTCCGTGTACCAGGGGAGCATCAGCGTGTCCGTAGGCAGCACGATGGTCAGGATCACGCAGGCGAACAGCACATTTTTGAACGGGAAATCAAACCGCGCAAAGCCGTAGCCCGCCATGGAGCAGACGATGACCTGGATAAAGGTCAGGCTCGCCACATAAACCACCGTGGTAAGCAGCGTCCGCGGATACTGCATGACCCGGTAAGTGTCCGCGTAATTTCCCAGGGTGCCTTCCACCGGGAACAGGATGACCACCGGATTGTACAGGTCCTTCTCGGTAAAGAAGGAACTGGACAGCATGGAGATTAACGGCCCCAGGATGATGTAGGCGATACCGACCAGGATGCAGAATTTCAGCAGTCCGAGGAGGATCGCCTGGATCCGCCGGCCGAATTTCTTCATCTGCACTTTATCGACGGAGGAGAAGGAAAATGCCGCCGCCTTCTGCCCGTTCTTCGCGGCGCGTCCGCTTGCGGGAACTGCCGCGGTGTTTCCGGAACTGTTTGTGATTGCCGCAGTTTTCATCTTTCTCCACCTCCCTAGTTATAGTAGAACACCTTGCTGGAAATGATCTTGACGATGACGGCCAGCAGGATACAGACAACGAAGGAACTGATCAGACTCATGGTCACGCTGACGCTCCAGTTGAAGTTGGTAAACGCCATGTCGTAAGCCTCCTGCACCACCTCGCTGTTCATGAAGGCGTCCACAATGGTGTAGACCACATTGGTGACAATGAGCGGCGATACCATCGGGAAGGTGACGCGCCAGAAGGTCTCGTAGGCCGTCGCTCCCTCAATCTTGGACACCTCATAGAGGGCGCCGGGCACCGACTGCAGGGCCGCGATGAAGATGATGATCTGGATACCGGACGCCTGCACGATATCAAAGATCCGCCCCACCGCCAGAACGATGTAATCCGTCAGCATCGCCGGAACTCCCAGCTCCGTCATCATGTCCAGAAGATACTCCACATTGACGCCGCTTGACACCGCCGCCTCCGAGGAGACCGCCGTCACGCCGCCGTTTACCGCCTGCTGCGCCAGCTCGATGGAGGCCTGGATGGCTCCCGAGTTCATGATGATGGGCAGGAACAGA
>CANPZZ010000120.1 GCA_947589125.1 uncultured Lachnospiraceae bacterium
CTGGTGCAGTTCGTGCATCTGCCGGCCGGCAACGGCGTGCGGGTGGACACCGGGCTTTACAGCGGTTACCGGATCCCGTCACTGTATGATTCCATGATCGCCAAGATCATCGTCCACGCGCCCACGCGGGAGGCGGCGCTTCTGAAGATGCGCGCGGCGCTGGATGAGATGGTGGTCATCGGCGTGGAGACGAACTTGGACTTCCAGTACCAGATCATCCGGCACCCGACGTTTATCGAGGGGAAGGCGGATACCGGGTTTATCGAGAGTTTCATGAAGCTGAAGGGGCAGTAAAGAGGGCTGACTTTGGAATGTGCGCCCGGCAGGCCTGTTATATTCTGATGATGGCAGCGTTTCACAGACGAAGGAAACGGGTAAACATTGCCGGGAGGATGTCTGAAAGTTTTCTTTAATCGGACAGAGTGAAAAGGAGTGGAGAAGATATGTATCGCGTAGACTTAAACAGCGACTTAGGCGAGAGCTTCGGACGCTATACACTGGGAAATGACGATAAGATCATCCCATTAGTGACGTCCGCTAATGTGGCCTGCGGTTTTCACGCCTCAGACCCGGTGGTGATGGATAAGACGATTGCCATGGCTGCGGCCGCCGGCATACGCGTAGGCGCGCATCCCGGTTTTCCGGATCTGATGGGTTTCGGCCGCAGGAACATGGTGGTATCGCCGGACGAGGCGAAGGCATATACGCTGTATCAGCTGGGCGCTCTGGACGCGTTTCTGCGTGCCCACGGCATGAAGATGCAGCATGTGAAGCCCCACGGCGCGTTCTACAATATGGCGGCCAAGGACTATACGCTGTCGAAGGCGATCTGCGAGGCGGTGAAGACATATGACGCGGATTTGATCGTGCTGGCGTTATCCGGCGGCGAGCTTGCCCACGCGGCCATGGATCTGGGGCTCCGCACCGCGCAGGAGGTCTTCGCGGACCGGGCCTACGAGGAGGACGGGACACTGGTGAACCGCCGCAAGGAGGGAGCCATGATCACCGATGAGGACGAGGCCATCGCCCGCGTGATCCGCATGGTGAAGGAACAGAAGGTGACGGCGATCACCGGCAGGGACATTCCGATCCGGGCGGATTCCGTCTGCGTCCACGGGGACGGCGCGAAGGCACTGGCGTTCGTGGAGAAGATCCGCGCGGCGCTTACGGCGGAGGGCGTGGAGATCTGTGCGCTGGAGGAGATCGTGTGAAGCCGTACAAGGCGGGAACGGGAGGTAAGAGTAATCGGCGGAAAACAAGGAAAATTCGTGCTGCTGCGCGACACTAAAATCAGGGGCTATGGCGACATAGTCCCTGATTTAATATAATATTCATTGTAGCCCTTGTAAGTCTGTGTTATCAGATCTTCAGGGGAAAGAAATAGCCGCCACTACTCGCGATAGTGACGGCTGCCCGTTAAGGGTATAACAACGTCATAGTTTGGGGGTAGGCCGTGTGTTTCTGGCTTTCCCTCTACAATCCTACTATAACATATCTCAAAATACAGTTCAAGAGTTTTTTGCCATTTTTCGAACAACAGTTTTATTCTCAGCAGATCTTGTGGATCCATCCTTCCGGCGCGTCCACGGTGCCGAGCTGGATGCCGGTCAGCGTGTCGTAGAGTTTCTGGATCACCGGCCCCATGTGGTCCATGCCGCTGGGGAAGCAGATTTCACGTCCGTGGTCCACGACCTTGCCCACCGGGGAAATGACGGCCGCGGTACCGCAGAGGCCGCACTCCGCGAAGTCGCCGATCTCGTCTAAGCGGACCTGACGCTGGGTCACCTTCATGCCCAGATAGTGCTCGGCTACATGAAGCATGGAACGTCTCGTGATGGAGGGCAGGATCGAGTCGGACTTGGGGGTCACGATCTCGTTGTCCTTTGTGACGAAGAGGAAGTTGGCGCCGCCAGTCTCTTCCACGTAGGTCCTTGTACCCGGATCCAGGAACATATTCTCGTCGAAGCCTCTCTTGTGGGCCTCCACATGGGCGTGCAGGCTCATGGCGTAGTTCAGACCGGCCTTGATATGTCCGGTGCCGTGAGGCGCCGCGCGGTCGAAATCGCTGACGCACAGGGTCAGAGGCTTGACGCCGCCTTTGAAATACGGTCCGACCGGGGTGCAGAAGGTGCGGAACTGATATTCCTCAGCCGGCTTCACGCCGATGACAGGAGAGGAGGCGAACATGTAGGGACGGATGTAAAGGGAAGCGCCGCTGCCGTAGGGCGGCACCCAGTCCGCGTTGGCCTTCACGACCTGCTCCACAGCGTCCAGGAAGCGCTCCTTCGGGAAGGGCGGCATCTCCATCCGCTTGGCGGAGTCCATCATGCGCTCCGCATTCAGATCGGGGCGGAAAGTGACGATATCACCGTTAACCGTGGTGTATGCCTTCAGGCCCTCGAAGACCTCTTGGCAGTACTGCAGGATTCCGGCGCATTCATTGAGCACAATGTTGGCGTCGGCGGTCAGCCCGCCTTCGTCCCAGGCGCCGTTCTTATAATTGGAAACATAACGCATATTTGTTACATGATAGGCAAATCCGATCTCACTCCAGTTTAAGTCTTTCTTTTCCATGGTTTCGCACTCCTTAGCATAGATTGTCTGCAGGCGCAGCCGGTCTGCCGTATGGCAGCGTCTTCGATGCTGGCAGGGCGTCGGTGACGCGCTGCTAATATTGCTTTCGGCTGTCAAAGCGGTATTTTCGCGGCTGCCCCCCCGCAACTTAACCTATTTTATGATATTCATTCGGATATTTCAAGTATGCAGGGATGAAAATGGTAAATTTCTTCGGGTCCCGATTATGGGAGGTATGAACTGTATTTATAGTAAAAGAAGGGATTGCGTGGGAGAGGGGGCTGTTTTATACTTATAAGTAAATGTATTATAGACTGGCTGTGCATTTTCAGGTATGAAGCGAGAGCAGACGCCAATGCACGTTCAGACACAGGAATAAGATGAACCTTGCCGCATGATGAGATTAAATGCAAAAAGGAAGATCTGGAGAAGCAGCAATCAGGAGTATTGTATGGATAGTGAAAATAGATGTCGATGAGAGGAGCGGGGAGCTTATGAGCAGATTATGGTACCGCCAGCCGGCAGAAGTATGGGAAGAAGCGCTGCCGTTGGGAAACGGAAGGATCGGCGCCATGGTATTCGGAGGCGTTTGTCAGGAGCGGATTCAGGTGAATGAGGAGAGCGTCTGGTACGGGGGAGAGGTAAATCGGATCAACCCGGACGCGCGCCGTTATCTTGGCGAGGTTCGGGAAGCTATTTTCCGGCAGGAGATCGGCAGGGCGCAGGAGCTTCTGAATCTGGCTTTCGCGGGATGTCCGGATGGAATGCATCCTTACCAGACGATGGGCGATATACGGATCCGTCAGGAAAATGCGGATCAATATGAGGATTACATGCGGGAACTGGATCTTGAGGACGCCGTGTGCAGGGTTTCATTTGCCAGCGGCGGCGTGTCTTACAGACGGGAATATTTCGCTTCGCATCCGGCGGACTGTCTGATCGTAAGGTTTACCGCGGATGAGCCCGGAAGCATTTCCCTGCGGATCCGGATTGAGCGGGGGAAGACTATCGACGGGGTCGGACGGCTTTCGGACAACGGAGTCTTCCTGTACGGGAACCTGGGAGAAGGCGGGAGCCGCTATGTCTCCGGCGTCAGCGCATGGGCGGCGAAGGGAAAGGTCAGCGTCGTCGGCCAGACCTTATGCGTCGATGCCGCGGACGAGGCGCTTCTCATTTACTGCGCCGATACGTCGTATCAGCATAAAGGAGAAATACAAGCAAGGCGTCACTGGCACCCTGCTTGCATGGAAATGGATGACGTTTCCTATGAGAAAGCGGTGGAGATGCTGCGGGAGCAGCTCTGTTCCGTGATGGACAAGGCTGCGCGAGAGCCTTATGAGCAGCTGTATCAGCGCCACCGGGAGGATTACCGGAGCCTATACAGCAGAGTGAAGTTTGAGCTTGCCGGGACCGGGGTCTGCGATTTTGCGCCGACGGACGAGCGGCTTAAGAAAGCCGCGGAGGGCAGCGCGGATCCGGGGCTTTACGGACTGCTGTTTGATTACGGGCGGTATCTGCTGATCGCGTGCAGCCGGGAGGGCGGCCTTCCCGCCACGCTGCAGGGCCTCTGGAATGAGAGTATGCAGCCGCCGTGGGATTCCAAGTATACGATCAATATCAATGCGGAGATGAATTACTGGCCGGCAGAATGCTGCAATCTTTCCGAATGCCATATGCCGCTTTTCGGGCTGATCAGAAAGATGCGTGAGAGCGGGCGCAGGGTGGCGCGTGAAATGTACGGCTGCCGCGGATTTGTGGCGCATCATAACACGGACATTCATGGAGACTGCGCGCCCCAGGATACATGGATTCCCAGCAGCTACTGGGTGATGGGCGCGGCGTGGCTCTGTACGCATATCTGGAATCATTACGAATATACGAGGGATCTGGATTTCCTGGAGGAATACTATCCGGTGATGTGCGAGGCGGCGCTGTTCTTCCTGGATTTCCTGGTGGAGAAGGACGGCTGGCTGGTGACGTGTCCTTCCTCTTCGCCGGAGAACAGATACCGGCTGCCGAACGGAGAGAGCGGGGCGGTGACCTATGGGGCTGCGATGGATAATCAGATCCTGAGGGATCTGCTCAGTGAGTGTCTGCTGGCGGCGCGGGAGGTACGAGGGGAGCGGAAAAAGCGGGAAGCCGTGAAGGAACAGACAGCAGCGGATGCACAAGTGCGGACAGCGCGGAATGCAAAAATGCTATCGACCGATCTGGACGAACATGGCGACGAAGAAAATCGTGTATACCAGCGGAAACTTCGTCTTGCCGAGGCCGGAATCCCGGACGAGGACGCGTTTCTTTCGCAGGTCAGAAAGACTTTAGACAGGCTGGTTCCCATTAGGATCGGCCGGTCGGGAAGGATCCTGGAATGGATCGAAGATTACGAGGAATGCGAACCGGGGCACCGTCACATTTCCCACCTGTACGGTCTGCATCCTTCCCAGCAGATCACGGTTGACGGCACGCCGGAGCTTGCGAAGGCCGCCCGCGCCACGCTGGAGCACCGTCTCGCCAATGGCGGCGGCCATACCGGCTGGAGCCGGGCCTGGATCATCAACCATTACGCGAAGCTGTGGGACGGAGACGAGGCGCTTTATAATCTTAAGCAGCTGCTGGCTTCTTCCGTCTATCCGAACCTGTTCGACCGCCACCCGCCGTTCCAGATCGACGGAAATTTCGGCGCGGCGGCAGCCATTGCCCAGATGCTTGTTCAAAGCTCCGCCGAGCGGATCGTTCTGCTGCCGGCTCTGCCTTCCGAATGGACGGGCGGGAGCATTCGGGGGCTGCGTGTTCGTGGAAATGGCATGGCGGATATCTTCTGGGAGAATCACTGGCTTAAGCAATTCCGGCTCACCGCGTATTCTGGGATTCATACCAAACTTCTGTATGAGGGGAAGTGCCGCGAGATCCATCTTCCGGCGGGAGAAACGCTGGAAATAGATAGCAGTTTTTGGGAGTAGTTTTTTGCAGGAGAAACATTGGAAATAGACGGCAGTATCCAAGAGCAATCAGTGGCGGAAGTATCCTGTGCAAAGGAAAAGGAAAACATGCAAATAGTGCTTTTCAAACAGGCGTTATTCTGTTAGAATGCATTTAATACAAATTTTACATAAAGGAGAGACGGGCAGCATGAAAGCACTGGAAGAGAGGATCCGCAGGGATGGTATCCTGGCGGAGGGCGATGTACTGAAGGTAGACTGTTTTCTGAATCATCTGATGGATGTGGACCTGTTTCACGAGATGGGCATGGAGTTTAAGCGGCTTTTCGCCGATAAGCCCATCAACAAGATCCTGACTATTGAGGCCAGCGGGATCGGCATCGCCTGCGTGGCGGCGGAGTGCTTCCATGTGCCGGTGCTGTTCGCGAAGAAGGCACAGAGCCTGAATCTGTCGGGAGACGTCTATACGACGAAGGTGCAGAGCTACACCCACGGGAGAGTGTACGACGTAATGGTTTCCAAGCGCTTCATCGGGCCGGAGGACCATGTGCTGATCATCGACGATTTCCTGGCCAACGGCTGCGCGCTGAAGGGATTGATCGAGCTGGTGCAGAGCGCGGGCGCGACCGTGGAAGGCATCGGCATCTGCATCGAGAAGGGCTTTCAGCCGGGCGGAAAGATGATCCGGGATATGGGAATTCAACTGGAGTCCCTGGCTATTGTCGAGAGCATGGATCCGGCGACGGGGGAGATCGTGTTCAGGGAACAGTAATATATTTGAAAAAAGAATTTGGTCAGCATACTTCTGTCAAAATTTTCGACAGAAGTATTGGTAAAGTATTAAAATTGCCTCTGCCTCACTGAACGTGAAGCAGAGGCTCTAAAATCCGCGCAATTTCTTCTGTCAGTTCCGCCACGCTGTGTGCGCGGCTGCGGCTGCATATGTGAGCCGGCCGGCCGCACAGAAGGCAGCGGCGCGGGGGAAATCCCAGTTCTTCGCGGGATACCTTTGTACCGTCCGCGCGCAGCACGTCGATGTCGAAGAGGCGGCCGAGACGGTCCTGATCCTCTAAGGCGATCATCAGTTTCTTGGCTGTTTCCGGCGACGCGTCCACGCAGTAGAAGGCTTCATAACCGGTCTTTTCCCGTACCGCCTCTGAGCGGAGCGTGGGGATCTGATTCTCGCTGAGAACCGATTCGATCCTTCCGCGTCCGGTCTCAAAGGCCTCCGGTATGCCGGGCAGTATCTTCACCGGACCCGGGATATTTAAGGTCAGGCAGATCAGAGGCTTTTGATGGGCGTTTAGAAGTCTCTGCTGGAGCCGGCA
>CANPZZ010000121.1 GCA_947589125.1 uncultured Lachnospiraceae bacterium
GCTTTCGCGGCCTGTTTCTTGCTCATACGAACCTCTCCTTTCTGTCCGCCGGGAAGGCGCCTGCATGAAAATGAGTTTCTCTTTTCGCATCAGTCCCGGCCCGCGGGCCACGTTTCCCGAATCCGGAAGTCTTTCTGCGAAACACCGGCCGTTCATTTATGTAAGGATCGTTATCAGCAAAATGGTTCCGGCTCTGGTTTTCGTGAAATTGATTTCATATATTCGTGAAACGTTATTTTATTTTTGTTGTGTTTACGATAGCACTAACTGGAAGGATTGTCAATATGGAATTTGATATTTTTATGTCGGAAATCAATTTTTGGATATTTTCACTGTTATTGCGCTTATATTTTGTGCATTATGTCTAAACAGTGTCCTCTTCGCGCCGTCTTATGCGTCGCGAAACGTTTCATGAAATTTCAGCTTTACAAATATCAAAAAATATGCTATACTTACCGCATAGTTATCAAACAATAAGCTGCACGAACCGCATTTTGACGATAGAACGGAGAGCATTATGATGAGAAAGATGAGCACAGCGCCAACCATGAAGGATGTAGCCCGCGAAGCCGGCGTGGCCCTCGGAACCGTATCAAAGGTGGTCAACGGCCTGCCCGTAGGCGAGAATTACCGGATCCGGGTGGAGGCCGCGATCGAGAAGCTGGATTATCAGGTGAACAGCTACGCCCAGGGGCTGAAGGCAAACCGCACCTATTCCATAGCCGTACTGCTTCCGAATACATTTAACCCGTTCTTCGCGGATCTGGCCCACCAGCTCAACCTGGCGCTGCAGAAGCGCAGATATAAGATGCTCCTCTGCTGCACGGCCTTCAACCCGACCGAGGAGCAGGAATACATTAATATGGTCCGCCAGAACAAGGTGGACGGCATTATCGGTCTGACCTACAATCCGGACCTGATCGTGGAGCCGGACACGCCATACGTGACGATTGACCGCTATATGGGTCCCGGCATCCCCTGTGTGGCCAGCGATAATTACGCCGGCGGACAGATGGCTGCCGAGAAGCTGGCCGATCTGGGCTGTAAGAAGGTGGCCTTCCTGCGGATCGGCTCCTCTCTCACCAACGAGCCAAATAAGCGCCGTTCCGGTTTCGAGAACGGCTGCCTGGCCAGACAGCTGAGTTACGAGATGAAGATATTAGACGACGGGGATCCCTTCGACGGTTTCGTAGATTTCCTGAGAGAGCATTTCCATAACGGAAAGCTGGATTTCGACGGGCTGTTCTGCGTGACGGACAACCTGGCGTTCCAGATCATGAAGGTTCTGGAATCGATGGGGCTTAAGGTTCCGGAAGATGTACAGATCATCGGCTTCGACGGCGCGCGGATGTTCGGCGACGGCCGCTACGTCTGCTCCACCATCGTCCAGCCCACGGACGCCATCGCGGAGATGTGCGTGGAGCTGGTTCTGATGGATAACGCGGCGCTGCGGCCGCCGCTCGTCTGTCTTCCGGTCAGTTACGCCTATGGCGGAACGACGATGGAACGTCCTTAAACTAGTCTATCTGAATCCTGAACACCACCGGCATTTCGCTTTCGATCTTTCCGGTAGAAATTGTCAGGCCTTCCCCGCTGCGCTCCCAGCGGGGATTTTTGTCGTATCCCAGCACTTCGACGGAACGGATGATCCCGTGGAAATTCGGCGCGTGGGAGGCGTCCGCCTCCGCCAGCGAGCGGATGCAGACCGTATCCTTACCCTTCATATTCAGGCAGATGGCGTAGAGATATCCTCCGTTCACGGTAAACCGGATATCCTCCGATGTGTAGCCCTTGTCCTCCGAATCCGCGAACTGCCCTTCCACGATCTTCGTGGGGCCTTCCGCGGATTTTCTCCAGATCTTGGAGCCGTAAATGGCCTCGCCGTTGACCTTCATCCATTTGCCGATCTCCTCCAGGATATGACGGTCTTCGTCCGGGATCGTACCGTCCGCCTTCGGTCCGATATTAAGGAGCAGGCGGCCGTTCTTGCTGACGATGTCCACCAGGTCGCGGACGATCTGATGCGGCGTCTTGTAGACATTTCCTTCGGTATAACCCCAGGAATTGTTGGCGACGGAGGTGTCCGTCTGCCACGCGTAAGGCTTGGCTTCGGCGAACTGACCGCGCTCCACGTCGATGACGGCGGTGCCGAACGCGCAGGCGTCGTGCTTGTAGTTGACGACCACCTCTTCGCCCCACTCGTCCGCCCGGTTGTAATAATAGGCGATGAATTTGCGCAAGTACGGCTTCACGCTGCTGTGCTGGATCCACCAGTCGAAATAAATGATCTTCGGACGGTACCGGTCCACCAATTCGCAGCAGCGGCAGAGCCAGTCATTTAAGAACTCCTCCGTAGGCGTCGGCTCGGAATACAGATCGAAATGATCCGCCGGCTCCTTCATCGAAGGCCAGTAGAGGTCTCCGCGCTTTAATGGCTCCTTTATGTCGGAATCAAATTCCTTGCCGTGGCCCATGAAAAACCAGTGCTCGACGCGGTGCGAGGAAGCGCAGGGATACAGCCCCGCCTTGCGGCAGGCGTCGTGGATCTCGCCCAGGACATTGCGGTGCGGCCCCATTTTCGCGGCGTTCCAGTCGGAAATGGCGCTGTCGTACATCTGGAAGCCGTCGTGATGCTCGGCCACCGGCACCACATACTGGGCCCCGGCTTCCTTAAATAGGCTGACCCATTCCTCCGCGTTAAAATTCTCCGCCTTGAACATGGGAATAAAATCCTTGTAGCCGAAATCCTTGTGCGGGCCGTAGGTCGCCACATGATGCTCGAATTCGCGGGTGCCCTGGATGTACATGTTGCGGGAATACCACTCGCTGCCGAAAGCAGGCACCGAGTAAATGCCCCAGTGGATGAAGATGCCGAATTTGGCCTTCTCATACCACTGCGGAACGTGATACTGCTGCAGGGACTCCCAGGTGTCCTTGTAGCGGCCGTTCGCGATGACTTCGTCGATGGTTTTCAGATACTCTTGCATACGTTAGCTCCTCTCGTTGCATTGTTTGTTTGAAGTGTGATATATATTTTCCGGTCCGCCTTCGGGGTAAGACAGGCGGCCGGCTTCTTCACTGTCGTTTTCTTTTCCACTGAGACTCATACTGCCGGGTCTTTCGCTGTCGGGTCCTTCGCTGCCGGTTCTAACTGCCATCACAAATCCCCGCCTATATAGCAGAAAACCCCTCCTCCTCCACGCGCCACACCTGATCCGCGTCCAGCGACTCCCGCAGGCATGTCCGCACATTCGCCATATCGCTGAAATCCACGAACCGCGCGGCCTCCTCCGCGTCCACGCCTGTCTGGATCCGCCGGCCGATGAGCCGCTGCCGCAGAAAATCCTCGTCCGCCTCCAGCCGGACGGTATAGTCCGCGTAAGCCTTCAGATCCTTCCACCCAGGACGGTCCAAGAGCAGATAATTCCCCTCCAGCAGAACCAGATCACCCTCGACGCGAACCGCGTCCTCACGCGGATTGTGAAGCAGACGGTCATATTCCGGCCAGCCGCACGCTTCCCCGGCCGCCACACGGCGGATCCGTTCGGCAAGGCGCTCCAGATCGAAAGTCTCCGGCGCGCCCTTCACCTGCACCATGGGGATCTCCTCGCCGCCGCGGACCGTGGTATGGGTCAGAAGATAATCCTGATAACGATGGAATCCGTCCATCCCGATCGCGGTGACCGGCGCGCAGCCTTCCGTCTTCTCCGATAACTCTTTCAGAAAGTTCAGCAGCGTGCTCTTGCCCGCTCCCGGCGGGGCCGCCAAAAACGCCAGCACTCTCCCGCCCTTCTGTTCCCTCAGCCGCGCAAGCGTTCGAAGCAGCGGCAGGAAAAGTTCGGAAATATTCTCCCCGCTGAACCAGACCCGGCTTTTGATTCCATTGATCTCTGTCTCGTACGTCACAGTCTTCATCGTCATTTTCTCCTGCCTATAGTATAGATAAAATACGGCCGCCGCGCAAGAACTTTCGTTTCCAAAACGGCGGCCTTTTTCCGTCCTTTTCCGCAGACTGCCTCTTTAATCATCCGCGAACTCATCCCGGATCTTCTCGATCGCCTTCTTCTCGATCCGGCTCACGTAAGATCTGGAAATGCCCATCTGCTGGGCGATCTCCCTCTGGGTATATTCCCTGCCGCCGAAAAGCCCGTAACGCAGCCGGAGGACCTTCTGCTCGTTGGGCTTTAAGCAGTGGCTGTACGCCTCGTAGAGTTCCTTTACATCCTGCTCCAGGATCATATCCTCCAGCGTGTCCCGGCTGTCCGTCTCGATCACATCCACCAGGCTGACCGTCTCCCCGTCCTTATCCACGCCGATCGGGTCGTAGAGAGACACCTCCCTGGAATATTTTTTATTCGACCGCAGCAGCATAAGAATCTCGTTCTCGGCGCAGCGGGCCGCGTATGTGGCCAGCCGGCCCCGTTCGGCGTTAAATGTGCTGACCGCCTTGATCAGTCCGATAGTCCCCACCGACAGCAGATCCTCCGTATCATAGCCGGACCCCTGGTATTTCTTCACTACATGGGCCACCAGCCGCATATTATGTTCTATCAGCTTATCCCTGGCCTCCAGGTCGCCTTCCTCCAGGCGCTTCAGGCAGTCCCGCTCCTCGCGGGCAGACAAAGGTTTCTTATAACTTTTCAATACAAAAAAGCCACCCGAAAGCAAAACTTAATGTAGTTTATGCTTCGGCGGCTTTTCAAGTGCTTTTACACCCTCCGGCGCGGCTTATACTATTTTTTGCTTCGGCCAATCGTACTCACCGGCGCCCTGTCTGCCTGGAATGTTTGCATGAAAATACATCCTGACCGGAACTCTTCGAGTCCATCACTCGATCGGTACGTCCAACCGTCCCATTTTCTCAAACAGGATATCCTCATCCGTAAGCGCGTCGGTCATCGCTTCCATCTGTTTGCGGATCTCCAGCATCTTCTGATCCGTCGCGGAGATCTGGTCGGCGCACTGCTTCAGCTGATCGACAATCTCCTTCTGGTTCGGTACATCCTGCTTGTATTTCAGCTGGTGCTCCAGGCTCGCCCAGAAATCCATGGCAATGGTGCGGATCTGGACTTCCACCTTCATTTCCCTCTTCTGGTTGTAGAAGAACACCGGCACGCTCACGATCAGATGCAGGCTCCGGTAGCCGTTGGGCTTCGGATTCGCGATGTAATCCTTGCGGGTGATCAGCGTGATATCATCCTGCTGCAGAAGCGCGTCGGCGATCGTATAAATGTCGTCAATATAAGAGCAGATCACGCGGACGCCCGCCACGTCATTTAAGTTCCTCTCGATGCTTTCCGGAGAAAACTCCCAATGGTTCCGTTCCAGCTTCTCCGTGATGCTGGACGTCCGTTTCAGCCTTGTCGAAATGGAACTGATGGGATTGCGCTGATAGCGGATATTGAACTCCGTGTTCAGAACCTCGAACTTAGTCCGGATCTCCTTCATCGCGCAGGTATACATCATCATCAGTTCCTTGTATTCCACAAGAGTTCCCATCATCTGCTTCGTCCGGTTCATGACGAACGCGGACGCCGCGCCGGCAATCGACGCCAGCCCCTGGGACATATCCCCCCGGGCCGCCTGCTGCAGCAGCTCGTCCAGCGATTTGATATCGTCCTGATTTATCTTTACAGGGTATTGCTCCATATATACTCCCTTTCTGTCTCTACTGCAGGAACCCGCGGATGATCATTTCCTCCGCTTCCTTCTCGGAAAGCCCCATGGTCATCAGCTTCATCAGCTGCTCTCCCGCGATCTTGCCGATGGCGGCTTCATGGATCAGGGAAGCGTCCACATTGGTCGCCTTCAGCTGAGGCGTTGCCACGATGACGCCTTTGTCCATGATAATGGAATCGCACTCCGCGTGACCGCTGCAGGCAGCGTTGCCGTCGATTTTGATCACGACCTCCTGGAAGCTGGATTCCTTCGCCACGCCGCGGCTGATCATGTCGCAGGTGGAACCGTCCCCGTTCATCTCCACGGAAAGCTCCGCCTTGGCCTTCTGGCCGCCTTCGGTCAGGATCTTGTCGTGGATGATAATGGACGCGCCGGCGGCCAGCTTCGCGCTGGTCACGCGCAGCGTATCGTCGATTCCGCCGATCTGGGAGGTCTCAAGTTCCATCGTCGAATCCTCGGAAAGCTCGATCACCGTCGTCGGGTTCATCAGCCGCTTGCCCCGGCCGGTTCCCTCGCCGTAATGCTTCTCCACGTATTTCACGCGGCTGCCTTTGCCCACATAGAAGCTGTGGACGCCGTCGTGCCGGGAATCCTCGCCGCCGCAGTTGGAGATGCCGCAGCCGGCGATGATGGTCACGTCGCAGTCCTCGCCGATGAAGAAGTCATTGTAGACCAGCTCCTTCAGACCGCTCTGGCTGATGATCACCGGGATGTGTACGCTCTGGTTCTTCGTGCCGGGCTTGATGATGATATCGATTCCCTGCTTATCCTTCTTTGTCACAATGTCGATGGAAGCCGTCGTATTTCTCGCGGCGCTCTGTCCGTTGCTGCGGATGTTATAGGCGCCCACCGGCAGCGCGTCCAGCGCGGCTACTTCTTTCAGCAAGTTCTTCTGAATCTCATCCATCCCTGTCACCTCTTTTCCCCGCAGGACGAAGCCGCCTGCTGTGTGTTCAGAAGGACCGAACAGGCCGCCGGCCGGATGTCCGTGGACAGATGCTCCATCACCCGCGCGCCGTCGTCATATTCCAGCACCTCGCCGTCCTTCAGATAAATGATCTTGTCCGCGATATTTAAGATCCGCTCCTGATGGCTGATGATCATGATCGT
>CANPZZ010000122.1 GCA_947589125.1 uncultured Lachnospiraceae bacterium
GGGGACCGTGGTATTCCCGAAGGAGCCGCTTGTGAAGGTCATCGCGCCCATCATGGAGGCCCAGTTCGTGGAAACGGCGCTCCTTAACATCATCAACCACCAGAGCCTGATCGCCACCAAGGCGTCCCGCGTAGTCCACGCGGCCCAGGGGGACGGCGTCATGGAGTTCGGCCTGCGGCGCGCCCAGGGGCCGGATGCGGGAATCTACGGCGCCAGAGCCGCCATGATCGCAGGCTGCGTCGCCACCTCCAACGTGCTGGCCGGCCAGATGTTCGACGTGCCGGTACGCGGGACCCACGCCCACAGCTGGGTCATGAGCTTCCCGGATGAGCTGACCGCCTTCCGTACCTACGCCAGCATTTTCCCGTCCGCCTGCATCCTGCTGGTGGACACCTACGATACGCTGAAATCCGGCGTTCCCAACGCGATCAAAGTCTTTACCGAGATGCGGGAGAAAGGCATCCCGCTGACCTTCTACGGCATCCGCCTGGACAGCGGCGACCTGGCTTACCTCTCCAAAGAAGCACGGAAGATGCTGGACGCGGCGGGATTTACCGACGCGGTCATCTCTGCTTCCAACGACCTGGACGAGAACCTGATCACCAGCCTGAAGCTGCAGGGCGCCGAGATCCACTCCTGGGGCGTGGGCACGAACATGATTACCTCTAAGGACTGCCCTTCCTTCGGCGGCGTCTACAAGCTGTCTGCCATTTTCGACGAAGATACGGATACATTTATCCCGAAGATCAAGGTGTCGGAGAACGCCGAAAAGATCACGAACCCCGGCAATAAGGTGATCCGCCGCATCTACGACAAGAAAACCGGCAAGCTGGTGGCCGACCTGATCTGCCTGGCGGATGAGGTCTACGACGAGAAGGACCCGCTGCTGCTCTTCGACCCGGTCAATACCTGGAAGAGGACCAACCTGGATGGCGGAACCTACACGATCCGCGAACTGATGGTGCCGGTATTCCTGGAAGGCCAGTGCGTGTACCAGTCGCCGAAGGTCATGGAGATCCGCGACTACTGCGCGAAGGAGATCAGCACGCTCTGGGAGGAGTCCCTGCGTCTGGAATTCCCGCATAAGATCCATGTGGACCTGTCCCTGCCGCTGTGGAAAATGAAGCAGGAGCTGCTGGCCGCGCATTCCGAATGAGAAAGCTGACGACTGAGAAAGCAGAAGTCTGCCGGAACGCGCACGCGCTGCCCTGGCCGCCGGCACAGCTTCCCGGCCGGGAGTCAGAGAATGCCGGGGCCAGAAAATGCGGAGAGTCAGAGAATAGTTTCCAGCTTGAGCTCGTTCACAAAAAGTTTATAATTTCTTTACAAACTTGCTAAACCTATTTCACATTTGTTCTTTATAGTATAAATAGTTAAAGAATTAACTGAATGTTTCATTTTCAACAGACATTAGATAAAATTTTTTTCATAATCTGCCGGCATCCCGAAAGGGTTGCCGGCTCCTCCCTTTTTCAGGGAAATAATCCGCCGCCAGCCATAGCCATACAGACACAAAAAGAGCGTTTCCGGCATTTTCTTCGCAAGCCGGCACAGTAAAAAGCAAAGAAAAAGCTGCCCTCCCCCCAAAAGAGCAGCTCTCCCTTGTCACGATCATAAAATCGTCACACATTTTGACAATCCGTCCCCCACAGACAGATCGTCCTGCAAGGTATTTCCTTTCCCGTACCTCTTGCATCTAAAATATACGTCCTGCCCCTCTAATTGTCAATATATTTCATACAATTTATGTGAATTTTATATTTTAAATAATTTCTTACATATATTCGCAATTATTCACGCTCTTTATTGTGATGTTTCATCTTTTGTTCCATCGTTATCCAAACATATCTGACACTATCACGGCAATTTGCACCGAATCAGGATATTTTCAGGACGGGCTGCACATACTTCCGTATCATCACTGTTTCCGACCGCCATAGGACAAAATGTCTGTCCAGCATGACAACAGTCAATACACGGCAATCCGCCGCCCCATCGGACAGCAGAAAAAGGCTCCTGCCCGCCGGCGGCTGCTGTAAGGCAGAATAATAAGCATGGAGGAAAACATACATGGCATTTTCTACGAAAATAGATGATAATATCCGGTTGTTCAATGAAAAGCTGGACGTAGAGACAAATTTCGATGTGGTATACCGGGTGCTGACCATCGGCGGACGCAAAAGCTGCCTTTATTTCGTGGACGGCTTTACGAAGGACGACGTACTATTAAAACTCCTTCAGGTATGGGAAGGCGTGAAACCGGAGGACATGCCCGAGGATGTTCACGAATTTTCCAAGCAGCACATCCCCTACGGGGAGATCGGCCTTCTGGACACGGAAGAAGCCGTGATCGTCCAGCTTCTGACGGGCATCTCCTGCTTTTTCATCGACGGTTATGACAAATGTCTGACCGTGGACTGCCGCACCTACCCGGCCAGAGGCGTGCAGGAGCCGGAGAAAGACAAGGTCATGCGCGGCTCCCGGGACGGCTTTGTGGAGACGCTGATCTTCAACACATCCCTGATCCGGCGGCGGATCAGAGACCCGAAACTAACCATGGAGATCCTGAACGCCGGCGAGAGCTCCCACACGGACATCGCGGTCTGCTATATGAAGGGCCGCGTGGACGAGCAGATGCTCTCCATGATCAAAGAAAGGATCCGCAGCGTCCAGGTGGACGCCCTCACAATGAATCAGGAGAGTCTGGCAGAATGTCTGTATCCGAAGAAATGGTACAATCCGTTTCCCAAATTCAAATTCTCGGAACGGCCGGACACCGCCGCCGCATCGATCCTGGAAGGCAGCGTAGTGATCCTGGTAGACAACTCTCCCGCCGCCATGATCCTGCCGTCCTCCGTCTTCGATATCATCGAGGAGGCGGACGATTACTATTTTCCGCCGGTGACCGGAACTTATCTGCGGCTTTCCCGCATGACGACTTCCATCCTGGCGCTGGTCATGACGCCGACCTGGCTTCTGCTGATGCAGAATCCCAATATACTGCCGCCCTGGCTCCAGTTCATCAAGCTGTCGGAAGAGCCTTACGTGCCATTAATTGCCCAGCTTCTGATGCTGGAGTTCGCCATCGACGGCCTGCGGCTGGCGGCCATCAATACGCCGAGTATGCTGACCACGCCTTTAAGTGTCATCGCGGGTATCGTGCTGGGCGAGTACGCGGTCAGTTCCGGGTGGTTCTCCAGTGAGACTATGCTGTATATGGCCTTTGTAACCATAGCAACCTATTCACAGGCAAGCTTCGAATTGGGTTATGCTTTGAAGTTTATGCGGGTCATCATCCTGATTCTGACGGCTATTTTCGACCTGTGGGGCTATATCGCGGGAATGATCTTCGCCGCCTGCGCAGTCGTCTTCAACAAGACGCTGGCCGGGAAAAGCTATATCTATCCGCTGATCCCGTTCAGCTTCAGCGAACTGAAAAAACGGTTCCTGCGGGGACGGCTGCCACACAAGAACCGCTGATATACCTCATATAAGTCTGCTTCCAGAACTGCGCGAATCCGTTTGCAGCCGTCTCCACGCCAAACTGCCCCACTCAACTCAGCCACTATCACCGGCCCGCCGTTTCATTCCATCCGGCCGCACCGCGCGGACAGTCGCCGCACCGCGCCCGCCGCTCAGCACCCGCCACGCATGCGGCGCGAAACGCCGAAGCAGCTTCGCCGCCTGCCAACAGACCGCATAGCCGATGGCCGGCATCACCAGATATAGTATCGTGGCCACGAATACATTTCCGGGGAATATCCTGGCCGCCAGCTTGCCAACCAGCCGCACCGGCAGGAAATGGAACGCGTAGACGAAAAATGTACACTCCATGAACGGTTTCCGTTCCGCAAGCCATCGCTCATCCACCAGAAGCCACATACCCACCGGCACCAGACAGCGGCTAAAGACAATAGAGGGGATCCGTGCGCGAAGATAATACTCGGCCGCGTAAACCCCGCCGAGTATCACCAGTTCCGCCCCCAGGATACAGCGGTACTTATCCCAGCGGCACTCCACGAATTTCCGGCAGTGCAGCGCCGCAAACACCGCGACACTGTAATAGGTAAGCGCGTCCAGATTCAGCCACGGAAGCTGCACGCCGCTTACGATTCCCCAGGCCAGCAGCCCCAGCCATAGAATACCGATTACAGCGTGTTCCATGGCCAGATACAGAACCGGCGCCAGCACCGTCAGCAGGAGCAGCTGGAACATAAACCAGAACACCGGGTTCGCCTCGAAAAGAATGGCCGCCCGGATCAGTTCCGTCAAGGAAAACGACATCTGTTTCCGATTGACGATGTCAGACAAATACGGAATATAGCTTGCGAACAGATACCCGAAATAATAGAGCAGATTCCAGACAAGATAAGGCACCAGCAGGCTGGTAACGCGGCGTTTCCATTTGCCGACCAGATCCTGCCAGGTGAAATTGCGGTAGAACAGATATCCGGAAAGCATCAGAAAACAGGGGATGCTCGCCCGCGCGATCTCGAGAGCCGCCCCGTTCTGAAACACCCACAGAGGGTGTCCTGCTGCCGCTGATTCCCCAAGAAACAGTTCTGCGTTGCCAGCGTGATTCCAGATCACCAGAATGCAGCAGATGAACTGGAACCAGCCGACCTTTTTCCGGAAGTCTCTTTCCTTCATAGCTTCTCCATGTAAAACCGCGCCGGCTGCGGCGCGTCCACGATTATAAAGCCGCCGCGATCTTCTCCAGATGCTCAATATCCTTATGGCAGTGGGACGGCGCCGAATTCTCCAGAAGCATCGCGATCTGCGGCTTCTCCTTCTTCACCCACTTAAGCACCGTCTCATAATGGAACCAGCCCTCGCCCACATCGACGGTCTTCGGCTGGCCGTCCTCGATGACGAAATCCTTAATATGCAGCATCGTGATCCGGTCGCCGTAAAGCTGGAACGCTTTCTCGATGATTCTGTCCTGATCCTTGTAATTCTCGCCGTTGATCAGGTTCACCGGATCCAGAAGCGCGTCCACATTCGGCGAGTCGATGTCCCGCAGGAAGCGGTGCATCATCTCCGGACAGTACAAGGTGTGATTATGCACCGCCTCCACGCCCACAGTCACGCCCAGCTTCTCCGCCGCCGCCACGATCTCCCGCATGCTCTTCAGGAGAAGCTGGTAGCAGCCTTCGGTGTATGTATAAGGCGTCTGTTTTCCATTTACATCATAACGGCCGGTCTCCGTACCGACCATATCCGCTCCCAGGATCTTCGCGTATTTCAGATGCTCGATGAATCGGTTCACCTCAGCCTGGCGCTTCCGTTCATCCGGATTCACCGGATTGATATAGCAGCCCAGGACTGCCACATGGATTCCCCTCTTATCCAGCTCGTTACGCACATAATGGGCCATACCCGGCGAATAATGTCCATAGCTGAAATCATAGTCTGTAAATGACTTGCTCATGGCCAGCTGGATCTGCATGATCCCATTCTCCGCCACATGGTCCATCACTTCCGTCACCGTGCCGGGGCGGCAGATATCGTGGCACCTCATACCAAAATTCATACGGAAACCCCCTCTCGAATTCTTAATGATAGAAATATTTTACCACAAATTCATCTGGCGGGAAATATTTTTTCATGATTTCTACTGCTTCAGGCTGCATATTTCTTCTTCACATCCAATCTGACGGCTCAACCAACATGAAGCTTGAAGATTCTGCCGCAATGTGGTCTGCATTCGTTCCGGGCGATGCCTGGTGCATATTGCAGGCGCGCAACAGCGCATAAAAATGATTCTTCCTCATAAAACACAATCTCTCCACAGAAAAAGACGTGCCCGCCCGGACACGTCTCCCGTATTTCCATGCGGGCAGGGCGCCAATGACGCCTTGCCCGCACTTATGACTTTTTCTCTGCGATCTGCAATTTATTCCATCAGATCCGGCCGCCAGCCGCACTCCGGCGGAGATTCAGTCTCACTCATTCACCGAGTAATTCGGCGCTTCCTTCGTGATATGGATATCGTGAGGATGGCTCTCCTTCAGCGACGCCGCCGAGATCTTCACGAACCGCGCCGTATCCTGCAGCGTCTTGATATCCTTCGCGCCGCAGTAACCCATGCCGGAACGGAGTCCGCCAAGCATCTGGAACACCGTATCCTCTACCAGGCCCTTGTAGGCCACGCGTCCCTCGACGCCCTCCGGCACCAGTTTCTTGGCGTCGGTCTGGAAATACCGATCCTTGCTGCCGTTCTCCATCGCCGCGATAGAACCCATGCCGCGGTATACTTTATATTTCCTTCCCTGATACAGTTCGAAGTCGCCCGGGCTCTCGTCGCATCCCGCGAACATGCTGCCCATCATGCAGACGCTGCCGCCTGCCGCAATAGCCTTGGTGATATCGCCGGAATACTTGATGCCGCCGTCGGCAATGATCGGAATGCCATACTCCTTCGCCACCGCGTAGCAGTCCATGACTGCCGTGATCTGCGGCACGCCGATGCCTGCCACCACGCGGGTAGTACAGATGGAGCCGGGGCCGATGCCTACCTTCACCGCGTCCGCGCCGGCCTCGATCAAAGCTTTAGTCGCCTCGCCGGTCGCCACATTGCCCGCGATCACGTCCAGGTCCGGATAAGCCTCCTTGATCATCTTCACGCAGCGCAGCACATTGGCCGAATGTCCATGGGCCGAATCCAGCACGACCACGTCCACATGGGCCTTCACCAGCGCTTCCACTCTTTCCAGCACATTGGCCGTGATGCCCACGCCGGCGCCGCACAGCAGGCGTCCCTGGGAATCCTTGGCGGAATTCGGATA
>CANPZZ010000123.1 GCA_947589125.1 uncultured Lachnospiraceae bacterium
GAGGCCTTTCCCACGATCGTCACATCCGGTACCATTCTGGCTTCCGCCGGGATCCTGATCGGATTTTTGTCGTCGAGTCCGGCGGTATCTTCCATTGGCGTGTGCCTTGGCCGCGGAACGGTCATTTCCATCTTCCTGGTTATGGGTGTGCTGCCGCAGATCCTGCTGTTGGGGGACGTCATCATTGAAAAGACCGCGTTTACGCTGAAAAGTCATTTGCCGGTCTATTCCCTGTCGGGGACGATGCATCTGGACGGTCACGTCCGGGGCTATATCTCGGGTATGGTGGACGGCGAATTCAACGGCATTGTCCACGGCTCGATCAACGCTTCCGTGATATCGGGCCGGCCACAATTGATAGAAGAAGGTTCGCCTCAGGAGATGCAGGAGAGTTCGGAAACGCATGACGGAAAGGAGGGCGCGGGAGATGGCAGCACCGAGGATTAGAATGCGGGGAATGAGAATGCAGATAACAAGAATGCGTAAAATGAGAATGCGCAGGACTGCCGCATTTTTGCTGACACTGTGTTTGCTGGGCGTTTTTTGCGTCCCGCAGGCGTCGGCTGCCCAGTCGGGCGGCACGGCGGCCGTTGAGATTTCTACGGTGGAAGATTTTCTTTCCTTTGCCGCAGACTGCTCCCTGGATACCTGGTCGCAGGGAAAAACATTTGTTTTGACCGCGGATCTGGATCTGACCGGCAGAAGCTTTGACCCGATTCCAACCTTCGGCGGTACCTTCCTGGGAAACGGGTACACGGTATCCGGCGTGAATATCACCGCCGCCGGTTCCAGCATGGGGCTTTTCCGTTTTGTACAGAAAGGGGCTGTGATCCGTGACCTGCATGTTGCGGGCCGCGTTGCTCCCGGCGGCAGTGCCGTTAATGTGGGAGGTATCGCGGGAAGCAGCGCCGGATTCATTCAGAACTGTTCGTTTAAGGGAACAGTCGTGGGCGAAACAAATGTGGGCGGCATCGCGGGCCAGAATGAGGAGGACGGAGAGATAGCCGGATGCCGGACAGAAGGAACGGTCGCCGGAGAGAACGCAACCGGCGGCATCGCCGGGCGGAATCTCGGAATGCTGTTAAAATGTGAAAATACTGCCGCCGTCAACGCGTCCAGCCCTGATGAGGCGGGTGCGTCCGGCAGCGCTCTGGATCAGATCTCCTCTCTGAATACGGAAGAAGAGGCCGAGGCCGTTCTCAACAGCCACACCGATACCGGTGGTATCGCAGGGTATTCCGCCGGTATCATTCAAGGCTGCGCAAACGCCGGGACGGTCGGCTACCGTCATGTAGGCTATAACGTCGGCGGTACAGCCGGCCGTCAGGCCGGATATATGGCGGGCTGTTCCAACAGCGGGCCGGTTTATGGCCGTAAGGATGTGGGCGGCATTGTGGGGCAGGCGGAGCCGGATATCATTCTGAATACGGATGGGGATACGCTGAGCCGGCTGCGGCAGAAATTAAATGAACTGAATACGACGATCGACGAGGCGCTGGATCACACCGACGCCAGCCGGGCGGATATTTCTCAAAAGCTTACCGCCATCAGCGATACGGTCGGGAATGCAAAGGATTATTCGAAGACCCTTCTGGACAGGATGGATGAATTTACGGATGACAATCTGGAATCTTTGAATACGCTCACGGCCGCCGCGTCCGCGGCGCTGGATCATATGGTTCCTGCTCTGGACCGTCTGTCCGATGTTTCCGCGGATCTGGACGATGCGGGACAGGCGCTCAGCCGCGGTCTGGATATGCTGGCGGAGTCCGGTCTTCTGGCGGGCGATGTACTTGCTGACGCCGAAGACGCCGTGGCGGATCTGCGGACGGCGAACAGCACTCTGGCGGATGCGGTCCGGAAGATGCGTGCGGCGGCGGAAGCCCTTCAGCAGGCGGTCCTGATCCATGATCAGCAGGCGGTCAAAGAGGCGAACAGGCAGCTGGCCGCCTCCGTGAAGGATCTGGGGACCGCGCTCCACGGAATACGAACAGCGCTGAATACGCTGGAAAATACTTTGAACGGGGTATTTCCCGGCGATCAGACGGCGATACAGGCCCTGCGTGATCTGGCGGCCGCTATGGGGGACGCCGGAACCGCGGTGGGAGATATAGGGACCGCGCTTGGAACGATCTCGGATAATACAGAGATCAGCTGGGAAAATGTTCAGACCGCACTGAATACCGCAAGAGACGGATTTGAGCGTCTGGCTGATGCGTCCGGGAGAATGAACGACGCGATGGGCCATCTTGAAGAGGCGCTGTCTGACGCCAATCCACTGACAAGTGCGCTCGGCAGTTCCGCGGGGCAGTTCGCGGATGCCGCGTCCATCGGCTCCGATGCGGCATGGCAGCTGAAAACGGCGTTTCAGATATTGAGGGATGCGGCGGATCAGCTGGCCTGGGACGGAGATGTTTCATTTACGCCTCTGGGTCAGGAAACCAGGGAGGCCGGAGATGGACTTTACGCGTCTCTCAATGATATGTCGGATGGATTTGCGGAGCTGCAGACGTCCGTAGATGATGCGGGGGAAATTCTCTCCGCCGATCTGCGGGTTGTCAGCGGCCAGATTACGGAGATCCTCAACCTGATGCTGGATGTTGTGGACAGCGCCCGGTCGGTGGAAACGCCTGAGGACGTATTCGGCGATGTGTCTGAGGATGATATCGAAAAGACCCGCATGGGGAAATTATCCGGCGGAGTGAATACCGGAACGGTGGAAGGCGACAGAAATGTGGGCGGGATCGCAGGAGCAGTGGCGGTGGAGTACAGTCTGGATCCGGAGGATGATTACTCCCGGCTTACCTTTGGCAGCACCTATGAACTGAAGGCGGTTTTGCAAAAATGTATCAATGAGGGATCCGTTACCGGGAAACGGGACTGCACGGGCGGAATCGCCGGCCGGATGGATCTGGGCACTGCGAATGGTTGTCAGAGTTATGGTACGGTCACCGGAAGCGGCGCCTATGTGGGCGGAATCGCCGGATACGCGGATGCTGCGATCCGGCAAAGCTGGGCAAAATGTGCACTTTCTGGCACCGAGTATGTGGGCGGAATCGCAGGATGGGGCAGCAGAATGACCGGATGCCGCGCCATTACCACGATTCTGGATGGAGCGGAGCATGTAGGAAGCGTAGCCGGAGATGCCGATCTGGAAAGTGGAGGGATCGCAGATAACTGGTTCCTGGACATCGGTCCCGCGGGAATCGACGGCGTCAGTTATTCAGGAGTCGCGGAGCCGGTCTCTTTTGATGATCTGAGCGCTTTGGAAGATGTTCCGGAAGAGTTTCTATCGTTTGCCGTTACGCTGATGGCGGACGGCGAGGAGATCGCGCGCATTCCGTTCCAGTTTGGCGACGACTTAAGCCTTATGGAGCTGCCGGAGGTTTCTGCCAAAGAAGGATATTATGGAACCTGGCCTGAATTTGACAGTGCGGGCGTTCCTTCAAATACGGGCAGTGCGTCACTGGCGCCCTGCCCGCATGGAAATATGAGCAAGGCGTCACTGGCGTCTTGCCTGTATGGAAATCTGACGCTGGAAGCGGTCTATACTCCGTGGGTGACGCTTGCGGCCAGCGAGGAATCGGACGGTAAGCTGGCCCTGGCCCTCGCGGAGGGGCAGTTTACAGAGGAAGTTTCTCTCCGTGTGCTGCCGGACGAGACAGTCCCGCCGGAAGGAGAGGGAGAGGCCGATGTCTGGGAAGTGGCATTGAGCGGAACGGATCTGTCTGACGATGCTGCGGTTCCCATCCGGCTTCTGAACCGGAAAGGAGAGAGGGCGTCTGTCTGGCAGCTGAAAGACGGCCGGTGGCAGAAAGCAGAGGCGGCCGTCAACGGGAGCTATCTCTGTCTTACCATGACAGGAACATCCGGCGTGTTCTGTATCTGTCCAGCTTCCGGAGACTATTTGCTTCCGGTTATCGCATTGGCTGCTGTACTGGTGATCTTCTTGGCGATCATGCTTTTGCACAGGAAGAAAAAGCGGAAAAAGAAGATGTAGGCGGCAATAAAAATCCGGGAAGTTCTCTGCGTTCTGAGAACTTCCCGGATTTTTAGAGTACTTTATTAAGCGGATGAAATGAACCGCAATTTACTGTATGATCTGAAAATACTCGTACCCGTCCGACTTCCGCTTCTGCACCAGCCTCTGGATCCGCTCGGTCTGGGACAGCGCGCCGCCGATGGTGACGTCGTGGTTTAGGCAGTTAATGATCGCGGCCAGATATTTGCTCATATCGGCTTCCAGATACCATTCCCGCTCCAGAAGTTCCTTCGGCCGGTAGTTCAGGTTCGTTGTGATCACATAATCGATGTAACCCTTCTCATAGAATTCGTCGAACTTCTCCAGTCCATTGGTAAACAACCCGAAGGTGCAGCACACGATCACTTTCGCCGCCTTGCGGTCCTTCAGGGCTCTGGCGGTATCCAGCATGCTTTCGCCGGAAGAGATCATATCGTCGATGATCAGCACCGTTTTGCCTTCCACGGAAGCTCCAAGGAATTCGTGGGCCACGATGGGATTGCGCCCGCCCACGACGCGGGAATAATCGCGGCGCTTATAGAACATGCCCATGTCCACGCTTAAGTTGTTGGCCACATAGACGGCCCGGTCCATGGCGCCTTCATCCGGGCTGATGACCATGAAATGATCCTTGTCGATGATCAGATCCGGGTCGTGCTCGAAGAGGGTGGTCATGAACTGGTAGGTGGGCATGAAATTGTCAAATCCGTTTAAGGGGATCGCGTTCTGGACCCTGGGATCATGGGCGTCGAAGGTGATGATGTTGGCGACGCCCATGTTTGCCAGCTCTTCCAGAGCCATGGCACAGTCTAAGGATTCCCGTTTGCTGCGCTTGTGCTGGCGTCCCTCATAGAGGAACGGCATGATCACGCTGACCCGGTGGGCAGTGGAAGTACACGCGCCGATGACGCGTTTCATATTCTGGTAATGATCGTCCGGGGACATGTGATTGATGTAGCCGTTCATGGAATAGGTAAGACTGTAGTTGGTGACGTCGGCCATGACGAACACGTCGGTGCCGCGCACGGATTCGTTAATGACTGCCTTGGCCTCGCCGGTGCCGAACCGGGGGCAGGCAAGATCGAGCAGATAGGAGTCCACATCGTAGCCGCGGTAGTTCAGATCCTCCTTCCGGCGCATCAGTTCTTCCATATCGCGCCTGCGGAAGGATACAATGTGGTCGTTGACCAGACCGGCAAAATCCCTGCAGCTGTCAAGCGCCGCCAGTTTCAGGGGCGCCACGGGCAGGGAATGGTAGAATACATACTTGTTGGGCATGGGGGATACCTCCGTATGGTTGGTGGATCGATCAGTCACTGCACAATGTATTTATAACATTTTCCGATGGACAGCGTCAATAGAAACGGGAAAGTTTTGTAAAAAATACAAGCGTGGCATTTTCCGGGGAACGCTTTACAAGAATGGTGAAAATTGGTATCATAGGATATAGAAATCAATTGCCGGACAGCAGAGAAAGGAAGCACAATGAAGAAAGAACGCGGCCATCGGATCCGCTCGGTGGATCCCGGATCCATTGCGGACGAGCTGGGGCTGGAGCCGGGCGACCGTCTGATCTCCATCGACGGACACGACCCGGAAGACATTTTTGATTATGAATACTACCTGGAGAATGAATCCGTCGTCGTGCTGGTAGAGAAAGCCGACGGCGAGGAATGGGAGCTGGATATTGAAAACGACTATCAGGATCTGGGACTGACCTTTGAGAACGGTCTGATGAGCGAGTACCGCTCCTGTACGAATAAGTGCATTTTCTGCTTCATCGATCAGATGCCGCCGGGGATGCGTGACACGCTGTATTTCAAGGACGACGATTCCCGGCTCTCGTTTCTGCAGGGGAATTATGTGACGCTTACGAATATGAAGAAGAAGGATATCGACCGGATCATCCGCTTTAAGCTGTCGCCGATCAATATCTCGGTCCACACCACGAATCCGGAGCTTCGCTGCAGGATGTTAAATAACCGTTTCGCGGGACAGTCGCTTAAGAATATCGACCGGCTCTATGAGGCGCAGACGCCGATGAACGCCCAGATCGTGCTCTGCAAGGGGATCAACGACGGGGATGAACTGGAGCGGACGATCGGCGATCTGAGCCGGTACATTCCTTATATGGAGAGCGTGTCGGTGGTGCCGGTGGGTCTTACGAAGTTTCGTGACGGACTGTATCCGCTCAAGCCGTTTACGGCGGAGGACGCGGGACGGGTCATCGATCAGATCGAGCGGTGGCAGAAGAAGTTATACGCGGAGTTTGAGACCCATTTCGTCCATGCCAGCGACGAGTTCTATATTCTGGCCGGGCGGGAGCTTCCGGAGGAGGAGCGCTACGACGGTTATATCCAGTTGGAGAACGGCGTGGGCATGGTGCGGCTGATGACCGAGGAAGTCCATGAAGCGCTGGCAGAGATGGACGGCGACCAGGAAGCGGAGGAGCTTTCCGTGGCCACAGGTCTTCTGGCGGAGAAGTATCTTCGCGGGTTCCTTAAGGAGATCGCGGAGAAATTCCCGAACCGGAAGGTGCATCTCTATCCGATTGTCAACGACTTCTTCGGGGAAATGATCACGGTGTCCGGCCTGATTACCGGGCAGGACCTGATCCGCCAGCTTAGCGGGAAACCGCTGGGGAGCCGCCTGCTTCTGCCGGTCAATATGTTCCGCAGCGGCGAGGAGGTCC
>CANPZZ010000124.1 GCA_947589125.1 uncultured Lachnospiraceae bacterium
GACGAGGTCGTCTACCTGCCTCTGACCGAGGAGTACAAGACCGCGATCCGCGAACTGCGCAAGTTCGTTACCGACGGACTGTGGGATCGCGACGGTTTCGTACAGACCATGGATCAGTACAACGGCAAGCTGGCCAACCCGACTCCGATCGTTGGTTCCGCTTATACCTGGGGCCCGACCAGCTTCGCGGCTGAGTGCGCCGACCAGTATGTAGCCATCACGCCTCTGAAGGCGACTGCGGATTCCGGTCCCGCGAAGGTTCACCGCCGCCGCAATCACATCAGCGTCAGCTCCACCGGTCTTTCCATCACCAACAAGTGCAAGAATCCGGAGCTGCTGGCTCAGTGGGTTGACCTGCTGTATGACGATGTGATGTCGATCCTGGTTTACCAGGGCCTTGACCGTGTGACGGCCATCGACGCGGACGGCTCCGTCCACTACAACGAGGAGAACGAGCCGGATGGAACCAGCTTCAGCACCTATGTAAAGAACACCAACGCGTTCGACGGTGCTCCGAAGAACTTAAGCTTTGAGAACCGCAATAAGATGATCCTTGAGACCGTGACCGACAAGAAGCTGGAAGTCACCATGGACATCTACGCGAACCAGCCGCAGAGTGTCACGCTGCCCAGCATGAACTTCACGACGGATGAAGATCAGTTCCTGAACAACGAAGGCAAGTCCTGCCAGACCTATGTCGAGCAGAAGCAGAACGAGTGGCTGCTGAACGAGGGCCATGACATCGACACCGAGTGGGATGCTTATATCGAGCAGCTGAACAAGTACGATGTGCAGAAGATGATCGATACGATGCAGGGTGCCTATAACAGAACCATCGGCAAGTAATCTGACCGTGACCATTTAATTAATGTACCTGTTGACAAGTGCCTTGTGCTCTTGCAGAATTATGGGAGGGCTTTTTAAGCCCTCCCTTTTTCAAAAACCGATTCCGGAAACGGCCGGCGGTGATTGAGAGAGGGGAGAGTTTGAGATGGCGCCGAATATCGTATTTTTCTTTTCCGACCAGCAGCGCTTCGATACGCTGGGCTGCAACGGTCAGATACCGGATGTAACTCCCAGACTTGACGCGTTTGCCAGGGAGGACGCCACGAATTTTGTGAACTGTATTACGCCTCAGCCTGTGTGCGGCCCGGCGAGGGCTATGCTGCAGACGGGGCTTTATCCGACGCAGACCGGCTGCTTCCGCAACGCGATCTCGCTGCCGCAGGATCAGCATACCCTGGCGAAAGCGATGAAGGAAGCGGGTTACGAAGTAGGTTATGTCGGCAAATGGCATCTGGCTTCCGACAGAGGCGGCGAGAATTATGCTACTCTGCCTGTACCGGTGGAGCGCAGAGGTGGCTACGACGGCTTCTGGAGAGCCGCCGACGTGCTGGAATTCACTTCCCACGGCTACGGCGGTTATGTGTATGACGAGAATGGAAACAAGCTGGAATTTGACGGCTACCGCACGGACTGCATCACAGACCATGCGCTGGACTTCATTCAGCATTATAGCGGAGAGAAACCATTTTTCCTCTTTATCTCCCATATCGAGCCTCATCACCAGAATGACAGGAACGATTATGAGGGACCGGAGGGAAGCAAGGAGAAATATAAAGACTTTGTCGCGCCGCCGGATCTGCGGCCGGGCGAGGGGGACTGGGAGCAGTTCTACCCGGATTATCTGGGATGTGTGAACGCGCTGGACACCAATTTCGGCCGGGTCGTGGACGCCTTGAAGGAGCGGGGGTTCTACGACAACACGCTGGTGGTTTATGCCAGCGACCACGGGTGTCATTTTAAAACGCTTGCAAATGAACCGGTGGGGGGTTATGATGATTACAAGCGCAACAGCTTTGAGAATACGATCCATGTGCCGCTTCTGATCAAGGGGCCAGGTTTTGAGCCGGGGCGCCGTGAGGAGAAGGTGGTCAGCCTGATCGATCTGCCGCGGACGCTGATGACGGCGGCCGGGTGCCGGATCGACGTCGGGATTCAGGGACGGCCTCTTCAGGAGGTTTCCTGCGGCGACTGGGAGAACATGGCGTATGTTCAGATCAGCGAAAGTTATGTGGGCCGCGCGCTGCGCGGCAGCCGTTATAAATACGTGGTCTACGCCCCGGATAAGGATCCGCGGGGCGACAGCGGCAGCGATGTGTATCAGGAGCGGTATCTGTTCGATCTTCAGAACGATCCGCTGGAGAGACACAACTTATTGGGGGATAAGGAGTACGAAGAGGTACGTGTTGCCATGAGAGACCGGCTGATTCAGTTTGCCGCCCGTGCTGGGGAGGGCGCAATACGGATTAAGGAGGACTAAATGAACATCAGCCTGATCTATATGGAGGAGAATAACCGGACGCTGGCGTATGCGGCGTCCGAACTGAAAAAGTATCTGGAGAGAATGCTTGAAGGGGCGGAAGTTACCGTAAACGCGGCGGAACCGCGCTGGCCGGTTTATCTGAAGATCGCGGAGGTTCCGGATATCCGCAACGACCATTTTGATATTCAGACAGGGCCTGAAGGCGGCCGGATCACCGGCAATAACGCCCGCAGCGTTCTGATCGGTGTGTACCATTATCTGTATCTGCTGGGATGCCGTTTTCTGGGGCCGGGGAAGGACATGGAACTGGTTCCGGAGATCACGGATGTGAGCAGTCTTTATCAGTCGTACGGCCATACGGCCAGCTATTATCACAGGGGCGTCTGTATCGAAGGATCGGAGTCTCTGGAGAATGCGCTGGATTTCATCGACTGGCTGCCGAAGATGGGCTATAATACCTGCTTCATCCAGTTCCAGATCCCGTACACATTTTTTGCCAGATGGTATCACCATGAGGCCAATCCGCTGATCGCGCCTGAGGAATTTACCGCGCAGGACGCGGCCAGGTATTCTGACATTATGACGGAGGAGCTTAAGAAGAGGGGACTGCTGCTTCAGATGGTGGGCCATGGGTGGACCGGAGAGAGCATCGGGATCCCGTCCATGGACTGGAAGGCCAGCGATATACAGATCACGGAGAAGCAGCGCTCTATGCTGGCGCAGGTCAACGGAAAGAGGGAGTTCTTCCACGGGATTCCGATGAATACGAACCTCTGCTATTCCAATCCGGACGTGGTGGAGGCGTTCAGCGAGAGTGTGGTCCGCTACGCGGAGTCCCATCCGGGTGTGGATTACCTGCATGTATGGCTGGCGGATGAGTGTAATAATCACTGTGAGTGCGAGGAATGCGTAAAGAGCATTCCCACGGATCAGTACATCCGGATCCTGAATGTGATCGACGAGAAGCTGTCCGCAAGGAAGATGGACACGCGCATCGTGTTCCTGCTGTACCAGGAACTGTTGTGGCCGCCGGTGACCGAGGAGATCAGGAATCCGGACCGTTTTGTGCTGATGTTCGCGCCGATCAGCCGCAGCTTTAACAGCGCCTATCAGATCGACGACGAGCTGCCGCCGGTTCCGCCATACGAGCGCAATCATATCACGCTGCCGGTGAATCTGGGACAGAACCTGGCTCATCTTCGGGCGTGGCAGGAGCATTTTGCCGGAGACAGCTTTGTGTACGATTATCACCTGGGGCGTGCTCATTTCGGTGATTTCGGTTATGTACATATCAGCAGGATCATCAATGACGATATCGCCCAGCTGGGGAAGATGAAGCTTAACGGCCATATCAGCTGTCAGGAGTTTAGGGCGGGCATGCCCAACTATCTGCCGAATTATGTGATGGGGCGGAAACTTCTGGATACCGGCAGCAGTTTCGACGATATGGTGGAGGAGTATTATCAGGCGGCCTACGGCGACGGCTGGCAGGATGTGCTTGCGTACCTGAGTGAGCTTTCAGAACTTTCCGACTGCGATTATTTCAACAACAAAGGGCCCAGAACCAATGCGGATATGGCGGAGCGGATGCGCAGGGCCCATGTGCTGACGGAGAGTTTCGCGAAGAGCGCGTATTTCGCTAAGAAGCAGGAGAGCGCTCTGCAGGCCCGATTCCAGGAGATTCTGCGGTACCACTGCGAATATATCGTATATCTGGAGGACGCGATCGCTCAGCTGGCTTCGGGACAGACTGCCGAGGCGAAGGAAAGCTGGACGCGGTTTATGGATACGATTCGGAAAAAAGAGCTTGACTTTCAGCCATATTTGGATGTATACCGGATTCATGAGGTATCGCTGAATTTCACCGGCTTCCGGAAATACTGCGGATGCGCGGCGCCGCGGCGGATGTAGGCGCGGGCGCGGACACTGACGGAAGAAGCGGAAGAATCGAGAAAAGTGGAAGAACCGAGAGAGCCGGGAGGGGCGAGAGAACCAGGAGAATCGAAAGAACTGGGAAAACCGGAAGAATCGGAAGAAAGCTGGAAAAGTCCGGAAGAAGTTCGGAAGAAGCAGTCTGCCGCGGAAGATTCGCGGCAGGGGCGGCGTATCAGTGTGTATCGGAAGCGGGATACGCTGCAGGGAGAAGACTGCGGGGGAGCGGAATTTGAATACAGAACAGGGGAATGGGTATGAGTAAGGGGACGTCCGGCAAACCGCAGCGGACGTCCCCGATGTACTTTATTTATGAAGCAGAGAAGCAGACCGATCTATAAGAAAAACCGGTCGATGGCCAGGGCGCATGCGCCAAGGGCACCATTGGTGATCGAGTAGGGCAGGATCTCAACGCTGTTGGTGTATGGATCGCCGATGAAGGCCAGCTGCCGGTTGATATGGTCCATCAGCTCGGTTCGGATCCCTTCGTGGGCGAACAGCTGGCCGTGCATGAAGATCTTCCCGGGATTCATCGTGATCACGATGTTGGCGGTGGAGATACTCAGGTAGCGGAGCGCATCGTTGATCAGGGCGCCGATCGCCGAGTCTCCCATATAGTAAGCGGTGATCAGCTGCTCCAGCGTGATGTCATCCGCGCTTTCCGCCAGCGTGCGGAGCATGGTATTGGGAGAATTCTCATACAGCATCCGCGCGGTCCTCACCAGCCTGGATTCGCTGGAATAGACCTGCAGGCAGCCCCGCTTGCCGCATTCGCATAAAGGGCCGTTCTCATTGACGATGGTGTGTCCGATCTCTCCGGCAATATAATGGTTGCCCAAAAACAGTTCGCCGTCCACCATAGTGGCGCAGAACATACCCCGGCCCACATGGAACAGGGCGAAGCTGTCCGGCACGGTGTCCGGGTGGAAAAAATAAGCTCCCAGAGCCATACACCTGGCGTTATTCTCCATAGCGACCGGGATCGGGAATTTGTCGGAGATCTCCGCCGGGCGGAAGTTCTCCCAGATCTGCCGGTTGGTGATCAGCGAGTTCCCGTCGATGCTGAGATGGCCGGGAAGCGCGATGCCGATGCCTGTGAACTGCTTCCAGTCCAGTTTCGAGGACTCGATCAGGAGCATGATGATATCTGTGACCTGCCGGGTGATATTGGGCAGAAGATCGTCAGTAAACGGTACGACCTTCTGGGAGCAGATATTCCCTTTCATATCGCAGATGCAGGCGGTCAGGGCTTTCTCCGAAAACTCCACGCCAATGGAATAGGCGCAGTCCGGTACGATATCGACCAGGATCCTCCTGCGGCCGGAAGATACCTCCTCCGTCGCCGCTTCCCCTACTTCCATAATGACTCCGTCGGAAATCAGCTGCGCGGCCGTATTGGTCACTGTGGCCGGCGTAATGCCGGTGATCTCGGCGATCTCCGTGCGCGCTAACGGCGCGTTCCGGTAGATACATTCCAGAATACGCCGGCGATTGGTCGGCTGCTTTTTCTTCTTGCTGTACATAGGCATACCCCTTCTGAATAACGGCAGGATAAACATTCTCTCTTAAGATCTATTATATCAAAATACGCAGGAATTCCAATATCACAAATTGCCAATAATTTCGGGAAAATTCCGGCATATTTCCGCGGGACATCAGCGGGCGGCCCTTTTTTCCAGGACAGTTATGAGCTGGTACAGCGCCGTGGATACCAGGCACAGGATCACGATCGACATGACGAGAAGATCCATTTTAAAGAGCTGTGTATACATACTGATACGATTGGGTATCGTGAAGCAGTGAAAAAAATGAACTGCAGCTATATGCTTAGATAACCGCAGGATAGGGAAAGCCTCTGTTCTGCGGTTTTTGATGTGTTCAGATATCCATTTGTGTCCTATGGTTGATGTGTCACGGCAAAGACCATTGGTGTGATATGTGCTACTGTATCAGTTGCGAGAGAGCGATTGGAACTGCAAGGCAGATGCTAAAGCAATTAGAAAACCACAGATAAGCGAATTAAGGCGGGGGTAATTTGCGATTCCCCCGCCCGGTTGGATGCTCTTTTTTGCAGGAAACCGGAGCAGATATTATATTTCTGCTGCATATTCATATTAGCCTGCTTTGAGTAAGGATGTATTTTTCCACCGCCTTCTTTGGAATCTTCCAGATTCGTCCAATCTTGAAAGCTTTAATCTGGCTGGTGCGCAGGAGCATATAGGCAGCGTTGTATCCGATGGAAAGCATCTGGCACAAGTCATCTATCGTTATCATTTCATCATATTGCTCAAACATCGTTATTCGTTCCTCCTGAGGTTCTTTGTTTTTTATTAGAATGTTAGAATAAAAATTATAGCGAATTTCTGATTATCTTTGCATTTGTCCGCAAATGTCGGTTTAGCCTGGAATTACAGGCTTTTCC
>CANPZZ010000125.1 GCA_947589125.1 uncultured Lachnospiraceae bacterium
CGCGGCGACGTGCCGGAGGGCTTAAAGGACCGCAAGCTGTTCGCGCTGGATATGGGCGCGCTGATCGCGGGCGCCAAATACCGGGGCGAGTTTGAGGAGAGGCTGAAAGCGGTTCTGGAGGAAGTGAAGAAGAGCGACGGACAGATCATTCTGTTCATCGACGAGCTGCATACGATCGTGGGCGCCGGCAGGACTGAGGGTTCGATGGACGCGGGGAATCTGCTCAAGCCCATGCTGGCCCGGGGCGAGCTGCACTGCATCGGCGCGACCACATTGGATGAATACCGCAAATACATCGAGAAAGACGCGGCCCTGGAGCGGCGGTTCCAGCCGGTCATGGTGGATGAGCCTACGGTGGAGGACACCATTTCCATCCTCCGTGGTCTGAAAGAGCGCTACGAGGTGTTCCACGGCGTGAAGATCACAGACTCGGCGCTGGTGAGCGCGGCGGTGCTGTCGGACCGGTACATTTCTGACCGGTTCCTGCCGGATAAGGCTATCGATCTGGTGGACGAGGCCTGCGCGCTGATCAAGACGGAGCTGGATTCCATGCCGACGGAACTGGATGAGCTGTCCCGGAAGGTCATGCAGATGGAGATCGAGGAGGCGGCGCTTAAGAAGGAGACCGACCATCTGAGCCAGGACCGGCTGGCGGATCTGCAGAAGGAACTGGCTGAGCTGCACGATGAATTTGCGAGTAAGAAGGCCCAGTGGGAGAATGAGAAGCACTCGGTGGAGCGGCTGTCCTCCCTTCGCGAGGAGATCGAGAGCGTGAACCGGGAGATCGCCCAGGCGCAGCAGGTTTACGATCTGAACAAGGCGGCGGAGCTGCAGTACGGGAAGCTCCCGGGACTGCAGAAGCAGCTGGCGGAGGAAGAGGAGAAGGTGAAGAACCAGGATCTGAGCCTGGTGCGGGAGAGCGTCACCGACGACGAGATCGCCCGGATCATTTCCCGGTGGACCGGTATCCCGGTGGCGAAGCTGACGGAGAGCGAGCGCAGCAAGACGCTGCATCTGGATGCGGAGCTGCATAAGCGGGTCGTGGGCCAGGACGAGGGTGTGGAGAAGGTGACCGAGGCCATCATCCGGTCTAAGGCGGGCATCAAGGATCCGACGAAGCCCATCGGCTCGTTCCTCTTCCTGGGGCCCACCGGCGTAGGCAAGACGGAGCTGGCGAAGGCGCTGGCGGCCAGCCTGTTCGACGACGAGTCCAACATGGTCCGGATCGATATGAGCGAATATATGGAGAAGCATTCCGTGGCGCGTCTGATTGGAGCGCCTCCCGGATACGTGGGCTACGACGAGGGCGGCCAGCTGACCGAGGCGGTCCGCAGAAAGCCTTACAGCGTGGTGCTGTTCGACGAGGTGGAGAAGGCCCATCCGGATGTGTTTAACGTGCTGCTGCAGGTGCTGGACGACGGACGGATCACCGATTCCACCGGCAAAACCGTGGATTTCAAGAACACGATCATCATCATGACGTCCAACATCGGTTCCCAGTATCTGCTGGAAGGCATCGATGAGAATGGAAATATCCGCGCGGAGGCGGAGGAGATGGCCATGAGCGACCTGCGGGCCCATTTCCGGCCGGAGTTTTTGAACAGGCTGGATGAGATCATCTTGTTCAAGCCGCTGACTCGGGACAATATCGCCGGTATCATCACGCTTCTGATGGCGGATACCAACCGGCGTCTGGCGGACCGGGAGATTGCGGTGGAGCTGACCGATTCGGCGCGGGAGTTCGTGGTGGAGCGGGGATACGATCCGGTCTACGGCGCGCGGCCGCTGAAGCGGTACCTGCAGAAGAATGTGGAGACGCTGGCGGCGAAGATCATTCTGCAGGACCAGGTGCGGGCCGGGAATACCATCGTCATTGACACGGCGCCGGCGGGAGATAAGCTGATCGCGTATGTGGAGTAAAATTAACTGTGGACGAATCGGTAAAAATGTGATATACTCTCTTTAACTGAACGATAAGAGGGAGTAGCTTGCACCGCCGAAGGTGTGGTATGATCCGTCAGCCCGTAGAGAATACCGGGTCATATCTGAAACAGAGGATGTTTTGAAGCGAGACTTTTAGCGCAGAATATGTGCTGGAAGTCTCGTTTTTTTCGGGCTGAGCACCGAAGTCCGGCAGGGGGACAAGGAAGCGAAAGCCATTGCTTGGCGGGATTGAAGGCACGCAAATTTCCAGGGAGGAACGCATATGTTAGTTACCGTAGTACTGTTTGTAATAGGACTGATCCTGATCTGTCTGGGGGGCGACCGGCTGGTGGACGCCGCCGTGGCCATCGCGAGGAAGATCGGCATTCCGCAGATCGTGGTTGGGGCCACGATTGTAAGCCTTGGCACCACGCTGCCGGAGATCCTGGTTTCCACCACAGCCGCTTTTGACGGTTCCGCGGCTATCGCCGCGGGCAACGCCTTCGGCTCCATCATTTGCAATACGGCCCTGATCGCGGGTCTGACGCAGACGATCCGGCCGACGAAGAAGGTGGAGACGAAGCCGCTTCTGTGGCGGGCGGCGATTTTCTTCGGAGTCATCATTGTATTGGAAGTCGTAGGCGTCCTGCGGGGTGAGTTCGGCCGGCTGGTGGGCTTTCTTCTTCTGGCCATGTTCGTGGTGTACGCGGTTCTGAATATCGTCCGCGCGGGTTCCGAAGGCGGCGACGAGGAGGAGAATGAGGCGGCGGAGAAAGGTTCCCTGCTGAAGCAGTTCATTATCCTGGCGGTGTGCGCGGCGCTTCTGTACGTGGGCGCCAACCTGCTGGTGGACAACGGTATCCTGATTGCCGAGGCGATCGGCGTACCGCAGCGAGTGATCGCGGTTACATTTATCGCGCTGGGGACGTCGCTTCCGGAGCTGGTGACATCCATTGTTTCCATGATCAAGGGCTTTTCTAACGTAGGCTTTGGGAATATCCTGGGCGCTAATATCCTGAATATTCTGGCCGTAATCGGCATTCCGGCGGCGGTCATGGGGATTCCGCTGGAGACATCCACTTATCAGATGGATATTCCGCTGGCGACGCTTGTGATGGCGATTCTGATCGTGCCGATCCTTTTCCGCAAGAAGGCGTCGCGGCTGCAGGGTGTCGTGCTGCTGGCGATCTACGCGGCGTACTGCGTGGTGTCGTTTATCTGAGAAGCCGGGAAGCCGATACAGAGGGCGGTGGCAATATTGAAATAGAGAAGCAGCCGGCTGTTTGAGAATGCTGAGGAAAAGGCCGGCTGCCTTGAGGAGGAAACAATATTATGAGTCAGCTTCCAAAGGACCCGGTGATCCTTTTAAGCTATGTAAATACCCAGCTGCGGGATTTCTACCCGTCGCTGGAGGAATTCTGCGAGGCGCGCGATGCGGACCGCGCTGCCGTAGAAGCCGCGCTTGCGCTGATCGGATATACGTATGACGCGGGGAAGAACCAGTTTGTGTGAGAACAGCGCCGGCAGGCTATGTGTGTTTGCGATGAGAAAACAGCCTGCGCAGAACACTGGCCGGGTATGCGTATGCTGCTGAGAAAGCCAGATTATATGGGGCAGCAGGATGCTGAAAGACCGGTTTATATAGAGTAGTCAGGAGGGGGAACCTGGATGCAGCAGATATTTTCGTTCATAGCCATGGTGTGGGGATGGCTGATGGACCATTTGTTATATATCAATCTGATCCTGTCGGTAGTGATCGTATTTTTCCAGCGCAGGGACCCGAAGGCCGTGTGGACGTGGCTCCTTGTGCTTTATTTCGTACCGATCTTTGGTTTCCTGCTGTATCTGGTGCTGTGTCAGGATTACCACAAGAGCAGAATGTTCCGGGTCAAGGAGGTAGAAGACCGGTTGGCGCACCCGGTGAAGGAGCAGGAGCGGCTGATCCAGGGAGCTATGGATCAGATCGCGAAATCGCCGTGGCGCGACTATGAGTCGCTGGTGCTGTATAATCTGGAGACTTCCGGAGCGGTGCTGACATCGGATAATTCCGTGGAGATCTTTACGGACGGCGAGGCGAAATTTAACGATCTGAAGGAAGAACTGAGGAAAGCGGAGAAATACATTCATATCCAATACTATATCATTAAAAATGACGAGCTGTTTCAGTCGATCGTTCCGATCCTGAAGGACCGGGCGGCCGCGGGCGTGGAAGTGCGTGTGCTTTACGACGGAATGGGCGGCCGTTTTATGCCGGCGCGGGTCTGGAAGGATCTGCGCTCCTGCGGGATCCGGGTGGCGGAGTTCTTCCCGCCGATTTTGGGACGGCTGCAGCTGCGTGTGAACTACCGGAATCACCGGAAGATCGTGGTGATCGACGGGAAGGTCGGCTATGTGGGCGGATTTAATATCGGGCGCGAGTACATTTCCAAAGATCCAAAGTTCGGGTACTGGAGGGACACGCACTTAAAGATCCGCGGCAGCGCGGTGTACAGCCTGCAGATTCGGTTCGCTCTGGACTGGAATTACGCGTCGAAGGAGAATCTGTTCCGGGATGGGAAATATTTCGGGATGGGAGATGCGGCCGCGGGTGAAAATGCGGCGAAATCTGACGGGGCAGGACCCGGTCTGGCGGAGAGTGTGACAGAAGCAGACGCCGCGGGCACGGTCGTAACGGGAGTGAACGGCCGAAGCGGCAGTATTGCGGGGGCGTCCCTGACGGAGACGGGTGCTGCCGGGATGACTGCGCAGGAAATAGCGGCTGTCCGGTCGGTCCTGAACCATCACGGCGTCATGATGCAGATCATTGCCAGCGGTCCGGACGCCGGCAACCGGCAGATCCGCAACAATTACATTCAGCTGATCACCCGGGCGCGGCGCCACATTTATATCCAGACGCCGTATTTCATCCCGGACGACGCGGCGCTTTCAGCGCTGAAATTCGCGGCGGAGTCGGGCGTTGACGTGCGGCTGATGATCCCCTGCAAGCCGGATCATCCGTTCGTCTACTGGGCCACCTATTCCTATATGGGCGATCTGCTGGCCGCGGGCGCGAAATGCTATACCTATGAAAATGGGTTCCTTCACGCCAAGAGCGTCATGGTGGACGGTATGGTCAGCTGCTGCGGCACGGCCAATATGGATATTCGAAGCTTTGAGCTGAATTTTGAGGTGAACGCGACGATCTACGACGAGGGCGTGACGAAACGTCTGGAGGATAATTTCCGGGAAGATCTGAAGCTGTGCCGGGAAGTGACGTGGGCGGATTATGCGCAGAGGAAGCTGTGGATCCGCTTCAAGGAGCAGTGCTGCAGGCTGCTGTCGCCGCTGCTGTGAGACGGCGGATGAGAGGAACTGCGGGAGCGGTTATACTGCTGTGAAGATGCGGTTGGGGAGCGCTGTGAGGGCGGTTGCGCCGCCGTGCCAAATATATTAAGCGGGAATGAGAAAACCGCGGAGTGCGCCGGGTGCATAAAATACGTCGGTTCCGGCGCATACTATCCCCATGAAGACGACAGCATACATTCGCGATACATGTAAAAATTTTTTCAAATGCGGCGTGGCCGGGTGGTGCCTGGAAGTGATCTTCACCTCGGTGGAGTCGATCATGTGCCACGACTGGAGACTTATGGGGCGGACGTCGCTTCTGATGTTCCCGATCTATGGCATGGGGGCCATGCTTGCGCCGATCGGGCGCGGTGTGGACCGGTGGCTTAAGGTGGATCCGGCGGACCGGCTCAGCGTGAAGGACCGCATCCTGCGTCATGGAGTGCTTTATATGGTGCTGATCTTTGTCGTGGAGTACGCGACGGGATTCTGGCTGCGGGGGCGCGGCATGTGTCCGTGGGATTATACCGGGCGGCATTCGAACATCAACGGGCTGATCCGGCTGGATTTCGCGCCGCTGTGGTTCGGGACGGGGTTATTGTTTGAAATGATATCGAATAAGGGGACTGTGTAAAACGCGGGCCGCGCAGGCCGGATGCCCGGACTGCGCGGCCCGTATTCTGTCTCGCGCCGAAGCGGGCAAATTTGGGAAAATGGACTTGTTTTTTATTTAGTACATGAGTATAATGCAGGTATAACGTAGTGCAGAAAGGATATTCATTTCCCATGATCAAATTCATCATTCTGGCGGCCAGCGTCATCCTTTTTCTGATATTTACCGTGCCGGTGCTCTGGGTGGAAGCGTGGATCGCAAAGAAGCACCCGGAGAAGCGGGACGCCCAGAGTCTGGCCATCGTCCAGTTCATGTTCCGTTATCTGTTGCGGCTGTCCGGCGTACATATTACCGTGAAGGGCATTGAGAATATCCCGAGGGACCGGGCGGTCCTTTATGTGGGAAACCATAGAAGCTATTTTGATATTCTGGTGGGCTATGTGACGGTGCCGACGCTGATGGGGTTTGTGGCGAAGAAGGAGATGCTGCGATATCCGTCCCTGCGGACATGGATGAAGAACGTCCACTGTCTCTTCCTGGACCGGGAGAACCTGCGGGAGGGCTTAAAGACGATCCTGGCCGGCATCGAGCAGGTCAAATCCGGCATTTCCGTCTGGATCTTCCCGGAAGGCACCCGCAACCGGAACGACGACATCCTGGAGATGCTGCCGTTTAAGGAAGGCAGCTTAAAGATCGCGGAGAAATCCGGCTGCCCGGTGATCCCGGTGGCGATGACCGGCACCGCGGAGATCTTCGAGAAGCATGTGCC
>CANPZZ010000126.1 GCA_947589125.1 uncultured Lachnospiraceae bacterium
GAACACGGATAGACCTCGCCGGCCAGGCATTCCTCCAGGGACTGGGCCTCATAGAGCGCCTGATCGTTCAGATAGACCGCCCCGGTGTGACGGCTGCGCCCCGCGAAATACCAGTCGCCGTAGACATAGGTCGTATAGGGATTGTAAGCGCCGAATACCGAATTGTCCACGCTGGCCGTCCAGGTGGTGCCCTCGTACTTCTTCCATCCGGTCAGTTCCTCCGCGCCGGTGATCACCGCCGCCAGCGGCTCCACGCTCCGGTATACGATCCGCGCGTCCTCGCGTCCCGCGTTCTGCGGATCCACATACTCCCGGTAGACGCCCGGCGCCACCAGCACCTCGTCGCCCGGCTGCGCCGTCTTCGCCGCCTCGCCGATCCGGCGATATGGCCTCTCCTCGCTTCCGTTGCCGTCAAAGCCTGCGTTTGCATTTACATAAATCTTCATAATCTGTATCTCCTTTCCGAACTCTCTCATAGCGGCAGGCTGACTGTTTTCTGCCGTTTGATTTTTTTAATTGTATCATTGCCTTCGGACATGCTCCCTCCGAGGATGCACACAGTTCAGTCCGGTGTTATGTCCTCACTTCGCTCAACTGCCGAACCGGCGCGGATATAGTCTCAGTCGAGATGGTGATGCTCGTCAAATGCCGATTGACGCATGCGTCATCGAAGCTTTCCTCGCTATTATATCATACCTCGACTTCCCTTGTCATCCGCCAACGCCGCATTCGCACGCCTGTCCCCGCCGAACACCTCCTTCAGCAGATCGATCAGATGCCGCTCCGCGCGGTCCAGATAAGCGTCCTCTTTATAGACCGCGTTCACATCCCAGCCGTCGGGCTCGTCCGTGTACTGATAGCAGCAGAACCGGTCCGGTCCGCCCAGCACTTCCACCGCCCGCTCCGGCACGATGGTCACACCCAGCCCCGCGTCCGCCAGCTGAACCGCCGAGATACAGCTGGAAACCTCCATGATATGTTCCGGAGAGATCCTGTGGCGCTTCAGGAGCGAATCCGCTTTCTTGCGGATCGCGTGCCCTTTCTTCAGCAGGATAAACTGCTCTTCCCTGAGCTTTCCGAGATTCACCACATGGCTGCTGCCCTCCTTCAGCCGGTCCGGCGTGATCATCCCCGGCCCGGCCACCAGATACAGCTTCTCCCGGTAGATCAGCTCCGCCTTCACACCTTCCGGCAGTTCCGCCCGGCTCCTGGGAATGATGTAGAAATTGATCTCATCCTTTCCGAGCAGTTCCAGGAGGTTATCGGAATTGGCTTCGTAAAGCCGCACTTCGATCCCCGGGAACTGCTGCCGGAACCGTTTCAGCGCCTCAGGCAGCATATAACCGGCCCTTTCCGTGGGAATACCGACGCTGATGCGCCCTTTTTCCCCTCCGCCGATATCCATAAGCTCCCGCCGCAGATTGCCGGAAAGCGCCAGAATCTTCCTGGCCGTCTCCACATATTTCTCCCCGGCGTAGGTCAGGGTCAGCGGATAGTTCTTCCGCTCGAACAGCTTCACGCCTACATCCTGCTCCACCTTGGAGACGATGTAACTAAGAGAAGGCTGGGAAATATAAAGCTTCCTGGCCGCCGCCGTGATGCTGCCGCAGTCGGCCACTGTGGTTATGTAGGTCATCTCGCGAAAATCCATGGTATCGCCTCCGTTCTCTCAAGGGTCAGCCGGAACGCGTTTGCGTCATAATTTCCCAGACCGCGCCCGGACACTCTCAGCTTTCCGCACCGCCCATTTCATAATAAATATTCTAGCATAATCTTCCGTCCGATTCCACATAAATACAAAAAATGCGTCACCGGCGCATTTATTGCATACTGACATAATGCAAAAATAAACAGGCGGTCCGTCACGAACCGCCCGCACCACTTCTAATTCATTTTCGATAAAACAGGATCCCCAGCGTCCCCGGCCCGCAGTGGCAGGACACCGTACAGCCGGCCCGGGTATGGATGATCTCCTCAAACGGCGCCAGCTCCCGCACCGCCTTCTCCACCGCGTCCCGAATCTCCTGGTCGATGCCGGAATCGGTGATAAATATCCTTCTGGTATCCACCGTGGAAATGTCCCCCAGCTGATCCTTCACATAGGCGGTCAGGCAGCGTCCCATGGCGCCGCGGTATTTCCTGCCCACGCCCATGACGCCGTCCTTCACATAGATGCAGGGATGAAGCTTTAAGAGATTGGCGCCCAGCGCCGCCAGAGCCGTACAGCGCCCGCCCTTCCGCAGATACTCCAGAGTACTCACAAGGAAACTGACATCCAGCTTCTCCCGCCGGGCGTCAAGCGTCTTCTTGATCTCTTCCGCGTCCACGCCGGCCGCCGCCATATCGCAGGCGTCCAGCACCAGATGGGCGATGCCGGTCGACAGGTTCCGGCTGTCCACCACATAGACATTCCCCAGTTCCTCCGCCGCCAGACACGCGTTCTGGTAGCAGGAAGACATCTCAGCGCTGATCGTGAAATGAACGATGGCGTCGCATTCTTTCAGAAGCCCGCTGAACACATCCAGGTATTCCTGAACGTTCACCGCCGCGGTGGAGCCAAGCTGTCCGCTGGCGCTGATCTTCTCGTAAAGCTCATCCGGGGAAATATCCACGCCGTCCTTATAGCTTCTCCCCGCGCAGTTCACCGTCAGGGGCGTGATCGTAATTCCGTACTTTTGAACCAGTTCCGGCGTCAGGTCGCAGGTGCTGTCTGCCGTGATCCGTATCCTCATAACCTTAACCTCATCTTTCTCCGTCCGCGTACAGTCGCAGGGTACATCGGCAGCGGCCTGCGTTTCCGGATCATTTTCTGATGTCAATTATAGTAATCCGGCCGGGAAATGTCAAGAACCGCGCAGATGCGCGGGCTGGCAGGCACAAATGCGCAGGCTGTCCGGGAAAATGATATTCCCCGGACAGCCTGCGCGTTTTTTTCAGAGGTAATATGACCGGTCCGCTTACTTCTTCAGACTGTCGATGGTCTCCAGCAGATAATCGGTGAATTCCGCCGCGCTGGCGCCGTCCACATCGGTAGTGACCACTTTCTTCCGCTCGGTGATCGTGCAGATATCCAGCGCCTGATCCAATACCGCTTTCCGGTCCGCATAGCCGATATGGGCCATCAGCATGCCCGCCGCCCGGATCAGGGAGCAGGGATCCGCGTACTCGCCGCGGCCGTGGCTCATCAGATACGGAGCCGTGCCGTGGATCGCCTCGAACATGGCGTACTTATTGCCCAGATTGGAGGAGGAAGCGGTGCCCAGGCCGCCCTGGTGCTCGGCCGCCACATCGGTGACGATATCGCCGTACAGATTTGGCAGAACAATGACCTCGATCCCCGCGTTAAACTGCGGATCCATCATCTTGGCTGCCATGGCGTCTACAAGCCGCTCCTGGATCTCAATCTCCGGATACTCCTCGCCCACCTTGCGGACCGCCTTGATGAAGTTGCCGTCGGCCAGCTTCACGATATTGGCCTTGGTAACGATGGTCACATTCTTCTTGCCGTTCTTCCTCGCATAGTCGAACGCCATTCTTGCGATACGCTCGCTGCCCTGGCTGGTCTGGACCTTGAAGTCCACGGCCAGATCGTCGCTGACCTGGATCCCCTTGTTGCCCCAGATATACTCTCCTTCGATGTTCTCGCGGAAGAAGGTCCAGTCGATGCCCTTCTCCGGGATGCGGATCGGACGGACCGCCGCGAACAGTTCCAGCCCCCGGCGCAGCAGGCTGTTGGCACTGACCAGATTGGGCCAGGGCTCTCCGGCCCTCGGCGTGACCATGGGGCCTTTGATCAGGACGTTGCACTTCTTGATCTCCTCAAAGACATCATCCGGAAGGCTCTGCAGCTTCGCCGCCCGATTCTCGATCGTCATGCCCTCGATATGGCGCAGCTCGATGCGGCCGCTTTCGATCTCCGGCGCCAGCAGGTTATTAAGGACCCGCAGGGCCTGCTTCATGATGATCGGGCCGATGCCGTCGCCGGGCAGAACGCCGACAACGATCTTGTCCAGCTTATCAAAATCCGTGACCTCCTGGTCCGCCTTAATCCGCTCGATCCGCTCAAACTCCGACCGGATCAGCTCTCCGAATTTTTCCTGCGCCGCCCGGATCTCATTTTCTCTGTCCACGCTCATTTGAAATACCCTCCTTTACTTCCGTGTCTCTGTTTATGAGAGTATTATAGCGCAAATATTCTCATAAGTAAAATATATATATTGCTATGTATTTTATATGATTCTGTCTATTATCTTCTTTGAAGTCATCCGCAGGTATTTCGGAAAATGAAACGCATGACAAAGCTTATACGGCAAGAAAGCATCTGCCCGAAACTCATCCGGCAGATACATCTCCGCACTATGCAGGATCGCTTACCGCTCGGGAAATTCTCAGGCATATTACCCCTGCACACATCAAAATACCCGGCTCAGCACGATGCACCACACCGGCAGAAGCGCCATCGACAGAATCGTCGTCAGCACCACGCACTGGGAAGCGAAGACCTCGTCGCCGTGATATTTGGCGGCCAGGATCGCCGTCGTGGAACCGGCCGGCATCGCTGCCAGAACGACGGAGAGTCCGGCTGCCGTGGAATCCACATGAAACAGCCGGCACCCGATCATCACGGCCAGCGGGATCGCCAGAAGCCGGATCGCGGAAAAGATCACCGTGATCTTATTGACCATATTCTTAAAACCGGCGTCGGCCAGGATCAGGCCGATCAGCATCATCGTCATCGCCGTATTGCAGCCGCCCAGGCTCTTCACGCTGCGGCTCACTACGCCCGGAAGCTGGATCTGGGTCAGCATCAGGAACATGCCGATGAATACGGCGATGATGCACGGGTGGGTGATAACCTTTTTAAACACTTCCTTCTTATTTGGCGATTCGGTAAAATAGGATACGCCCGCCGACCACATGACGATCCGCTGGGGGATCAGATAGATGGACGCGTAGAGAAGCCCCAAAGAACCATAGAGCCCTTCGGCGATGGGATTGCCCAGGAAACCGGCGTTGGAGCAGACCGTACCGTACTGCAGGATCATCCGCTGCCGCTTCGGCACCTTCTTATAGCAGAAAGCGCTGATCAGCGTGCAGAATAACTGCAGCACCAGGGAGATCAGAAGAACCTGCAGGCCGGCCATCAGAAGTTCCTGGCTGAATTCGATGGAGAACGCGGTAATGATGTTGCAGGGCAGGATAATGTCGATGACCAGATCCGTCAGCATCTTCTTGCCCTCCGCGGTCAGGATATTCCTTTTCCGAAGGAAAAATCCGACCCCCATCAGGATAAACATCATAAACTGCAGTTCGAATAAGCCTTCCAAATTCATGGTGCACGTCCTCTTTCTCTTTCTGTCTTTCCTCAGCCGCGGCAGGCCGGGAAGCGCTGCTCCCGGCGACGGCTGGCCCAGGCATCGTCGCGCCGGGCAGCGGCTGGCCCTTTCGCCGGTTCCGGCCTGACTGTCCGCCTCTGCTTACCCGGTGATCACGCCCCGCTGCTTCAGTTCATTCTTCAGATACCGCAGCTGGCCGCCGCACAGCAGCACCTCCAGCTCGTCGTCGGAGAGATCCAGCTTCGCCTTAAACGTGATCTTCTTTGTCTTATCCGTGATCGTAACCTCCCGCGCGGCCATCTGGTCGCGCAGACCGTCGATCACAATCTCATCCATCTGGTCGATCTTATCATAATCGGCCGGATCCGCGAAGGTCATCGGGACCACGCCGTGATTTACCAGATTGCCCTTATGGATGCGGGCCATGCTCTTGGCGATGACCGCCTTCACGCCCAGGTACATCGGATTAATGGCCGCATGTTCGCGGGAAGAGCCCTGGCCGTAATTCTCGCCGCCGATGATGATGCTCTTGCCCAGCTCCCTCGCCCGCTCCGCGAACGACGGATCATAGCGGTGGTAGCAGTACTGGCTCATCAGCGGAATATTGGACCGCATGCTGGAGAACTCGGCGCTGGCCGGCGTGATATCGTCGGTAGAAATGTTGTCCCCCGCCTTTAAGCTGACGCGGCATTCCAGATGCTGTTCGGGAGCGTCCGGCACCGGCAGGAACGCGATATTCGGGCCTTTGACGACCTCCACCTTCTCCCGCTCCTTCGCGTCCTCGATCGGAGCGATCAGCAGGGCGTCGTTATCCTCCATGAACATCTCCGGCGTATGGATGGTGTCCAGGATCTTCACATCCTCGCCCATGACCTCTTCCGCCGTAGTGAAACGATCAGTGACGGCGCAGGCCGCCGCGGTCTCCGGGCTTACCAGATAGACCAGAGCGTTGGGATTGCCGGAACGGCCGCGGAAATTGCGGTTGGTCGTACGGACCGCCACGCCGTTGGTGGCAGGCGTCTGGCCGATGGCGCAGCAGGGGCCGCAGGCCAGCTCCAGGAAACGGACTCCGGCCTCCAGCATCATATCAATGTAGCCGTCCTTCAAAAGCTGCCTGTAGATCTGCTTGGAATCCACAATGCAGGTGCAGCTGACATTTTCATGGACATGACGTCCCTTAAGAACCAGGGCCGCCTTGGCGATGTCCTTATAGGAACCGTTGGTGCAGCCGCCGATCAGCACCTGCTGGACCGCCTTCTGCTCCGCCTCGCTGACTTTGCAGACATT
>CANPZZ010000127.1 GCA_947589125.1 uncultured Lachnospiraceae bacterium
GCGCCTTTAGACGCTGGCCGAGTAGTGCGGGCTTATAGCCCGCGTCCGAGCCACCCGTTTTACGGGTGGGGGCGACTATTGTTCTTTCGCGGAATCTTTTGCGGGAAGCTGCGCAAGTACGACGGCCGCGAAAACACAAATGCAGCCCAGAAGTTCGCGGCCGGAAAGCCGCTGCCGCAGGATCACCCAGCCGGCCAGCAGCGAAAAGACCGACTCCAGGCTCATAAGAAGAGACGCCACCGTAGGATCCGTGTCCTTCTGGGCGACGATCTGAAGCGTATAGGCGACGCCGCAGGAAAGAACGCCCGCGTAAAGGATCGGAGAAGCCGCGGCAAAGATAGCGGACATACGCGGCTCCTCGAAAAGGAACGCAAGTACCGCCGACAAAACTCCGGCAGTCAGGAACTGGACGCTGGAGATCAGAATCCCGCTGGATCCCGGCGAGACCCGGTCGATGACCAGAATGTGGACGGTAAAGCTCAGCGCACAGAAGAACAGGCAGATATCGCCGCGGTTCACCGTAAAGCTTTCCGTGACGCACATCAGATACATGCCGGCGGTGGCCAGAGCCACGCCGGTCCAGACCGGTTTCGGCACGCGTTTCCCCATGAAAATGCCGCAGACAGGCACAAGAACAATATAGAGAGCCGTGATGAACCCGCTCTTGCCGACCGTAGTCATGGAAATACCGACCTGCTGGAAGCTGCTGGCAACGAAGAGTACAACGCCGCAGGCCAGGCCGCCTTTCACGCCATCCATGATACGGCGGCGCGCGTTTCCATTCGATAAATACTGATCAGCCCCTTCCGGCAGACTGCCGCTCCGGTCATGCCGGCCGGTAGAAATGACAGACTCTCTCCACCCCACGAAAACGGCCGCCGGCGCCAGCACCAGACCGCCTACGAGAAAGCGGCACATATTAAATGTGAACGCCCCTACATAATCCATTCCCACACTCTGCGCCACGAATGCGGTTCCCCATATAAACGCTGTCAGAAGCAGCAGAAAATTGCTGCGCATTCTCCTCGCGCTCATTGCTCATACGCGGCAAAGCCGCTGCTCCTTTCTTCTGTCCCGTCCGGATAGATCCAGAGGGCTTCCACGCCGTCCAGGCTTTCGATCAGCTCCAGCCCGTCGCTGATTTCCATATTAAATACCGCCGTAGACAGTCCGTCCGCCAGACCGGAATCCTCACAGAGGATCGTGACCGACGCGTACCGGTCCCAGGGCATCAGAAGATCCGGATGAATGATATGGTGGTATCTGACGCCGCCGACCTCGTAATACCGCTGGTAGGTTCCGCTCGTCACCAGCGAGCAGTCCGCGATCCCCACCGTATGCAGATACGCCTCCCGGCTGTCTGTGTCCGGATTCTGCACGCCTACGGACCAGGGTTCGCCGGGATCCGCCGCTCCGAACCGAAGGAATCCGCCCCCTATGTCCGACGGTTTCCGGCCAACTGTCCGGACATTGCCGCCCACGTTCAGCATAAAGCATGTAAGTCCGTCTGCCTGAAGTTTCCGGCACACCATTTCCGTGGCGTAACCCTTCGCCACAGCCCCCGCGTCGAGACTCATCTTAGGATCCGACAGATAGACGGCAGACGCCTCCCGGTCGATCTTAAGATCCTCGATGTCCGTGTGCGCGGCGGCTTCTTTAAGCAGTTCCATCGGCGGAACCTGCGCCTGCGCCGGATCAGCGAGCGCCGCTTCCCGATAGTCGTGCCAGACAGACAGAACGCTTCCCATAGCAATATTAACGGCTCCATCGGTCAGCTTACAGAGACCGGCCGCTTCCTCCAGAAGTCCGATCAGCCTTTCATCCACCTGTACCGGCGCCGCGCCGGCATTGTCGTTGACCGTTTTTATATTGCTGATGCCATCATAATCATTATAGATATCGCTGAGACGATGATAAATAACCATCTCCTCGTGCATCTCCTCCGCGAAGCGGTTAAATTCCTCTTCATCGGACGCGTACGCGGTGAAGACCGTCACAGTGTCAAACAGGTCGAAATACTGGGCGCTGTACCGGTTAAGCCGCTGCCCGCCGCCAGCCCCGCACGCGGACAGAAGGATGCAAACGAGCATAGCAAAACAGACGGCCACGGTATGGCGCCGAACCGCACTCAGACCAGCACCAGCATCCACGGCTTTCGTGCCCGCCGCATTCGGCTGCGTCGTATTTCCATGCAAGCAAGGCGCCAGTGACGCCCTGCTTGTATTCTCACCTGATTTTATCTCCCTCTCTGCCCGTATATCCACTGCTCTGTCCTCTCGAAGCTCTTCCACCCGGCCGGCTGACGCTTCTTAGCAAGCTTCCGGCTGCCGTCCGTCCCTCCGCACGTTCCCGGCCGTTCGATCTTATTTCTCCGAAAACCCGGCAAAAATCAGTCTATCACATCCCTCTATTCATTTCAACCGCTTCTTATATTTCAAACTTTCTTAATATTTCAGGAAATTATTAACATTTTCGAAACACCCTTGTATACAAACGCGAGCCGTGCTATAATGCAAGACTAGAAATCATACTTTGATGAAGGTGGGGGTCATGAAAGAACTGATCAAAAAGTACAGGCATGCCTGGGTGGCCGTTTATTTCCTGCTCTATGGTCCGTGGTTTATCTGGCTGGAGCATACGGTGACCCGGGATTTTCATGTGATACACACGGCGCTTGATGATATGATTCCGTTCTGCGAATATTTCATCGTGCCGTATCTGCTGTGGTTCGTGTACATGTTCGGAACCGTGTTCTATTTCTTCTTTAAGAACACGAGGGATTTCTACCGGGTCTGCACTTACCTGTTTGTCGGAATGACGGTCTGCCTGATGATCTGCACCGTCTTCCACAACGGCACGGACATGCGGCCGGTGATCGACCCGAACAAGAATGTATTTACCTGGCTGGTATCGGTGCTGCAGAGGGTTGATACCTCGACTAATATCTTCCCGAGTATCCATGTATTCGACTCCGTAGCCATGCATGTGGCCGTGATGAAGAGCGACGATCTGAAGAAGCACCCGTATTTCCAGAAGTTTTCGCTGGTGCTCTGCATCCTGATCTGCGCTTCAACGGTATTCTTAAAGCAGCATTCCGTCGTGGACGTAATGGGTGCGCTGGTTCTGGCATATCTCCTCTATCCGATGGCCTACGGTTCTTCCTACGCCACCGAAGAGCGGAGGTTCCGCAGGAAAGCGCTTGGCTGAGGACAGACATACAGAAAGCGCCGCCAGTGCATTTCCGCATTCTTCCGTATACTGATGCAAAGAAACCCCTTCTTTCGGTATTGCAGCCGAAGAGAAGGGGTTTTTACTATTAACAGAAGTTACCAAATTTTTTGCACCGATCATTTTCTGCAGATTCAGGTCATAACCACTCCATTTTTCACCCGGTTCATAAACTCATCCGCAGCATCATTCATAATCTTCATCCGCAGCTCTAACCGATCACGTACATTCTTCTGCCGCTTCCGCGTCAGCGCCGCGCAAATCCCACTGATGTCAGGAACCGTTCAAACGCCGCCCTGCCCTCTTCGGTGCATTTGTAGACGCCCGCGTCCTCCAGCACCTTCTCGAATACCAGGCCCACCTCGTTCTTCAGGATCTCCTGTACATTTTCCGGCGTTATCTTCTCATACTTCGGCGCGAATTCCTTCACCCAGTCCGCGTGCTTGGCAATGGTCTCCTCCGACGCCACGTCCTTCCCGGCGACCAGATACTCACCCAGAAGCGCCAGCTCGTCCTTAAGCCTTGCAGGCAGCACCGCCAGGCCCATGACCTCGATCAGGCCGATATTCTCCTTCTTGATGTGGTGCAGATTCTGATGCGGATGGTAAACGCCCAGCGGGAACTCCTCCGTCGTGATATTGTTGCGCAGCACCAGATCCAGTTCGTATTTGCCGCCGGCTTTTCTGGCGATCGGCGTGATCGTGTTGTGTGGTTCTCCGTCCGTCTCCGCGTAGACAAAGGCCGCTTCATCCGTGTAGACGCGCCAGGCCGCCAGGATCTCTGTCGCCAGTTCCACCAGCCGATCCGAATCATCCGCCCGCAGGCGCAGCACCGACATGGGCCAATAGACGATCCCGGCTTCCACATCCTCATAGCCCGCCTTCGCATACAGCCGCTCCATAGCCGCCTTCGCCATCGCAAATGTATAATGTCCGCCCTGGAAATGGTCGTGGCTTAAAATGGAACCGCCCACGATAGGCAGATCCGCGTTGGAGCCCAGGAAATAGTGAGGGAACAGCTTCACAAAATCAAACAGCTTCTGGAACGCCGCCTTTTCGATCTTCATCGGCACATGCTGCCCGTTAAAGACGATGCAGTGCTCATTGTAATAAACGTAGGGCGAATACTGGAAGCCCCACTGACTGCCGTTAATCGTGACCGGAATGATCCGGTGATTGTCCCTGGCCGGATGATTGACGCGCCCGGCGTAGCCCACATTCTCCATGCACAAAAGGCACTTGGGATAGCCGCTCTGCTTCGCCAGCTTGGCCGCGGCGATGGCCTTCGGATCCTTCTCCGGCTTGGACAGATTCACTGTGATATCCAGATCGCCGTATTTGGTCTTTGTCACCCATTTCATATCCCTGCAGACGCGGTAGCGGCGGATATAATCCGAATCCTGGCTCAGCTTGTAGAAATAATCCGTCGCCTCCTCCGCCGAATGTTCATACTTCTTCCAGAAGGTGTCCACCACCTCGTGGGGCATCGGCATCAGACAATTCATCAGTTTTGTGTCAAATAAATCCCGGTAGGTGACGGTGTTCTCCTTCAGGACGCCGGTTTCGGCAGCATAGTCCAGAAGCTCAGCCAGGATGGCCTCCAGATCCGCGTAGTAGGGGTGCCCGGCTGCCCCGGCCGGCTTTGCCTCTGCCGCGCTGCCGGTTCCGGCCGCGCTCCCGGCTTCTGCCGCATTGCCCGCTCCGGCCGCGCTGCCGCCGATGACTTCCGTTCCACTGCCCTCTCCTGCCTGCGGCGTCACATACTCATCCATCTGCATCCGCTCCAGGATCCGATTCGTCACATAGATCCGGTCCGTCTCCTGAATCAGTTCCGCGTCGATTCCATACTGTACCAGTTTTGCGATCGTTTCGTATACCATACTTTTCCCTCCTGTGCTCATACCGGCACCGCCGATACTGTCCTTGCGGTCTCCGCTGATCCGAAGAACAGCATCTCCCACAGGATCAGCTGCGGCCCGCCGCTTCCTTACATACTCTCTTTAACACTTCCGCTTTCCTGCATGAAAGCACTTACCGCCTTCCGGATCCGCGCCGTCACCAGTCCGCCCAGAAGCCCGATCACCGCCCCGGCGATGCAGCCGGCCGCCATCAGAAACGGCAGATAGTAAAATACTCCCGCCGTCTGTGTCACCAGCGCCGCCACCGCCAGCTGTCCAATATTATGCCCTACGCCGCCGATCACACTGACGCCGGTCTGGTCAAACCATCCTCGCTTCTTCACGAAGACCATCAAAAGAAGGCTCAATGCACCGCCTGCCAGGCCATACATCATGCTGAACGTATTGCTGAATGTAAAGCCCACCAGCACGATCCGCAGAAGCGACACCGCCGCGGTTCCAGCCACGCCCACAGTGTAAAGCCCCACAACAGTCACCAGATTCGCCAGCCCCAGCTTGACGCCGGGGATCGGAACCGGCAGCGGCAGGATGGCTTCCAGATAACTCAGGATAAACGCCAGGCCAATCAGCATTCCGTAGACCGCCGTCTTCGCCGCAGCATTTCGCAGGTTCATCTCCGTCCTCCCATCGCGTGACTTTCTCATCCGCTCTTCCTATCTTACCACAATCCGGACCTTCGCGCAAGAAATCCTCGCGCCTTTCAGACATTTTGTTCCCCGCCGGAATGACCAATGGAGAATAATCTTCATTGACAAAAGGAAAAAATCGTTGTATGCTTTACAAAAATATTGCGAAAGGCTATGAAGAGAAGAGTAAGCAGTTAGATATGTTGCAGAGAGTCTGATCAGGTGAAAACAGACACAAAAGGAGCTGCTGAAAATGGTCTCGGAGCCTCGTACCGAAGCTGCTGCGCCAAGGCTACGACGGATGCACCCGTTACAGTGACAGACTATCGATGAATCATTTCTCATCCGTAGTCGATAAGGCTTATATCGTGAGGTATAGGTAAATTTAGGGTGGTAACACGAAGCGTTTGCTCTCGTCCCTGAAAAAGAAATTTTTCAGAGAGGAGGGCTTTTTTATTGCAGAAAATGGAACGACTTATAAGGTCGTAAAAAGCTAAGTTATCACCATAAATGAAGAAATGAGGTATGTAAAATGAGAAATATTTTGATTGGCGGCGCATGGCCGTATGCAAATGGTTCATTGCATATAGGTCACATAGCCGCATTATTGCCCGGAGATGTACT
>CANPZZ010000128.1 GCA_947589125.1 uncultured Lachnospiraceae bacterium
CCGGCTCCTCGCCCGGCTCCACACCGCTGTTAACTGCCTGGATCAGATCATGATAAGATGGATGTAACATAGATAAATGCTCCTCTCTTTGATGCATTGTGATAGTCTTATTAGTTCTGTATCAGAAACGCCGCCGTATCGCAGGCGCTGCTTTCTCTGATCGTATTACCAGTGATTCCCGGGTCTCAGTTCTCCGCCAGTTCCGCGCGGATCTTCTCGATAAATCGCCGGTTATTGCTCATTCTGGCGTGCTGCGCCTGGATGATCCGGTGCATCTCCTCGACGCAGGCGTCCAGATCGTCGTTGATCAGCAGATAGTCATAGCGGTCCATGCCTTCTGCCTCCTCCTTCGCCCGCGCAAGCCTCTCGCGGATGACCTCCTCGCTCTCAGAACCCCTGCCGGTCAGACGGCGCCTAAGCTCCGCCGCGTCCGGCGCCGATACGAACAGAAGCAGCGTATCCGGGAACTTCTCCTTCACCTTCAGCGCTCCCTGGATCTCGATCTCCAGGATCACGTCCTTCCCCGCCTGCATCTGTTCCAGCACATAGCTCTTCGGCGTTCCGTAAGAATGCTTCACATATCTGGCGTATTCGAGCAGTTCTTCCTCCCGGATCATCCGGTCAAATTCCTCGTCCGTCACAAAGAAGTATTCCCGGCCGTGTACCTCGCCATCCCTTGGGCTTCTGGTGGTTGCTGAGATGGAAAGCGCGTAGTTGTCGTACCGGCTCAGAAGCTCCTTCATAAGAGTTCCTTTGCCGGCGCCGGAGAATCCCGACACTACCGCCAATATTCCCTGATCGCTCATATCCTTATGCTCCTATCCTCCGATGCTTTGTACTGGGCCGCGATGCCGCGGACTGCTCCGCGCCGCGCGGTCCCGCGATCCGGAGAACATCACTCGATGTTCTGTATCTGCTCCCGCACCTTCTCGATGCCGGTCTTCAGCTCGATGGCCTTGCCGGACACCTCCAGGTCGTTAGCTTTGGAGAGGATCGTGTTGGCCTCCCGGTTCATCTCCTGGGCGATGAAATCCAGCTTCCGCCCTACGCTTCCGCCGGCTTCCAGTTCCTTCTTCGTAGCCGCGATATGGCTCCTGAGCCGCACCGTCTCCTCGTCCACGCAGATCTTATCCGCGAAGATCGTAGTCTCGGTCACGATCCTGGCTTCATCCACCGTATTGTTCTCCAGAAGTTCTTTCACCTTCTCGGTCAGTCTGGCCCGGTACTCCTCGACGATAGACGGCGACCGGTTCTCGATCTCCTCCACCAGTCCCAGCATCTCGTCCAGCTTGCTGATCAGATCATTCTTCAGATGTTCGCCCTCGCGGATGCGGGTCTCCACAAACGCCTTCGCCGCCTCTTCCACCGCGCCGGACAACAGCTTCCACATGGATTCCTCGTCCTCCGGCGTCTCCTCCATGGTCAGGACCTCCGGCATGCGCGCAAGCTGCGACACAGTCACATCGTCTGCAAGGCCGAACTGCTCCTTCATTTTCCTAAAATATTCCATGTATTCCGCGGCCAGGCCTTCGTTATACTTAAGCTGCATGGTCTGGGTCGTGTAGTCTTCATAGGTGATGAAGATGTCCACCTTGCCGCGCTGGATATCATTTTTCAGTAAATTGCGGAGAGCGGCCTCGAAATAATTAAACTTCTTCGGCATCTTGATGCTCATGTCCAGATAGCGGTGGTTCACCGACTTGATCTCCACCGAGATCTTGTACTGATCCGTGACCTTCTCACATCTGCCGAAACCCGTCATACTCTTGATCATTTCGCGGTTCCTCTCTTTCCTCATAGATAAATATCATTATACGGCAAATGGAAAATGAAGTCAACATCGGGGAGAAAACTTTCCTATACTTGTGCGGTTTTCATATCTGTGCTATGATGAGCATATCCGGGTTTATTTAAGAAAAGCATTCGAGGTGAACGATTATGGATATTATGGAACTTTTGAGAACCAAGCGGACCTACCGCCGTTTTGACCAGAGCCGCCCGATCCCGCAGAACGTCATCGACGACATGATGGAAGCGGCCAGACTCGCCTCCTGCGCCGGCAACAAGCAGCCGCTGCGCTATCTGGCGGTCCGTTCAGAAGAGCTGGTGGAGCAGATCTTCCCCTTCACCTACTGGGCCGCCGCCCTGACTGACGCCGTGGGACGTCCGAAAGACGGCAGCCATCCGGTCATGTACTGGGCCGTTCTCTGCGATAAGGACGCGAAGAATTTCGGTCTCGGCGTGGACGCCGGGCTGGCCATGGACAATATCATCACTGCCGCCTGGCATCACGGCGTGGGAAGCTGCATGATGGGCAATATCAACCGGGATAAGATCCGCGGGATTCTGTCCGTCGATCCTTCCCTGGAGATCCTGTATATGATCGCTTTCGGCTACCCCGCGCACCGCAGCACCGTCGTGGAGCCGGATGAGTCCGGAAACCTGAATTACTATATGGATAAGGATGAGAATTTCTATGTGCCGAAGCGGAAAGTTTCAGACTTCATAGAAATCAAATGATGCCGCGGCTGCGAACCGTTCGCAAGCAAAACGCGGTTCTCATTCCAACAGCATGAAGCCGGTACCACGCACTGGCGGAATATCTGTAATAAAGCAGATTCAGATCCATGAAAGAAAGGCAGCGGCGGCATGCCGCGCAGTACGGAGGTTTTATCAGAAATGGCATTTGACGGAATCGTGATCGCGAACCTGACCCGCGACCTGAAAGACCGCCTGGAAGGCGCCAAGATCACCAAGATCGCCCAGCCCGAGAAGGACGAGCTTTTATTTACCGTAAAGAATTTTAAGGATACTTACCGGGTGCTCATGTCGGCCAGCGCCAGCCTTCCGCTGATCTACTTCACGGAAAGCAATAAGCCGGGGCCGCTGACCGCGCCGAATTTCTGCATGCTGCTGCGCAAGCATATCGGCAGCGGCCGCATCGTAAGCGTGAGCCAGCCCGGCCTGGAACGGGTCATCGAATTCACCATCGAGCATCTGGACGAAATGGGCGACCTTCGCCGCAAGAAGCTGATCGTGGAGCTGATGGGCAAGCACAGCAATATCATTTTCTGCCGGGACGACGGCGTGATCCTGGACAGCATCAAGCATGTGTCCGCCCAGGTCAGTTCCGTGCGGGAAGTTCTTCCGGGACGGAAGTATTTTCTCCCGCAGACGGTGGAGAAAGCGGATCCGCTGACTGTATCCGAGGAAGAATTTTCCCGGCGTATCAGCGCCGCGCCCATGCCGGTCCAGAAGGCGCTCTATTCGACCATGACCGGCTTAAGCCCCATCGTCGCGCTGGAACTGTGCCATCTGGCTTCCATTGACGGCGACCACTCCGCCAATGAGCTGTCGGCGGCGGAGCTGACGCACCTTTATCACACGCTGGCGCTCATGATGGAGGATATCCGCGAGGGGCGCTTTACACCAAATATCGTGTACCGGAATGACGAGCCGGTGGAATTCGCGTCGGTGCCGCTGACATGTTATAACGGCGGCGGCTATCACGCGCAGGAATTCGCCTCTGTCAGCCTGCTTCTCGAGACCTACTACGCCTCCCGCGACACCGTCGTCCGCATCCGCCAGAAGTCCACGGATCTGCGCAAGATCGTCCAGACCGCGCTGGAGCGCAATTATAAAAAGCTGGAACTTCAGGAAAAGCAGCTCCGCGATACGGATAAGAGGGATAGATTCAAGGCCTACGGCGAACTTCTCAACACCTACGGCTACGAGCTTCAGGGCGGCGAGAAGGAACTGAAATGCCTGAATTATTATACCAACGAAGAAATTAAGATCCCGCTGGATCCGCAGCTGACGGCCCGCAAGAACTCCCAGAAATATTTTGACCGGTACAACAAGCTGAAACGCACCTACGAAGCCCTGACGGAGCAGACCGCCGCGACCCGCGGCGAGATCGACCATCTGGAATCCATCGCCACGTCCTTAGAGATCGCCTTAAAGGAAGAGGATCTGGTCCAGATCAAGGAAGAACTGACCGAATACGGCTATATCCGCCGCCATAGCACTGGCGGCAAGAAACCGAAGATCACCAGCAAACCCTTCCATTACCTTTCCTCCGACGGCTTCCATATCTATGTGGGCAAGAATAACTATCAAAATGAAGAACTGACCTTCAAGCTGGCCTCCGGCAGCGACTGGTGGTTCCACGCCAAAGGCATCCCCGGCTCCCATGTGATCGTGAAGACCGAAGGCAGGGAACTTCCCGACCGCGTCTTCGAGGAAGCCGGCGCATTGGCAGCCTACTACTCCAAGGGCCGCGGAAATGAGAAGGTAGAGATCGACTATATCCAGAAGAAGCATATCCGCAAGGTGGCTGGCGCTGCCCCGGGATTTGTCATCTATCATACAAATTATTCGCTGGTGGCTGTGCCGCGGGCAGATCTGGAAGAAATCGAAAAATAACAGAAAAACAGGGAAACATCTAGTACACGCCCATAATCTTGAGAAATAACAGAACCAGCACCAGCAGAATGCTTGGCCGCACGATCTTCGTCCCTTTCGTCATCACCAGCGACGCGCCGATCCAGGCGCCCGCCATGTTGCTTAAGGCCGCAGCCAGTCCCAGCAGGAAGATCACCTGGCCGTCCAGCAGAAACACTGCCAGCGACGTCACATTGGTGGTCCAGTTGATAACCTTGGACTGGCCGTTGGCCCGCTTCATCGGCAGTTTCGCGAATACCGTCAGAGCGATGATCAGAAATGTTCCTGTTCCCGGTCCGTAGAAGCCGTCGTAGAAACCGATGACCAGCGCCGCGAGGGACGAAATCACATATACCCGCCGGTTCAGTACCAGTTCGTCGCTCTTCTCGTCCGCCGGGAACAGCTTCCGGTTCAGCACGATAAATGCCGTCACCGGCAGAACCACAAAAAGGATATATTTCATCGCGGCCTCGTCCACCGTCAGCGAGATTCTCGCGCCGCAGGCCGATCCGATCATCGCGGCGATGACCGTGGGAACCGCCAGCCGCAGGCTGACCATTTTCGCACGGATGAATTTAAAAGTCGCCAGGGTCGTCCCGCAGGCAGATGATAATTTATTGGTGGCGATCGCCATGTGGATCGGGATCCCGGCGATCAGGTAAGCGGGCAGGGAGATCAGGCCCCCGCCCCCTCCGATCGCGTCCACCAGCCCGGCCAGGAATACCAGCGGGCAGACGATCAGAAACATAATTGGTGTCAGCTGCATAGTTACAGTATCTCTTTCTCTCTCGTCGAATTTCTTACATGTATCTGCACCATATCAGCGTCAGGACTGCTCTTCCGCAGATCGTAATCATTTGCCGCGTCTCTAGTTAAACGGGTCCAGTGCTCCCTTGATCGCCGCCAGCAGATCGTCGAATTTCTCGAACGCCTGCAGATCCGGATTATCGGCGATGATCTTTTCTGTACTCTTAAAGAGGAACCCGGCCTTGCTGGCCCGGATCATACCCAGGTCATTGTAGCTGTCGCCGGCCGCGATCGTCTCATAGCCGATGGACTGGAGCGCCTTCACAGTGGACAGCTTCGACTGCTCCACGCGCATCTTAAAGCCGGTCACCTCTCCATCTGCCGCCGCCTCAAGCGTATTGCAGAAAATGGTTGGCCAGCCCAGCTTTTTCATTAACGGCTTGGCAAACTGGGTAAACGTATCGCTCAGTATGATCACCTGGGTCATCGTCCGCAGTTCGTCCAGGAACTCCTTTGCGCCCGGCATCGGATCGATCGTCGCGATCACATCCTGGATCTCCTTAAGGCCTAAGCCATGCTCCTTTAAGATTCCCAGTCTCCATTTCATCAGCTTGTTGTAATCCGGTTCGTCCCGGGTCGTCCTCGAAAGCTCCGGGATCCCGCTGGCCTTCGAAAATGCGATCCAGATCTCCGGCACCAATACGCCTTCCATATCCAAACATACGATGTTCATATTAATTTCTCTCCTTTTCTGTCTTATCTGCGGCTGATGCCGCAGCAGATTTCATTTCTCATACACAATTCCAGGTAAACAGACGCATATTTTCCCTGTCGCCAACCGCTTCTCCACAGGCACAGGACGTCTCTTATCTGCCATAAATGCCGCAGGCAATGCACCGCTCTACTCTGTTAAAGCGCCGACGGCAAAATAACATCCGGAAATCATCCGCATTTTTCTCTATATGCATAGATAATTCCCGGATGTGAATCTCCTTGTTTTACGGCTTTCTCTGCTTTACAACTTCTCTGTTTTACGGCCGCCCGACCTTACGGCTTCCCGTACGCGGCCTCTCACTTCTTCGGCACCAGCACCGTCTTCCCGCCCATATACGGCTGCAGGACCGTCGGGATCTTCACGCTGCCGTCCGCCTGCAGATTGTTCTCCAGAAATGCGATCAGCATACGCGGCGGGGCCAC
>CANPZZ010000129.1 GCA_947589125.1 uncultured Lachnospiraceae bacterium
CGGGAATCCTGCTCATTCTGGGACGAATGCATCCCCGCGTCGTCGGCGACGCAGATGACCATGCCCGCGTTGACGCCGGTGTAGGAGCAGGTAAATAACGGGTCCGCGGCCACATTTAACCCGACATGCTTCATGCCGCAGAAGCTGCGCGTTCCGGCTAAGGACGCGCCGAAGGCGACCTCCATGGCTACCTTCTCATTCGGAGCCCATTCGCAGTAGATCTCGTCGTATTTGGCCGCCTCCTCGGTGACTTCCGTGCTGGGCGTCCCCGGATAACTGGACACCACGCCGCACCCGGCCTCGTACAGCCCGCGGGCCAGGGCCTTGTTGCCTAACATCAGTTCTTTCATGTAAAATGTCCTCTCTTGCTATATGTAAAATTATTTCTGTTCACAATCCTGCGCGCAGGAACAGATATCAGCCGCATTCCGACAGGTCTCCGTAATGTTCGCTGCCCTATCCACTCTGTTCTGCTTGCCGGCTTACTTTCCAGGCTTACTCGCCAGCTTATTCTACAGACTTTCCCTCCTCGTCCCCCTGCGCCGACATCCGGTCCAGGATCTCCCCCAGGCACCCGGTCCCGTAGTTCAGCATCCGGTTCACCCGGCTGATCGTGGCGGAACTGGCGTTGGTCTCCTGCTTGATCTCCGTATAAACTTTGTCGTCCCTCAGCATCCGCGCCACCTCAAACCGCTGCTCCATCGCCCGCAGTTCGGTCATCGCGCAGATGTCTTCGAAGAAGTCCCGGCACTCCTTAATATCCTTCAGCTGAAGGATCGCGTCGTACATCCTGGTCTCCCGTTCTTTTGGAATATTCCTCGCCATCGATGGCTCCCTCCTCTTTTCGCTGGAAATATCTCCGCCGTCGTGCGCCCGTCCATTTTCACTGAGCTTCTGCTGCAGCAAACTTTTGTCGCCTCGCCCGGGCGCTGCGTTTTCCCCACTACATCTTAGCATAAAACTCGATTTCAGTAAATAAAAACTTTAAACCATTAAACAGGATGAAACAGGGAAGAAAGCTCTTGGAATATTTTGAAAAATCGTGTATAATCAAATCAGTTATCAGATCAGTCTGTAAAGGAGGTATGGTATATGCAGCATTCCAATCCACTGGCCGTGCAGGACGGCACATCCGCGCGGTTTATTACCATCGGCGAGATCATGCTTCGCCTGACGCCGCCCAATTACGAGAAGATCCGCATGGCCACCAGCTTTGAGGCAAGCTACGGCGGCAGTGAAGCCAACATTGCGCTGGCGCTGGCCAATCTCGGCGTCGACAGTACATTTTTCACGGTCGTCCCGAACAACAGCCTCGGCAAGAGCGCGGTCCGCATGCTCCGCAGCAACGACGTCCACTGCACGCCGGTGATCCTGAGCACGCCGGAGCAGACGCCGACCCACCGCCTGGGCACCTACTATCTGGAAACCGGCTTCGGAATCCGCTCCAGCAAGGTGACTTATGACCGGAAGAACAGCGCTATCACGGAATTCGATTTCAGCGGCGTCGATCTGGACGCGCTGCTTAAGGATTTCACCTGGCTCCATTTAAGCGGCATCACCCCGGCGCTGGCCCCCAACTGCCGGACGCTGATCATGGACTGCTTAAAGATCGCCAAGGCCCACGGCCTGACCGTCAGCTTCGACGGCAATTTCCGCAGCACTCTGTGGACCTGGGAGGAAGCCAGAGATTTCTGCACCGAATGCCTGCCCTACATCGACGTCCTCATGGGCATCGAGCCCTACCATCTGTGGAAGGATGAAAATGACCACAGCAAAGGCGACATAAAGGACGATATCCCCTTCCGCCCCAGCTACGAGCTGCAGGACGAAGTCTTCCAGGCGTTCGTGGAGCGTTACCCGAACCTGAAGTGCATCGCCCGCCATGTGCGCTACGCCCACAGCGGAAGCGAGAACAGCCTGAAAGCCTTCATGTGGTACCAGGGCCATACCTTCGAGAGCAAGATGTTCACCTTCAATATCCTGGACCGTGTCGGCGGCGGCGACGCCTTCGCCAGCGGCCTGATCTACGCCATGATCCACGGCTATAAGCCCATGGACATGATCAATTTCGCCGTAGCCAGCAGCGTGATCAAGCATACGATCCGCGGCGACGCCAATATCACCGACGACGCGGACGCGATCCGGCATCTGATGGATATGAATTATGATATTAAGCGGTGATGAATAACCTCAGGCACAATTTACGCCCCGAATGGAAATGTGTCTCCTATTCGGGGCGTTTCTTTGCCCGTATGAACGTGCCTCTGCCGAAAATGTTTCCAAACCCACCAAATTTGGCAGCGCAATGCTACGCAAGCCGTATCGCATTGATCTTCCAAACCCGCAGATTCAGCGGTTCGATGGCCGTTCCGCAGTATTCGCACCGCTTCGCTCCCAGGCTCGTGATCGGCGCCCCGCAGTTGGGGCAGGTAACGCCGATGCCGGTGGCGGATGCGTGACTGGCGGCGGTCATTTTCGCGGCGGCCCTTCCTGGGCCTGCGGCCGCTCCGGTATATGCAGCCGCACCGCCTGCGGCTGAATTCGCGGCTCTTCCGAATCTCGTGGCCGCGCCAGTATACGCAGCTGCGCCGTCAGCCGCTGAATTCGCAGACAATCCCGACGATGCGCTGCCTCCGGACACAGCGTTTTTCGCGCCAGCCGCCTTCCCCGCCCGCTCTGCATCCTGCACATAGACAAGTTCCGTTTCGTAAACTTCCTGCCGCTTGCGGTCCTTATATCCGCTCACGACCTTATCATTTTCCTCAATATATGTATAGTACTCCACCGCGGATTCACAGAGGATACAGCATGTTCCTTCCTGCTTATAATACCGCTTGATCACCGTATCATGAACCTTCACGTCCTTATAATGCGGGATCTGCGTCCCCGCCAGCATCTGCTCCACCGCCTCCCGCAGCTTCGGGTTCCCCGCTACCGGCCCCCTATCCCTCATATCGATGGCCCGCAGCAGACTGCAGATACTTGTCTGAATCAGCGGCTTAAATTCATTCCAGTTGAATTCCGGAAAATCCTTCAGGATCTGCGGCAGAAAAATCTTTTCCATATTGGACAGGGATTTCGGCGTAGTCGAAATGCGGTCGTTGATATCGCCGTTCTGGATCGCCTTCGCCGCGTAGCGGATGACCTCCAGTTCCGGACTGTTCCGGATCTTTCTGAGCAGAACCGCCGCCCCTGCAAATGCCGCGCATACGATCACCGCAATGATGATCACTGCCGTCAGAGCGCCATTTCCCATCTTCTTTCTCCTCCGCACCGTTTCTTACGATTGTTATTTCACATTTCGCCTGCTGCCCCACAGATAAACCGCCGCCGTCGCCAGGATCAGCACCACATCCGCGACGATCGTTCCCTCGATCCCGAAGCCCACATTGTAAGCGAAACTATTCATCGCCGTACTGGCGTCCAGCTTAAAGATTGAAAACGATGATACGATCCCGCTGTTGGGCAGTCCGAAAATGATATTCTGTGTATAATTCCATACCGTATGCGCCATGAACGCGCACCACAGGCTGTCCGTATAATACACGATCAGCGAGAAGAAGATCGCCACCACCACGATATTCATAATGGACAGCACTGTAACGCCGTCATTCAGAAGATGAAGGATCCCGAAAAACAGTGAATTCCCGATGATCGCCACCGCCGGGTTCTTGTAGCTCCGCAGCAGCTTCTGGTACAGAAATCCCCTGCACGCCAGCTCCTCCGCGGAAGACTGGATAAACACCGCAATAAACAGCCCCGCCAGCGCAATCGGCCGGAACGAATCAAAATACAGCACGATATCCTTATGGAGCCACGCGATCAGAATACAGAACGCGTTCAGCCCGAAGCCGATGGCAGCTCCGATCAGGAGCATCTTCCCATTATTCCCACGAGCCTTCGGCCCGACAACCGCCAGAATCGACCGGTCTTTCTTAGACAGCCGAATCCGCAGAAGCATAACCACCCAGATTCCGATGAACGCAAGATAAAGCTGCGCCATGCCCCAGGCGTCCGACGCCGCAAAGGACTCGCTGAGCAGCGATATCCCAGCCCCTAACAGAACGATCAGCAGGTCCCCCACAAGCTGTCCGAATATGAAAAGCAGCGCCACCTGCACATAAAGCACGCCCAGCGTGTCGTACCATTTTCTTTTGAATGCACGGTTCGTTTCCATAATTGTAAATCCCCTTCCTTCAGGCCGTCATCTATTCTGCCTCTTCGGCGTATTAATCCATTAAGTTCCTAATCTTAATATTTTAACACAATTTATGGGCATTGTCCAACCCCTCGCAGTTATGATTCCGCTGATGATTGTATGATTCCGCTGATGATCCCGCTGGTCTTGCATGCGGTCATAATCCGGCGGATTCTGTACGGTAGTGGTACTGCGGAATCGGTACGGTCATGATTCTGCCAGTCCTGTGCGGTCATGATCCTGCTCTCCCGGCTCCTCCCCATCAGACTCGCCGCGCCCTTCCGCTGCCGCCGGCGTCATCAGGCGCCGGAACGTCTCATGCAGCGCCGCAATATCGATCGGCTTCGGAATATGTACATTCATCCCGCTGTCGAGCGCCTTCTGCACATCCTCTGAAAACGCGTTCGCCGTCATCGCAGCGATCGGAACCGTGAGCGCGTCCGGGCGGCCGCTGGCGCGGATGGCCTTCGCCGCCTCGTAGCCGTTCATACGCGGCATCTGGATGTCCATCAGGATCATGTCATAATACCCCGGCGCGGAATTCGCGAACATCTCCACCGCCTCGCATCCGTCCTTCGCCAGGTCGTACTCCACGCCCTCCAGATTCAGGACCTCTCCGAGGATCTCCGCATTGATCTCGTTATCCTCTGCCGCCAGAATCCGTTTCCCCGGCAGGAGCCTTTCAGCCGCCTTCACAACGATCTCCGGCTCCGGTTCCTCCGTCTGCTCCGGAAGAGCGAACTCCACATCCACCGTAAATGTGCTTCCCTCGCCTTTCCTGCTCTTCACGGCGATCGTGCCGCCCATCAGCTCCACCAGATTCCTGGTGATCGCCATTCCCAGCCCGGTCCCCTGTACTTTATTGGTCAGCGAATTGATCTCGCGGGTAAACGGTTCAAAAATCGTCTTCTGAAACTCCTCACTCATCCCGATCCCGTCGTCCGTGACAAGGAACCGCAGGCGGGCGTAGCCCGCCGAACGCTGCGGGCAGTTCTGAACCTCAAGCGCGATCGCGCCGTTCTCCGGCGTATATTTCACCGCGTTGGTCAGAAGATTGATCAGCACCTGCGAAAGCCGCAGCCGGTCGGCCAGGATCTGCTCCGGCGCCTTTCCCTCTATGCGGACGTCAAACCGCTGGTTCTTCTCCTGCGCCTGCGGCGTGATGATCGTCGTGATCTCGTCCAGCAGCTCATGCAGATGCAGCCGCGCCACATTTAACGCCATTTTCCCGCTCTCAATCCGGCTCATATCAAGGACGTCGTTGATCAGTCCCAGCAAATGCCGGCTCGACGCCGTGATCCGCCGGGCGTACTGGCGCACCTTATCCGGATGCTCCGCCTCATTCTCAAGCAGCGTGGAGAAGCCGACGATCGCATTCATCGGCGTACGGATATCGTGGGACATATTCGCCAGGAACATGTTCTTGGCCTCGTTGGCCTGCCTCGCCTGCATCAGTGCATCCTTGAGGATCGCGTTCTGCTTCTCCTCACTGCGGATGATCCGCTCGATGCTGCGAACCCCCATGACCGCCGAGACCGGCGTTCCGTCCCTGCGTTCATTGACGGTAAATGTGACGACGCACCATTCCTCCCCACCCTCCGGCCGATTCCGGATATAACGGTATTCCACCACATTCTCATCCGTCAGCGCCTTCTGGATCTGCTCCGGCTGAAGCCGCTCCAGGATGTCCCCGTGCATCCGGCTGTCCGTCTTCGTGTAAGCGACCCGCTTCTTCAGAAGCTCCCGGTAATCCCCGCGGGCCGTGACATTGTGATTGTCCGGATAGATCATGCGGTAATAGCTGTTCACCAGATCCAGGATATACACCTCCCGGTACGAGAACGCGGTGCTCTGGAGCGCCGTCCGCAGAAGCTCCTGATCCCGCAGCTCGCTGATCAGCTCGCTCTCACGCTTCGCGTGGCTGTTCATCTTATCCGTCACATC
>CANPZZ010000130.1 GCA_947589125.1 uncultured Lachnospiraceae bacterium
TGTATCTTCATAGTGCCTCCGTCAGAAAATGCTCCGCCGCCCGCGACGCCAGCGTCTTCACCAGTTTGCTGCGGTACGCGGCGCTGCCGCGCATGTTCGAGCCGGTGGGGATGTTCTCTGCCGCGTAAATGCCGATCGTCTCGATGCGTTTCATAGCGGCGTCTTCCGATCCGGCACCCTTCACACACAACCCATCCAACACACCATCCCGGTCAGCCAGCACCATCGCCTTCTGCGGTCTCGCCCCGAAGCAGAGCCGCAGGCTGCCGTCGGCCTCAAGCGCCGCCCCGCAGGTCAGCGCCGGGAAATCGGTATCCGTATTTCGGACCGACTGGTAATAGTATTTCTCCGGCTTTTTCTTCACGATCACGCGCACCAGCACATCCCGGTCGTAAGACATTTCCGCGAAAACGGAAACCGGGATCACGCCGCCTTTATAGAGTTCCACTTCTGCGTCCAGCGTCATGAACAGGGTCAGCACGTCCGAGAATCCGTACCGCCCGAACAGACTTCCGCCTACGGTAGCGCCATTCCGGAACTGGACGCCCACGATATGCCGAAGTGCTTCCTTCACGGCCCCATCCGTATACGCATTCAGGCCCGTGTGCGTCTCCAACTGCCGCAGCGTGACCATACTGCCGATAACGAAGGCGTCGTCCCGCTCTTCGATGGTATCCAGTCCCAGCCCCGACAGATCTATAGCCGTCTGCACCCGGCCGCGGCTCATTTTCATCCACATCATGCCGCCGATGATCCGGTTGGCTTTCTTCTGATTCAGCTCCCAGGCTTCTTCCAGACTCTCTGCTTTTCTGTATTCCTTAATTGAAATCATCCACGTCTCCTTTTGATCCTGCCCGCATACACTCCTGTTGTACACCACCCATTATTGTCTATATTTTTCTATCTATCATACATCGATGCTGCATCCGCACGCTGCCTGCAATACAGGCAACGCGTCACTGGCGCCTTGCCTGCATGGAAATACGAACAAGGCGTCACTGGCGTTTTGTTCGCATGGAAATACGATCAAGGCGTCACTGGCACTTTGTTCGCACGGAAATACACTGCAGCGCGCACATTGCGCACTGCCATCTGCGCCCGGCACTTCCACCACGCTGCCGCCGATTCACGCTTCGATATCCGGCACGCCCCGCACTATCCTACCGCCCCCGCTGCCGCTCTAACAGCATCCGCTTCAGATATTCGTACCGCATTTTCTTATCCGGATCCGCGAAATGCACCTCGCGGAACTGCTCCGGGTTATTCTCATAGGACAGATCCGCATCCCCGAACTGCTCGCTGGTCAGGTCGAAGACGCGGCCCCCGGCCGCATTATAGCAATGGAACCGCCCATTCGGCAGCGGAACGCCGTAGACCTTCCCGCCAAAGATATCCTGTGCGAGAAACGCCGTGATCGAACACTGCCCCAGCGTCCGGTTCGCCTGGCTCCAGTTATCGCGCATCCGCGGCGAACACGTCTCTGCGCACCAGACGTCCGTAAGCGCATCATAAAGATCCCGCGGAGTCGCGATACCGGGATAGGTATCCGTGACCGCCTGGGTGTCCGCCGTTATCCAGCCGTAGAAATAATATTCTTTCATCCTGTCTGTCCCGCCCTTCTGTTCTTATCCTATCATAAATGAAGACCCGCATAAAAACAACCCCTTTTTATTTATACTGTACCGTCACCCGCTGCACGCTCATAACCAGAAGCCGCATCTCAGAACATATCTCCGCCCCGAAAGAGTCTCTGCATTCCATCTGCCATTTCCTTGCAGGTTGAGGCAGATAAATTCTTCCAAATAAAACTGCATGTTCTATTCTTATTGACAGATCACCGTCTGACTGCTAGAATATCGTTGTTGTTTTAAAACTATAACGATTAGGAGATTTATTTATGAAACGAACGCTTGCGATTGTACTGTCAATAACCATGATCCTTCTGGCTGGCTGCGGCGGCGCAGGGAACCAGGCTGCCACATCCGCAGCGACAACGGCTGCGGAGATTACTGCTGCAGAGACAACTGCCGCAGAAGCTGCTGAAACCGAAACTTCCGCAGCGGAAATCGCTAAAGCAGAAACTACCAAAGCGGATTCTGCATCTGAATCATCTGACAAAGCAGAAGAAAATGAAGCCGAACCCACCTCTCCTGCTGGTGCGGCAGCGGAAAACTCTGCCGGAAATTCATCCGGCGAGGTGCCGGCAGTCTTGGCTGCCTCCGTAACCTATCCTATAACCATCACGGATCAGATCGACCGCGAGGTTGTTATCGAGGAAGAACCGGAAACTCTGGTCAGCGGCTACTACATTTCCACCAGTCTGCTGATCACGCTGGGACTTAAGGACAAGCTGGTCGGCATAGAGGCCAAGGCGAAAAGCCGCAGCATTTATCATCTAAGCGCTCCTGAGGTCATCGATCTGCCCAGCGTCGGTACCGCTAAAGAATTCGATCTGGAAGGCTGCGCCGCTCTCGAGCCGGATCTGATCGTGCTTCCGGCCAAGCTGAAGGACGTCATTCCTTCGCTGGAAGAGCTGGGCATGACCGTCATCGCCGTGAACCCGGAGGACAAGGATCTTCTGGAAGAGGCTGTGACTATTCTGGGAACCGCCACGAATACGACGGAACGCGCCAATGAGCTTCTGGCTTTCCACGATAAGAAGCTGGAGCCCCTGACGGAAGCATTGTCCGGCATCGACGCGGCGTCCGCTCCTACTGTGTACCTTGCCAGCAACAGTTCCCTTCTGGCCGTGGCCGGTCCGGCCATGTACCAGAACAGTCTGATCGAGCAGGCCGCCGGTGTGAACGCGGCCGCGGAGATCACCGACGATTACTGGGCGGACATTTCCTATGAGCAGCTTCTGGCGTGGGATCCGGACTACATCATCCTGGCCGCCGACGCGGAGTACACTGTGGACTCGGTCCTGGAGGACGAGAATCTAAAAGGCCTGAAAGCCGTCGCAAGCGGAAATGTATACCAGTTCCCCAACGCCATCGAATCCTGGGACAGCCCTGTCCCCAGCAGCATTCTGGGAAGTATGTGGCTGGCCAGCGTCATTCATCCGGATAACTATCCGGCGGATAACTGGAAACAGGCCGCAGCGGAGTATTATGAGACATTCTACGGATTCACGCCGGATCTGGAGAATCTGTACAGCGCGGCGGAGTGACCGCCGCTTACGGCAAAACTCGAAAATGAACTGCTTTCGAAATATAGCTTCAGGCAGATTGTCCTGAAATTCTTGAAGCAGCGATATAAAGAGAAGATTTAAAACATCAAAAATCAGAGAAACCAGAGGATCCGATATGCGTACAAAACAGAGGCAAAACGCCAAACAGAATACGCACCCCGCAGCACAGAATCAGGACAGTCTTCCGCATTCACAGATAGACCGGCCTGATTCTGCTGTGTCGCACTCGCAAACTGAACAGCCTGATTCTGCCGCATTGCATGCTCCGGTATCCGGCGGCTCTGATTCAGCGTCCTGTGAATCTGTGCAGCGCAGCCTGGGATACACGGTACGGCGTAACTATGATCATCTCAGCCTCGCTCCGTATCTCTCCGCTCTCCTGCTACTCACCGCCTGCGTCATCTCTCTGCTGGCTGGCAAATACCCGCTCTCTCTGGAGAAAATCCTCGCAGGCGACGCCATGCAGCTTCAAGTTCTCTTAACGCTTCGGATCCCGCGGACGCTTATGGCCGTCCTCGGCGGCTTCGCCCTGGGCGCGGCCGGCTTCGTGTTCCAGACCGTGTTCCGCAATCCTCTGGCCGCGCCGGATATGATCGGCGTTTCCTCCGGTGCCAGCGCCGGGGCCGCTTTCGCGATCCTGTTTCTTCCGGCGTCGGCTGCCGCGGTCACGCTTTCCGCCTTCGCGGGAGGCCTGCTGGCTGTGGGAATCGCTCTTGGACTGGCTTCCGCCGCCGGAGGATATGGCGGCGGAAGAATCCCCTCCGCCGGCAGCGGCAGCATCGTCCTGGCCGGCATCGCGGTTCATTCGCTGGCCCAGACCGTTCTCATGGTTCTGAAATTAACCGCCGACCCGGAGCGCCAACTGGCCTCCATCGAATACTGGATCATGGGCAGCTTAAACGCGATCACGCTGGGTCGGATCCCATTTTACTGCGCCGTATGCGCTGCCGGATTGACCGGTCTCTTCCTGTTCCATCGCCAGATCATTCTTCTGTCGGTGGATGAGGCGGAAGCCCGGATGCTTGGCGTGCCCGTCGGGCGGATGCGCCTGCTGATCCTGCTGCTGGCCACCCTGGTAGTCGCCTCCGTGATCAGCGTCACCGGCGTCATCAGCTTCATCGGCCTGCTGGCCCCGCACATCGCCCGGCTTCTGACGCGCGATAACCGGCTGCACACATTAACTTTAAGCGGCCTTCTTGGCGGCATTCTGCTGACCGCAGCCGATATCCTGGCCCGTACTGTTGCCGCGTCTGAGCTGCCGGTGAGCATTTTCACATCGCTTCTGGGCGCGCCGTTTTTATTATACCTGATCATGAGCGGAAATGGAGGCAGCAGGCATGTCGAATAACATACACAAGAATTCCTCAATAAATACCATATTCCGGCAGACATCGTCTTCACAACGCCGGACGGATCTTCGTTCAATACAGGGCTCCGTTTCCAGCCATAACACCTTGGCAGCTGAAATAGCCGAATCAACCGAACCCGCTGAGCCTCCCATCTGTCTCCAGGTATCTTCCCTAAGCGCCGGCTACGGCCGCTCTCAGATCCTGAAGGACGTCTCCTTCTGCGCGAAACAGGGCGAGATCACCGGCCTTCTGGGACCCAACGGCTGCGGCAAGACGACGCTTCTGCGGGCGCTCTGCCGCCAGCTGTCATTTACCGGCTCCTGCCTCTTAAACGGCCGGCCCCTGGAGCAGATGACTTCCCGCCATCTGGCGAGACAGATCAGCTACATTCCCCAGCGCAGCGGCATCGCCATTTCCATGCCGGTGACCGACGTGGTTCTGATGGGCTTTAATCCGGTACTCGGTCTTCTGGAACAGCCGTCCCGCGCACAAAAAGAAAAAGCCCGCGGGGCGCTTCGCGCCGTGGGCATGGAATCTTACGCCGAACAGGACTACCAGACGCTCAGCGAAGGCCAGAAGCAGCTCTGCATCCTGGCCCGCACGATCGTGGAGGACGCTTCCCTGCTTCTTCTGGATGAACCGGAAAGCTCCCTGGATTTCCCGCACAGACACCGGATCATGGAACTGCTGACAGAGATCATCCGCGGACAGGATATGTCCTGCGCTGACGGCAGCGCCTCTTCCATTACTATCAACGAGGTCACACGCAATGTCTCCGCCGGTATTTCCAACTCGGATGCGCACCGCTTCTCCAACACTTCTGCCGATACTGCCAGAAGTACATTGAGCGAACGCAACTCCGATCAACGAACTCTCTTTACCGGCAAAGCCGCCCTTGTCACGCTCCACGACCCGCAGCTTGCCCTGGAATACTGCAGCCGCCTGATACTTCTGAAGGACGGCGTCTGCACCGCCATTCTGCATCCCGCAGAAGACAGTCTCCCCGATATGGAAGCTGCCCTTTCAGAAGTCTACGGTCCCATCCGGCTCCGCACCATCGAAGAGAACGGCCGCCGCAGCCTCATCCTGCTGCCGCGCAGCTGAATTTCTGCCATGGTTTTCTCATTTTCAAAAGCTTCATACAAATTGGAACAAGCCGCTGATCTGCTGTACGCTTTTCTGCAACAAATACCCGCGTATTCTTTCAGATTCGCTTTATTATCACAGATCAGAAATTCCCTTCAGCTTCCTCAAGCTTATCCCGCAGCGTCTTCTCCAATACAAGAAATGCAGGTATAAAGCTGTCACGAATAAGCAGGATCATTTCGTCCGCACTATCTTCGTCGTAAATATGAGCCAAACTATTGCGCTGTTTCAGCATAGTAAGCCATACGGCGGAGTCATCCAGAAAACCCAGTTTATAGCCGAGCTGCAGGATCTCTCTGGGAGAACCGGTCTCTGCCCCCGCTGCGCCGTGCATTCTCAGAACTGCCTGCAATGCTTTCCAGGCAAGTTCAAAGGTCAGGTTAAACTGTCCGATCACGCCGGTCCTGTAGATTTCATCATTGTCCGCAGC
>CANPZZ010000131.1 GCA_947589125.1 uncultured Lachnospiraceae bacterium
TTTTGGAGCTGAATATGGAGCTCGTGTACTTCGACCTGTTCGACTTCGGAGGGATCGTGACCGGGGCGCTGCCGGTCGTAATCGCGCTCTATGTGATCCTGTCGGCCGCGCTGCCGCCGGTGATCTACCGGGAGTACAGGAGGAAGGAGATTATGTGAGAGCGTTGGTTGTGTGATTAGAAATTCAATTTTTACAACAGATTCATACACCCGCTTCTTACAATGCTTTTTTAGTTGCAAGAAGCGGGTGTATTGTCTATAATCGAAATATAAGTATTTGAACGAGGTAGGTCCAATCATGCTTTTCACTAACGAAGATATCCTGCGGATTGCCATGCAGCAGTCCGCGATTGACGCAAACTGTCGTGCGGATGATTTTATGAAGACAGAAAATGTCGTTGTTACGTCCGTGCCCAATCCGAACGCGAGGAAATATCTTGCGTTTCCGCTTGCCTGCAACCTTATTTCCTACGGAAACAATATTGTCGCGTCCGTTGAAGAAAAATACCGCGGCGTTGTGACGGATTACATCAGCCGCTTCCCGGTGCATCATTGTTTCGAGACGCCCAATCTGCATGTTCTCAACGATGAACTGCAGAAGGATGGCCTGCGCATCTGCTTCATGGCGGAATACTTTCTTCCTGATCTGCGGGAACTGAAAGTTCAGGACATTCCTTACACAACAAAGCTGCTGCACCAGGAGGATTTTGCGCCGCTTTACACACCGCAGTGGAGCAACGCGCTGTGCGCAGACCGCCGGCATCTGGATGTATTAGGCGTCGGCGCGTACGACGGCGAAATGCTGATCGGCCTTGCGGCCTGCTCCGCCGACTGCGAAGATATGTGGCAGATCGGCGTCGATGTGCTGCCGGCTTACCGCAGGCAGGGCGTCGCTTCTGCGCTGACTGGCCATCTGGCCATGGAGATACTAAAGCGCGGTAAGGTTCCGTTCTATTGCGCCGCTTGGTCGAATATCAGGTCCGTGCGCAACGCCATCCGGAGCGGATTTCGCCCCGCATGGGTCGAAATGACGGCAAAGAGCGCGGACTTTGTCGAGAAAATGAACGGAGGGAAACGGATATGAAGTGTTATCCACAGGTGTATGTAATGAACAGCCTCGAGGCGGTAGAAACGTACTGCGAAGCCTTCGGTGCGGAGGTGACGTTCGCGATAAAGAACGCTGCTGGGACCGCCTATGAACACTGCGAGCTTTCGGTTGGCGGCGAACCCATACTTGCCGCGGCTGAGGCGGCGGAGCCCTACGCGAAGCCCTACGACGTCAGCGTGATCCATCGATTGAAGTGGCAGACGATAACGTTCAACGCGTTTGAGCTCGGCAGCAGGGAAGCGGTGAAAAATGCGCTCGACATTCTGAGCGAGGCGTAGTTCTGGAACCCATCTATGAGCTCCCCTGGAACAGCTGCTGCGCCACCGTTATCGACCGCTAGCGTGTGCTGGTGGATAGGAATTTAAGGGACTGCTTTCAAATATTTGAGATCAAAGGAGAGAGGAGAACAGTTGATGAACAAAAAAATCATAGCGGTGAACGCCGGACCGAGGAAAGGATGGAATACGGATACATTGATTATGGAAGCGGTCAGAGGAGCGGAAGACGCAGGCGTGACTGTGGAAAAGTTCGATCTGTTCCGCCTGGAAAAGTACACAGGCTGTATTTCCTGCTTCGAATGCAAGAAAGAGAATAATAAGGGCCGCTGCATATGCAGGGACGGCCTGACCCCGGTTCTGGATGCGATCCGCGAATCAGACGGCCTTATCATCGGTTCTCCGAATTATCTGGGCGAGATGACCGCGTCGTTTTGCGCCCTATATGAGCGGCTGGTCTTCCAGAATCTCACCTACAATATGGAACATCCCTGCTGCAGCGCTCGCAAGATCCCTGTGCTTCTGATCATGACAAGCAACGCGCCGGACCATATATATCAGGGACTGCTTCGGAATTATCAACAGACTTTGAGTCGGTTTGTCGGACCGGCGGAGGTCTTTGTCAGCGGAGATACCCTGCAGCTGAAGGATTACAGCAGGACCGACTGGCCGTGGACGATGTTTGATGCGGACGCGAAATACAAAAGGCACGAGACGGTATTTCCACAGGAGTGTAAGAAGATCTATGAGATCGGGGCTTCGATGGCGGGGAAGATGTGATTCCGCGCTGTGATTTGCCGAATCACACCGAGTCTCGGTTTGCCAAAATGAATGCCAGGTCGGAAGCAGAAAATACAGCGCAAATTGAATAACACAGAAAGAGGTGCAGCATGATTCTATATATCAATGCATGTGTGAGAACAGAATCCAGAACAGACCGATTAGCAAAAACGTTATTGAATAAACTCGGAGCGTTTGAAGAAGTCAGACTGACCGATATGGAACTAAGGCCTTTGAATGAAGAGAGACTGGATTATCGAACCGCTCAGCTTGATAAGCAAAATTACAGTGACCGTATTTTCAAACTGTCCAAGCAGTTTGCGGAAGCCGACCGGATCGTGGTAGCGGCCCCATATTGGGACGGTCAGTTCCCTGCCATTTTGAAAATATATCTTGAGAATATTTATTCGATAGGCATCGTTTCCGAATACGATGAAAACGGATGTCCGCACGGATTGTGTAAAGCAGAGAAACTATATTATGTTACGACGGCCGGCGGAAGCTATGATCAAAGATTCAGTTTCGATTATATCGACTATTTGGCGAAGAATATGTTCGGCATCAGGGAAACGGAACTGATCTACGCAGAATACCTGGATTTTGATGGAAATGATGCGGAAGGGATATTATCTGAAGCGATCAATAATATTGATGAACGGCATTAACTACCAATATAAATATCATAACCTATGCTGACGAAATGGCAGGAAATATCTGATTGAACAACAGTAAAATAAAATTCCTGTTATTTAACCCGCATTCAATAGACAATTGTTCTCCCATCAGCTATACTATACACAGAATCGATTCAAAAACTGTGTAAGGAGACAACTGAACATGACAATCGGGGATGTTATCAAAAAATACAGGAAGAATTTAGGAATAACGCAGGAGGAGATGGCAGCGCGCCTCGGCGTGACCGCTCCCGCGGTAAATAAATGGGAAAAAGGCAGCACGCTTCCGGACGTCGCGCTGCTTGCTCCGATCGCGCGGCTGCTTGGCATTACCACGGATGAGCTTCTGTCCTTTCGGGACGAGCTGACCGACGAGGAGATCAACCGATATCTTAAGCAGGTTCAAAAGGATCTGGAGAGCAAAGACTTCCATGATGTATTTTGTTCCGTCAAGGAAAAAATCGAGGAGTATCCGAATTGCGAAAAACTGATCTGGCAGGCGGCCGTCATTCTGGACGCAGGACGAATGGCGGCAGAACTCCCGGACAAAGATGACTATGATAGTGCGATATTCGGCTGGTACGAAAGATGTCTGCTCTCGGGGGACGAGCGGATCCGCAATCAGGCGGCAGATTCGCTGTTCCATGCGTATTTCCGGAAAGAAGATTATGAGAAAGCCGCGCGATATCTGGATTATTTCTCGCTGGAGAATCCGGAACGTAAGCGCAAGGAAGCGCTTGTGAACAGCAGGACAGGGAAGCGTGCAGAGGCTTATCGCGCATACGAGGAACTGATCTTCATCGGCTATCAGCATCTGCAGATGACGTTAAATGACCTGCGCGCTCTTTATATGGAGGACGGTGATCATGAGATGGCGAGAAAGCTGGTTGAGGTCTCGTCCTCTGCCGCTTCCGTATTTGAAATGGGCGGGTATAACGAAGTCTGTTACGGACTTGAGGTCGCAGCATGGGAAAAGAATACAGAATGGACGGCACAGATTATGCGGGAGATACTGGACCGGATCGATACGATCAGCGATTTTACAAAGTCCAGGCTCTATCAGCATATGACGTTCAAAACGACCGATCCTGATTTTACGGCCGGATTAAAGCAGAAGCTTTTGGAATCTCTTGGAGATGAAACGTTTGATTACATGCAGGGGAATGAAGATTGGGAAAAATTGTCCCATAAAAATGTGAATGCCATGCGTATCATTAATAGATAACGGAGTCAACGAAAACAAGCATGCATCGAGAAGGGGGAGATTCCTGTTGAAGAAGAATCGCTTTTACATTGCGGCGCTGACGTGCATGGCACTGCTTACGGCGTGTAGTACTCATATTGACAATGAGACCGTGGATACAACTGCCGGTCTTTCCGTCGGTGACTCGGCTGCATCTGCGCTGACAGAAGCGGAAATAGTGTCGGCAGCCGATATCGTTTCAGAGACAAAAACATCTTCAGAGGCAGATACTGTGTCGGAAATGGAAGCAGCGCCAACCGGCTTTTCCGCCGAAGACAGTTACGTATCCGAGCCGGTCACGTTCGTATGGGAAGAAGTCGGGTTTGGCGGCGACTTCGTCGTTACTCTGGAACCGTTTAACACGTTCCAGATGTGCGAAGGACCGCTGAGCAGTACGATCTACAGAGGCTATTTTGACGTGGATGGAGATATTATTACGCTGAGAGATTCCGCGACATCGGAGGGATTTAAGAATTTCCGGTTTCAGATCAATGACGACAGGACCGAACTGACTTTTATCGCGGACGGTTCAGACAGTCTGCCGTTCTGCCAGCTTGAGGACGGCGCCCTTTTCAGTACAGAGTTCCATCATGATATCAGCGAATACTGGGAGTCGGAATCGAAGCGTGGTGACGGCGGAGAAACAGACGAGACGGCGCCGAAGTAACAGACGCGGCAGGTACAGGGTAATAAGAATAAAGCTGTTAAGTCAGGGACAGTCCGGGCTCAAGGATTGTCTCTGCTTTTATTTCCATACGAGCAGGGACCAGTGTCGCCCTGCTCGTATGCTCTGGAATATTTTTTCTTTACCATGAGATTTTTGGGTAAATTTTTCCGTCTAATAGATGTATACGGTACAGTGAACGTTCACGAAAGAAAATGCAGCAGAGTAAGTCACAGGCACAGCGGCACGAAAGTTATATCTGCCGTGCTGAAATCAGACAGAAAGGCACAGGAAAAGAGCCTATGGAGACAACAGAGATTCACCCGAATACAGAGACGAACGGCCCCGAATGTCAGCTCGTTGCCAGCGCAAAAAGCCGTGATCCTGACGCGTTCGTCAGCCTGATGCAGCTTCACGCGAAGAGAATGTACCGAGTCGCGCTGGCGATCCTCTTAAATGACGAGGACGCGGCCGACGCGATCCAGGACACGATCCTGACCTGCTGGGAGAAGATACATTCGCTTCGGGATGACCGGTATTTCGGCACCTGGATGACCCGGATCCTGATCCGCAAATGCTATGATCTGCGGGATGAGAGGCGTCGCTATGCGGACATTGAGGAGATCCCGGAGCCAGCGGAGGAAGTTCATTACAATCTTGAACTCAAGGAAGCGTTGGCTGCTCTCGATGAGAAATACCGCGTTATTATGATTCTCTTCTACGCGGAAGGCTACCGGACCGACGAGATCGCCCAGATCCTGCGGATTCCAAAGAGTACGGTTCAGACGCGGCTTCAGCGCGGGAGGGAGAAACTGGCGAAGTATTACCGGGACGGGGAGTAACTGGAGAAATGTTACCAGACCGGAGGATAATTTAAGCTATGAAACGGTCAGTTCCGTCTGACCATTGGGATCTGACCGACACAATCTTACGAAGAGGAGATACAGGATGAAAAGCAGAGAATTCTATGTGTTCAGAGAAGAAACAGAGCTGCCGGACGTGGTAAATGAGAAAATGAACGCGGCATTCCGGCAGATCCAGGAGACATCCGGGCAGCGGACAGGCAGTATTTACGGCTTGAGGACGCGGCAATACAGGAAGTCCACTGGCACACTTCCCGCATGGAAATACGAGCAGAGCGTCACCGGCACACTTCCCGCATGGAAATACCGGCGTACCGCGGCTGCTGCGGCGTGCGCGGCGCTCCTTGCGGCAGGAGTGATCACGGCTGCCGCCGCGGCTTACACCTACTGGGGCCGCGGAATGAGCGGCGCTCTGAAGGCATCGCCTGAGCGGCAGAAAGAACTGACGGAGCAGGGGATGGCTGTTGTGTTTTCCGAAAGCGCCGCGGCCGAAACCGGTTCTGACACAA
>CANPZZ010000132.1 GCA_947589125.1 uncultured Lachnospiraceae bacterium
ACGCGACTCCGCAGTGCGCGGCTCGGAAACCTGCGGTTTCCTCGCTCGCGGGCTTTCGCCCTATGAATTCGGATGCGCAAGTTCCGGCTTACGTGCAAGCACGACGCCGGAACTTACGCATCCGAATTCGCACTGCTCATTGCTTGCCGAAAGTTTTGTATAACCAAAATCGACAGCAGCATCCTGATCATATATGCCGCGGCTATGGTGGGTTTCAGGTAGCTTTCGCCGCCGAGACGGGGGGCGATCGTCACGGGGACTTCCGCCACCTTCGCTCCCTGCTTCAGAAGATACGACACCGTATCCGGCTCCGGCCCGAAATTCAGCTTCAGCGCGAATTCCCGGATCATCTTCCGGCTAAACATCCGCATTCCGGAAGTCGGATCGGCCACTTTCACCCCGGTAGTCAGCCGGATCGCGGAAGAAAGCAGCCTGCTGCCGATCATACGCATCGACGCGTCCTTATGGCCTTCGATAAAACGGCTGCCGATCACGATATCATAGCCTTCTCCCATTTTCTCAAGCATCGGCTCTATATATTCCGGCCGGTGCTGCCCGTCCCCGTCGAACTGGATCGCGCAGTCATAATTCTCCCGGTACGCATATTTCATCCCGGCCTGGAAACATCCGGCCAGCCCCAGATTCACCGGCAGATCCAGAAGATTATAGCCCTTCCGGCGGCATATCTGCGCCGTATGGTCGGTAGAACCGTCGTTGACCACAATGTAGTCGAACTGCGGACACAGCCGGATCAGCTCGTCCACCACCGTTTCAATATTCGCTTCTTCATTAAACGCCGGTATGATCACCAGCAGTCTTTTATCCGCCGCCATATCCGTACTTCCTGCCTTTTCTCACTGAACTTTCCCGCGCCGCCTACCGCAATATCAGATCGCAGATCAGATCCACCGTCTCCGGTTCCAAACCGGCGTACAGCGGCAGCGTCAGTACCTGTCTGGAAATCCGCGCAGCCACCGGCGTCTCCTCCGCGCTGTACCGATCCTTATAACAGTCATAGCTGTTGACGCAGGGATAGAAATATTTCCGCGCATGGATATCATGCTCCGCCAGCTCCGAAAATATCTGATCCCTGTCTTTCCTGTAACCATCGAACACCACCGGCATATACGCGTAATTATACCGAACCTTCGGGTTCTCCGGGCTCAGGCAGATGCCCTCCACGCCGGAAAGCCGCTCCCGGTACCGCATCACCAAGGCCTTCCGCTTCGCGATCTCGGCATCCACATAGCGGAGGTTCAGAATTCCCATCGCCGCCTGGAACTCGTTCATCTTCCCGTTGGCTCCCACGGACTCCACGCTTTCATATCCGGTGATACCGAAATTCTTCAGTTCATAAAGCACCGGCGCAAGCGTCTCCTCCCGGAACGCCACCGCGCCGCCTTCAATGCTGTGGAACACCTTGGTAGCATGAAAGCTGAACATGGACGCGTCGCCGAACTGGCCGATCCCGCGGCCGTCATACTCCTCGCCGAAGGTATGAGCCGCGTCATAAATCACCTTCAAATGGTGTCTTTCCGCGATCTCCGCGATCCGTTCCACATCACAGATATGCCCGTATACATGCACCGGCACAATGGCGGAGGTCTTCTCCGTGATCAGGCTCTCCAGCCTGTCCGCGTCCATCGTATAATCCACAGGATTGATATCGCAGAACACCGGCGTCAGGCCATTGCGCACAATCGCATGGGTCGTGGACGCAAAGGTAAACGGCGTCGTGATCACTTCGCCGCTCAGCTCCATCGCCTGCAGCACCAGCTCCAGGGCCATATGGCCATTTACAAACAGTTCCAGATTCGGCACATGCAGATACTCCTTCAGCCGCCTGGCAAACTGCTTATGATATTCCCCCATGTTGGTCAGCCACGCGCTTTCCCACAGAGGCTTAAGCATCTCCACATACTCCTCCAGGGGCGGAAGCGACGACCGGGTCACCGCAATGGAATGGTCTGGTCTGTCTTCTGTCATGGTTCTCCTCTCTCCGCAGCGTCCCCGCTGCGGCCGTGTGTCCGGACTCCGCGGCATTTCACACGAACCGGGAAAATGTATCCGCTTCCCGGCGCTTCTATTCGATCTTCATACAATATTCCGTATATCTCTTCACCAGGTACTGGTTTCTTATCTCTCCCACAGGCGCGATCTCCTCCCCGGCAAAGCACCGCAGGTGATTGTCCGGCATATCATAACCCGCCATGCAGGAAAATGCCACACCGCCGGAAAACCGCGGATTACACTCCAGGAAATACCAGCAGCCTTCGCTCTCTTCCACAAATTCAAAATTCACGCAGCCTCTGATATCAAGCGCCCGCGCAATGGATGCGCACTGGGCCTCCAGCCGTTCATCCCGAAATACATAGACGGAAGTTCCGGCCCCGTTGCCGGTGCGGAGAAGCTCCCTCCGCGGAATACAGACGACCTGGTCTGAACCGTGCCGCCCGGCGGTACTTTGCTCGGCACTCTGTGCAGCTCCCGCGGCCCTCCGCGCGGCCCCCGCAACGCGGCGCCCGGCAGACACATTTCTCACCACATCCACCGTGACCACATGGCCCTCGATCTTCGGCTGCACCAGATAGAAATCAGCCATGATCGCCAGCCGTTCCATCTCATGGCGCATCTGCGCGGCATCCTGAACCGTCCGAAGTCCCTGACTGCTGCGCCCGTGATCCGGCTTCAGGATCAGCGGATACTCCATAAGTTCATACCCGGTATCTGCCTCCGATGCCGCTGCCTCAGAAAGACGCCTTGTGGGGATCGTCCGGCAAATATGACCGCGTCTCAGCTTCTCCGCGGCAGCCCATTTGTCCCGGCAAAGCCGGATCGTCTCTTCCGGTGACAGGCACACCGTAATTCCAAGAGCCTCCGCCTCTGCCCGCCAGCCATTGATCACATCGATCTCAACATCCGTCAGAGGCACCAGCATATCCACATGCTCTTCGCGGCAGACCCGGCCCAGAAACTCCAGATAGGCCCCTTCGTCCACCGCGTACGGCGCCCGGTAAAATCCATCCACTTCGCCCGAAGCAACGATCCATTCCGCCGGATAGATATCGCATCCCAGCACCCTGTGCCCGGCCTTTTTATATGTTTCGATGACCGCCGCTGCGGAAAAGGACCCAACCGCCGTCACCAGTATCGTCTTCCTGTCCATATGACACCCGCCTTTTTTCGCTATAGGGACGCCGCTGTCTTTCTGTTCCGCAGTGTTTCCCCTCACCGTTCCAAATGATAAAGCCTGTACAGCAGCCGGTAAAGCCCCGGCGCGGCTGCCTCCAGCCGGATGAAAAACCGGGTTCTCGCACTCAGTTCCCGGTAAAACTCCCGGTAATTCCGCGACAGCACCAGCCTGTAATCCTTCGTATTCACCTTCGTCAGGAAATAGATCCTTCGGACCGCGTGAACGACCTCCTCATGGAACCTGCCTCCGGTATCCCTGTCAAATTCCCCATACATCTGTCTCATCTGCTGGTAATACCGTTCCGCTTTCTCCTGCCGGTCGCCCTGTTTCATCAGTTCCGTCCACGAATAAGAACCTCCCAGCCGGTAAACGCACATCGGTCTGTCCATATAGTATACCCAGCCCCGGGATGCCGCCATCAGCTGCAGCGGAATATCCGCGATCGGCGCATTTACATAATAATCCGGCAGATTCTCTACCATCTCCGCACGAAATAAGAGAGAAGCCGTAGGATATCCGGAAGTCTTGTCAATGACCTCCTCCGGCGACAGACGCCTGTCGCCCCGGTACGGACGCATCCACTTCTCCGTCAACGCGCGGCCTTCCACCTGGACTCTGGCGCTGTGAAACACAAGAGAGCATCCGGGATTGGCCTCCATAAAATCCACCTGCCGCTGCAGCTTGCCGGTATCCGTCCAGAAATCATCGCCCTCGCACATGGCGATATAGCGTCCCCGCGCCCGCGGAAAATTATATGTCCCGCTGATATTGGTAAACCCCTGTGAATACTGGTTCTCTGTCTGAAGGATCGGTTTTATCACATCCGGGTACCGCCCGGCGTACTCCCGGATAATATCCGCGGTTCCGTCAGAAGAAGCGTCGTCATGGATCAGCACCTCATACGGAAAGGAAGTTTTCTGCCCCACAAAACCATCCAGGGCCCTCCCAATATATTCCGCCTGGTTATAGGCGAGGCAGCAGATGCTGACAAGCGGCTTTTTTCCAGCCGTTTCCATTCTATCATCTCTTTCCCATGATTTTATTAAAAACTTTGTTCTATCTCTTTTCATTTTGCTTACGATTTTACCATGTAAGGGTAAAAAAGTAAATTAGATATGGTATTTTCCGAACAAATGTGGTAAATTAGTGAATGTACATCAAAAGAGGAGGGAATTCTCATGCACAAAAGTTTCCGTACTTTATTAATTATAGGCCTTGTCGCGGGCATGGCCCTGGGCGGGTCAGCCACAGCGCTGGCCGTTCAGCCGGACAGCTCAGGAACTCCGGCAGGCCCTATGGGTCCTGTGGCATCTTCCGGCCCATCTTCTGAAACAACTGCACCGGCGCCGACACCGACGCCGGAACCAGCACCCGCGCCGCAGCTGTCTGTCGTGGAGATCCCCGCGGCTGCCGATGTTCAGCAGCGGATCTCGACAGCTACGGTAACCGTCAAGCTCCTTCAGCCTGATATGACATGGACGGATACTCTCTACGCGAACCCCAATGGGTCCAGCGTCTCTGCTCCGGCCGGTTTCATATCCATGAGCATCTTCCACACCAGCCTTCCGGGCGACGTCATGTACCGTACCTACAACTCGACCACCGGCTGGACCAGCTGGGCCATGAACGGCGAGCATACTTCGCGGGAGCCGGCCGTTCTGGTGGAAGCCATCCAGCTCCGTCTGAAAGGCGTTATGAACGATTACTTCGATATCAGCTACGCCGCGACCCTGAACGATGGAACGACCTGCGGCTGGTCTTATAACGGACAGACCAACGGCACCATGGGAACCGGTAAATACATCACCGGACTTCAGTTCTACCTGACGCTCAAAGGCGCCTATGATAACAGCGGAACCGCGGGCCGGGTCGTATCCGCCACATCCTACGACGGGATCCAGTTCGGCAGCGGCCTTCCGACCTTCGTAAGCGGTACCGGACAGGCCTACACCGGCTGGGCGTGGAACGGCAACGACCAGTATTATTTCGTAGACAATACGGCAGTTACCGGCTGGCAGTACATCGGCGGCTACAAATACTACTTCGATGAAGGCGGCAAGCTGATCACGGATCTGGAACCCATCATCGGCGCCAATGGACCGTATCTGATCAAGATCAATAAGCAGATGAACTGCACGACCATCTATGTGCAGGACGGTGCCAACGGCTATATTATTCCGCTGAAGAGCTTCCTGTGCTCCACCGGCGAAGATACTCCGATCGGCACGTTCCATTCACCGGAGAAGTACCGCTGGCACGAGATGATCCACGGGGTCTACTGTCAGTACCTGACCCGTCTGGGATCCGGATTACATATCCTGCTGCATTCGCCTGTTTATGATTCGGCCAGCCCCTTCTCGCTTCAGACAGACACCTACAATTATATGGGCATAGCCCGGTCGGCCGGATGTATCCGCTTCATGGTCGGCGACTGTAAATGGATCTATGACCACTGCCCGCTGGGAACCACGATCCAGGTTTACAACTCCTCGATCTGCGGCCCCTATGAGCGTCCCTGCGTACCGGAGCTTGCCTCTCTGTCCCAGACCTGGGATCCCACCGATGTGGAAGCGGCGGCCGTTGTAAACGCGCAGGCGGAACAGGCGGCTCTGGAAGCACAGGCGGCAGCGGAAGTCGAGCAGTCAGCTTTGGCTGAACAACAGCTGGCAGAGCAGGCAGTCGCCCCGGCGGAACCGGTCTCTCCTGCTGAACCGGTCTCTCCGGCTCCTGTACCGGAAGCACCTTCCACCGCCCCGAGCGGTCCTCTCGGGCCTGTCGCCGGATAAAGTTCAAAGCACCGGCAGACTATATAATCACGACATAATTTTAAGGGGCCGTTGCAAAATAGATGAGTAATCACCTATGGAGCAGCGGCTCCACTTTTTTGCCAGAAAACAGAAAACGG
>CANPZZ010000133.1 GCA_947589125.1 uncultured Lachnospiraceae bacterium
CGGCCTTCTGAGGGATGAACTGGGCTTCAACGGCATGGTGGTCACCGACGCCAGCCACATGGTGGGCATGACGGACAGGATGAAGCGGAAGGATATGCTGCCTGCCGCTATCAACGCCGGATGCGATATGTTCCTGTTCTTCAACGATCCGGACGAGGACTTCGGCACTATGCTCTCGGCCTATAAGAGCGGCGTCATCAGCGAGGAGCGCATGAACGAGGCGCTGACCCGCATCCTGGCCCTGAAGGCTCACATGGGACTCAATAAGAAGGCCGGGGAGGAACTGGTTCCTGCCCCCGAAGCACTGCCGGCTGTTCTGGGCGATCCCAGCTACAGAAAGACTGCAGAGACCATCAGCCGGGAGGCGCTGACCCTGGTGAAGTACAAGGATCAGGGCGTGCTGCCTCTGGATCCCGCCAGGACGAAACGGATCATGATCGTGTACGTGAAGGGCGCGGACGGTCCGATGGCGGCGCTGGCGGCTATGGCCATGGGCGGCGGAGGCAAACGTAAGAATCCCGCTGAGGATCTTCGTGACCGGCTCACAGAAAAAGGCTTCGACGCCTTTATTTACGAGAGTCCGCTGGAGAAGATCAAAAAGCAGATCGCCGCGGGCGAAGATCCCAGCCTGAATCTTTACTTTGCCGGGAAGAATGCCATCGCCGACTTCGTTTCCCGGATGGACCTGGTGATCACCCTCTGCGACGTAGCCAACGGCCATCCCATTTTTGGAATGAGCAAGGGCGGCGGCGAGATCCCCTGGTACGTGTTCGAGGTGCCCGTGGTGGCGATCAGTGTCAATCTGCCCACTATGCTGGCGGATATCCCCGCCGTGCGGACCTACATCAACGCCTACGATTCCAGAAGCTACACCATGGACGCGCTGGTGGACGCCCTGCTTACCGGCCCGGAGGCCTTCCACGGCAAGGATCCCATCGACAGTTTCTGCGGCCTGTGGGACACCAGGATCTGATAATTTGGTATTGGGGAGGCAGTTCTGTGAAAAAGCTCCGGCGTAGACCCCGGAGCTTTTTTACTCTGTAAGATTTTTCAAATTTATGCGAAAAGAGTTAAATTATATACTAACAAAACGGGAACAGATATTGTATAATACTGACATAATCGCATGAAGTGTAAGATTTGCAGCATGTTGTATTTCTGCGGGATTCTTTCGTGTTTGTGCAATTCAATCGGCAGACAGCGGAAGAACAAGAGTGAGAGCAGTACTCCGTGTCGTCGGATGCGGATGAAATGTAAAAAAAGGAGGGCAAATATCATGAGTTTATCATTTGGAACGGATCTGACCGGCAAGGTGGCGGTCGTGACGGGGGCAGGCGGCGTCCTGTGCGGGATGTTCGCGGCGACGCTGGCGGAGGCCGGCGCAAAGGTAGCGGTGCTGGATCTGAATGAAGAGGCGGCGAAGAAGGTAGCCGACGGTATCGTGGCGGCAGGCCATGTGGCGAAGGCCTATAAGACCAACGTGCTGGAGAAGCCGAGCCTGGAGGAGACCCACGAGAAGGTGCTTGCGGATCTTGGACCCTGCGACATCCTGGTCAACGGCGCCGGCGGCAATAACCCCAGAGCGCAGACTCAGAAGGAGTATTTCGAGCTTGGCGACATCGAAGCGGACACCGTGTCCTTCTTCGATCTGGACCAGAGCGGCGTCCAGTTCGTGTTCAACCTGAATTTCATCGGCACCCTGCTTCCGACCCAGGTCTTCGCCAAGGACATGATCGGGCGCGAGGGCTGCAATATCCTGAATGTGTCGTCCATGAACGCGTTCACGCCTCTGACCAAGATCCCGGCCTACAGCGGCGCCAAGGCGGCGGTCAGCAACTTTACCCAGTGGCTGGCGGTGCATTTCTCCAAGGTTGGCATCCGTGTGAACGCCATGGCTCCCGGCTTCTTCGTGACGAACCAGAACCGGGCGCTGCTGTTCAATGAGGACGGTACGCCGACGGCAAGAACGCAGAAGATTCTGGCAGCCACGCCGATGGGACGTTTCGGCGAGGCGGAGGAATTAAACGGCACGCTTCTGTATCTGCTGAACAATGAGGCGGCCGGCTTCGTCAACGGCGTCGTGATCCCGGTGGACGGCGGATTCTCTGCGTATTCGGGCGTGTAAATGAAAACATACGGCTGTTTGCTTCTGTCCGGGCCGTCGGATAACGCTTTTACGCAGGTGATATTTTCCGTATCTTAAGGAATAATTGTCGGCAGTATCCGGCCGGGGCAGGAGTGGTGCGCGGCCCGAAAGAGATGGGATGCGCATAGAGCTTAATGTGATAGAAAAAGACTAAGAAGGAGGTATACGTATTATGCCAATGCAGATGGGCTGGCGCTGGTACGGCGAGGGCAACGACAAGATCACCCTGGCCGACATTAAGCAGATTCCCGGCGTATCCACGATCGTCTGGGCGCTTCACAGCAAGCTTCCCGGCGAGGTCTGGGAGCCGGAGGAGATCGCGCAGGTGCAGAAGCAGATCGAGGCCTACGGCTTCAACATGGATGTGGTCGAGTCCGTGAATGTCCACGACGACATTAAGATCGGCCTTCCAACTCGTGATCAGTATATCGAGAATTACAAGCAGACGATCCGCAATCTGGCTCCGTTCGGGGTCAAGGTGATCTGCTACAATTTCATGCCGATCTTCGACTGGACCAGGTCCGACCTGTTCCATCCGGTAGGGGACGGCTCCACGGCGCTGTTCTACCAGAAGGATATGATTCAGGATGATTACAACGCCATGGCGGAGTACATCATGTCATTCACTGAGAAGTACAACATGACCTTCCCCGGCTGGGAGCCGGAGCGCATGGCGAAGCTGGACGAGCTGTTTAAGGCCTACGCGCCCGTGACCAAGGAGAAGCTGTGGGAGAATTTCAAATATTTTCTGGAAGCCATCATGCCGACCTGCCATGAGTGCGATATCAAGATGGCGGTTCATATGGACGATCCGCCGTGGGATATCTTCGGTCTGCCCCGCCTTCTGGTGGACGCGGAGTCCATCGACCGGTTCCTGGCCATGGTGGACGATCCCTACAACTGCCTGACGCTGTGCAGCGGCTCCTTAAACGCGAACCCGGATAACAACGTGGCCGAGATCGTGCGCAAGCACTGCGACCGGATCGCGTTTGCCCACATCCGCAACGTAAAGCATTTCCCCAACGGCGACTTCAGCGAGGCCAGCCACAGGGACTGCGACGGCGATACCGGCATTCTGGATATCCTGAAGGCTTACCACGACTGCGGCTACGAGGGCTATATCCGCCCGGATCACGGCCGTCACCTGTGGGATGAGAAGCCGGGCAGTGTTCGCCCCGGCTACGGTCTCTACGACCGGGCGCTGGGCATCATGTATATGCTGGGCGTGTGGGATATGCTGGACAAGCTGGACGGCAAAAGCGCGAAGTAATAAGAAGAAAAGGCCGGAAAGTTTCGGATAGAAATACTGCCGCGGGAGGGAGAGACTCTCTGCCGCGGCAGTTTCTGTTACGTCAGTATGCAAAAAACGCGTCAGTGATGCGCTTTTGTATTTCCATACAAGCAAGGTGCCAGTGACGTCTTGCTCGTATTATGTCAATATGCAGAAAGCGTGCCAGCGACACGTTTTCTGTATTTCCATGCGGGCAGGGTGCCTGGCGTTCTGCTCGCATTTCTATGTAAACAGGGTTGCCATTGATGTCCTGCTTGTATTACGTCATGTGACCAAAACGTCGGTGACGCTCTGTTCGCATTGCGCATCGCGCCGTGAATCACGCCGCGCCGCCGTCCGCTTTTCCATCCGCCTCTGTCATAGTATCCTCTGCGTTCTCCGTCCCTCTTGCGGTGATCCGGCTGCGGTATTCGCTGGGCGTGAAGCCCTTATATTTCTTGAAGGTCTTGGTGAAATAGTTCAGATCGGGGATCCCGCAGTGCTGCGCGATGGTCTGGATCTGCAGGTTGGTGGAATTTAAGAGGAAGATGCCGTATTCCACCCGTTTCCGGTTCACGAATTCGGTCAGCGAGGAGCCGGTCTCTTTCTTAAACACGGTGGACAGATAACTGGCGCTGACGTGGAGAAGAGAGGCCTGGGTCTTCAGGCTCAAATCAGCGGTCAGGTCGGAACCGATCCGTACCAGCACGTCCCGAACCAGCGGAGAGTAGCCCTGCAGGGAATAATTCTTCACCAGCAGGCAGTATTTGCGGGCCATCTCGCGCATCAGCCGGTAGATTTCTTCCCTGGATACGGCTTTTTCGATGGAGCGCGCGAATCGGGAAGACAGGCTGTCGATATGGAGCGGATGAACGTGGCCGTATTCCGCCGCCTTGCGCAGCAGCGTGTTGGCGATGATGGCGTAATTCTTGCAGTCGCGGAGGGTGCTTATGGAGCGGCGTTCCACATGGGCGTGGGGAAACGCGCCCAGCAGCATCTCTGCCGTATGGGTCTCTCCGCGGGCGACGGCCTGCAGAAGGGCGTTTTCGGAGGCGTACTGTTTCTCCAGCGCCTTCATGGACAGAAATGCGTCCTCCGCTTCCTTGTCCTCCGGGCGCAGAGCCACCGGTTCCTTCCCCAGAAGGCTGTCGTCGTACACGTCCTGGAGCGAGAATTTCTTCAGATCGCCCCAGAGCAGCTTCCCAAGCGAATTTATGAGCACCAGCAGACCGGTGCTGTCCTCCAGAATGGGAATGACCCGGAACAGTTTCTCAAATTTGCCTACGAGAAAATGAGGCAGGTTATACCTTTCCGCGATCTTCAGGATGTCCTGGGTCGTGACCTCCGCTTCCGTGTAGGGTCCCACAAGGACGAAGGAATTCTCGTCATCAGAGATCCGGATCAGGTAGTAGCAGCACAGGAACGGATCCCGGGTCCGGTAGAACACGCCCGGATGGCACTGGCTGCTGTAGCGCAGGAATTCTTCCCGGTAATCCAGATTCGGGACGACAAGACGGCGCAGGCCGAAGTCATATGCGCCGATGGGCGAATCATCGGATATGTCGAAAACATGGCAGGGAATATGTGAATTCTTAAGGATCTCCGTGAAAAAAGACAACTCGGCTTCATGCTGCATCTTATGTGACCTCCCCCGTACGCCCACCGTAAAACACAGAAAACATGTTTCCCGCAGACATTTAATAATTCTATTATCACTCATTTCACCGAAAAAAGCAATCCAAAAAGTGTACGAAAAGAGAATAATAATTTACTAACGGAAATTGTATTTATATGTTATTATTTTTAAGATAATTGCACAAATGTGTAAAACTGTGAACGGGAGTTTTCAGAAAGAAGGGGGCTGAGGGGCCGGATGTAAACGCAGACAAAAAGCTGCGATAAAGAGGATCAGAGGTAAAGACGTATGAGTATGGATCTGGAATATTTAATAGAGGAGGATGATACATATGCGCAATGTGATCAACATCAACAAGGACTGGCGTTTCATTCAGGAGAACGTGGGCCTGCCGGCAGATTTCCCGGCGGCCTGGCCGAAGGTAGACCTGCCCCATACCTGGAACGCTGTCGACGGTCATGACGGCAACGGCGGTTATGCCCGGGGCACCTACTGGTACGCGAAGCAGTTTGAGACGCCCGTGCAGCCTCTGGCCGGCGGCCGCGTCTACGTGGAGTTCCCGGCGGCGGGACAGCAGGCCACGGTTTATGTCAACGGCACCAAGGTTATTTATCATGAAGGCGGCTATTCCGCGTTCCGCGCAGACATTACGGATCTGTGCAAGGCAAAGGGGGAGAACCTGCTGGTAGTGGCCTGCAGCAACGAGTACAAGGACAGCGTTTATCCGCAGTCGGCGGACTTTACGTTTTACGGCGGCCTGTACCGGGGCGTGAACCTGATCAGCGTGCCGAACACCCATTTCGATCTGGATTATTACGGCGGACCGGGCCTTCAGGTGACGCCGAAGCCCTGCGGGGAAGGGGCGACCTTCGAGATCAAGTCCTGGGTGACGAATCCGGATGAGAACTTTACGGTTCTGTATTCCATTTATGACGAGGACGGCAATGAGGTGGCGTCGGCGGCGCGTCCGGCGGACGACGCGGCGGTCACGATCTGCGTGCCGGAGGTGACTCTGTGGGACATCGACAATCCGT
>CANPZZ010000134.1 GCA_947589125.1 uncultured Lachnospiraceae bacterium
GGAAAGCGCCAGATAATCCAGCCCCACGTCGATCAGGAAGGAAATCCTGGCCCGGATTTCCTTCAGAATCTGCGCGCCGATGGCCTGCTGCATACTGCTCAGCTTTAAGGCGTCCAAAAACTCCCGGAACTTTACCACCGACATATCCGTCGCGTCGTAGATATTGAGTCCCCCCACCGTCACCGCCAGGGACGACTGTTTCAGCCGCTTGCCCTTGCAGAGGGAACAGGGCGTGATCCGCATAAATGTCTCGTATTCCGCCTTGCTGTTCTCGGAAAATGTCTCCCGATACCGCCGCTCCACATTCTTCAGAAGCCCTTCAAAAGCCACGTCGTAGACGCCTACGCCCCTCTGGCCCCTGTAGTGCACCTTCACCTCATGGCCGCCTGTCCCCCTAATCAGCACGTCCTGTATTTCCTTCGGATACTGCTCGAAGGGCGTGTCCAGACTGAAATGGTATTCCTTCGCCAGCGCGTCCAAAATAGCCCGGGTAAAGCTTCCCGGGTCCGTGCAGGATTGCCAGCCCAGCACCACGATCGCTCCCTGCATAATGCTTAAGGACTTGTCCGGAATCATCAGATCCTCGTCGAACTCCATCTTATAGCCCAGACCGAAACAGTCCGGGCAGGCGCCGAACGGATTATTGAAGGAGAAGCTGCGCGGCTCCACCTCCTCGATGCTGATGCCGCAGTCCGGGCAGGCGAAGCTCTGGCTGAAGGTCATGGTCTCACCGTCCACGATCTCCACCATCATCAGCCCATTGCCCAGATTCATGGACGTCTCAATCGAATCGGTCAGACGTTTCTCAATGCCCGCCCTCACTGAGAGGCGATCCACAATGATCTCGATATTATGCTTGATGTTCTTATCCAGCTTGATCTCCTCGGACAGCTCATACTGATTGCCGTCGATCCGCACGCGGGCGTAGCCGCTCTTGCGGGCCTGATCCAGCACCTTCGCGTGCTCGCCCTTGCGTCCCCGCACCACCGGCGCCAGAAGCAGGAAACGGGTTCGCTCCGGCAGCGCCAGAATCTGATCCACCATCTGGTCCACGCTCTGCTTACGGATCTCCCGGCCGCACTTCGGGCAGTGGGGAATGCCGATCCGGGCGTAGAGAAGGCGCATATAGTCGTAGATCTCCGTCACCGTACCCACGGTAGACCTGGGATTTCGGTTCGTAGACTTCTGGTCGATAGAAATAGCCGGCGATAAGCCTTCAATGCTCTCCACATCCGGCTTCTCCATCTGACCCAGGAACTGCCTCGCATAGGAAGACAAAGACTCCATATAGCGCCGCTGCCCCTCCGCGTAGATCGTATCGAAAGCCAGGGACGACTTGCCGGAACCGCTCAGGCCCGTCAGTACCACCAGCTCGTCCCGCGGGATATTGATATCTATATTCTTCAGATTGTGCTCGCTCGCGCCGCGAATCTTGATAAACTGCTTTGCCATTAACAGGAAACTCCTTCTGAAATTTACTCATCGCCGGTACGGCGGCCGTATCATGCCCCGGCTTCTTAATCCAAACGCCGCACCGTCAACGTGAACAGTATAGCATATTCCCGCCCGGATTGCAAACGTTTGTTCGAAAAATATTTATTCGGAAGTATGCAGGATGAAACTATACAGGCGGAAGACTTTCATCCCCCGCCTGCTGCTCAGAATCACTTATTCCTTCTCCGTCTCTTTTGCATCCAGTTCCCTCAGCGCTTCCTCCCGGGACTTCGCGCCGGCCTGCCAGCCTTTATTCCGCACCGCTTCCTTCATCGGAAGTCCGGTATCGTAATCCAGCTGACGCGGCTCATACTCCTCATTCTCCCTCTGTCTGGTATATCCGTCGTTCGCCCACCGCGGAGTCTTCTCCGGCCTCCACGGCCTGCACTCCCACTGGTAACCGCGGAACATATCCCGCGTCGCGTTCATGTGCTCCAGAATCTTGTCATGAAGTTCATTTCGCCGTGCGGCGTAAGCCGGATCGCCGATCAGATTGTGAAGCTCATAAGGATCCTTCACCCTGTCGTAGAATTCATCCGTATCCAGCAGATGCACCGCCAGCTCACAGTCATCCGCCACAGCGGCCCGCATCATCTGCAGTCCGCCGAATCCGTCATGGTCCACTTCATACCGGGTGAACTCCACATAGACCTCGTCATTGATCCGTACAGACGGATCCTTGATCTGCGGCAGCATGCTCTTTCCTTCCAGCAGCTTCGGAACCGGAACTCCCATATAATCCAGGATTGTCGGCGTCAGATCGATGTGGGACGCCGGGTAACTGACCACCGCGCCCTTCGCCCCGCCGCGGATGATCAGCGGAATATTGGACGCCTCCCGGTAGATCGTGGCGTTCTTCGCCGACAGTCGGTGGGCTCCCATCATATCTCCATGATCCGACGTGTAAATAACAAGCGCATCCGGCATCAGCTCATCGACACACTGAAGGATCCGTCCGATCTCCCAGTCCACGAAGCTGTTGCTTCCGACAAACAGATCCCTCGGCTTGCCCGGTCTCGTGATCTCCTCCACCGTGCGGTTCAGATTATCCCCCGCCCACAGCTTCTGGTACATGGGCTTGCCTTCCAGCGTATCGTAAAGCGCCGGCGTATCCTGGGGCCGGAAATCCTCGTACATCGTATTAAACGGAGCCGGGCACAGGGACGGCCCGTGCGGCTCATCGTAAGACACCGTCAGGAAGAAATCCTGATCGCTGTAATTCTTCAGGAAATCCACAGCCCGGTCCGTACACCGGTGGGCGTAGGTAAATTCCGCCGTCATATCTTCATCAAAGGACGTCTGCCACGCGCGGGAACGGATCCGCTCTCTCTCCGGCAGTTCATCCAGATAGCATTTCATATCATACCAGTACTTCGGATCCCAACCGTCAGGGCAGCGCCCCAGTCCGAAATAATCCCCGCCGTCCAGGTGCCACTTGCCGATAAAACCGCAGTGAATGCCGTTGTCCGTCAGGCGCTGGCCGACGGTCTTCACATTGTCCCCTATCGGCATACTGTTTGTCACCATGCCGTTGGAATGGGGAAATATCCCCGTAAAGATCGCGCTTCGGGCCGGCCCGCATACAGGCTGGCAGGTGTAGGCGTTCTCATAGCGTATGCCCTCGGCCGCCATACGGTCCAGATTCGGCGTCTGGATCCGGCTGTCCCCATAGCATCCGACCATATCTTTCCTGGTACTGTCCGACATCAGTAAAATGACCTGCTTTTTCATACTTATCACCTCGTAATCATGTTCCGGCTGCGGCCGGCAGCCGTGATAATTTACTCCTTGTTCCACAAAAGATCATCGTATCCCAGCAGTCAATTATGTCCCCGTCTAACTTAACGGTCCCAGCGGGCCGTTCACTTCGGATGGCGGCGCGACGGGTCCTGTCGTTTCAGGCCCGGACTGCGACGGGCCTTCGGAACCGGGCGTCATCGGTCCGTTGCCGCTGACCGGACCACCCGGACCGCTGACCGGACCGTCCGGAGCCTGGGATTCCGCATCCGGATGCGGCGCGCCAGGATCTGCAGCGGGCTGCGTCTCCTCAGCCGCAGGCTGTATCTCTTCAGGAGCCGGCTGTGTCTCTTCCGGTGCAGGCTGCGTCTCTTCCGGTGCAGGCTGCGTCTCCGCGGGAGCGGGCTGTGTCTCCGCCGGCGCAGACTGTGTCCCTGACGACGCGGAAGATCCCTGAGAAGGCTTCTTCGAACTGCCCGGATATTCGCTGCTGCCGGAACCGTCTGTCGTGTACACAAGCACAGGATCTCCGGCAGAAATGATCTCATACAGCGATTTAGCTACCGATAACGGAAGGTTCACGCAGCCATGGGAACCGTTGGTCAGATAGATCTTGCCTCCGAATGCACCTCGCCAGCTGGCGTCATGCAGACCAACGCCGGCGTTAAACGGCATCCAGTAACTCACCGGAGTCTCATACGCATAACTTCCATCTGCTCTCCGCTCACCCCGCAGAACCCTGTTCCTCTGCTTATAATTAATGAAATAGGCGCCGATAGGCGTATCGTTATTCTTAGCATGGCTGCCCGATACAAAATCCGACTCAAGCACCATCTGCCCGTCCTTATAATAATACATGTGCTGATCCGTCAGATTCAGTTCCACATAAGTATCTCCATAATCGTTCGTCCCATGGCTCTTAGCGGTACTGGAGTAGACCGGCTCCCTGGTCTGGCTTTCTCCTGCCTCGATCAGCGCGCACAATTCCGCGGCTTCCTTCTCCTGATCGATCTTCCAGCCCAAAGAACCTCCGGTTATCGTCACCGTCTCTCCGCCGGTCGTCTTCAACGTCTTGGGCTTGCCTAATGTATCATATTTCTCAGCCAGCCCTTTCACATAGGCCGTGACCTGCTCGTTATCCAACGTGATCGAGCCGTCCTCCGCTATGGATATCCATTCCTTGATCGTATCCTTATCCAAAACCTCCTGATTATCTCCAAACTGATATGTGACTGTCACGGCCAGACAGCCGTTCAGCTTATCCGCCTTCTCATTAAGTGCAGCGTCATCGGAGGTAACGCCCGGTTCTTTATAAACATCCAGATCTTCAAGCACTACTATCGTATCCAGATTATGTACAGCGTCCTCGACCGCCTTCTTTACCCGGGTCTTATTCAGGACAGTCCCTTCCTTCTCCGGGATCACTTTATATCCTTCTCCTTCGATATAGTCCGACAGATACGCGTCTGCCGGCTCCACTGCCTGCGCATCGTCCAGGAATACCATTTTCTCAATGCGGTCCTTCAGCATCTCGTCATCTGCTTCGATCATGGTACTGATCTGATACTCTGTCGCTGTGTCCCTGTGATTCCACCAGTCCATCGGATCCTGGGCGGCCAGATACTGTTCCAGCGTTCCGTCAAATACATAATGCAGTCCGACCTCATCCCCGGTTATCTTCTCCTCGACACCTCCTCTTCCGACGACGGTCAGAATGTATTCCTCCATTCTCGACGCCACCAGAGCCTCGACTTCTTCTACAGTCTTCTGGGAAACATCGATCCCGTTCACTGCCGTATTCGGGAAAAATACCGTGCGGTACTGTTCCCCTTCGCCTGTATAATACAAGTAGCCGGCGGCGCCTGCGATCCCTCCCAATATCACAGCGGCGGCGGCTCCGGCCAGTATTTTGACAGCAATGGGAGTCGGCTTTTTCTTCCGGCTTCTTGGTACTCTCTTTTCCTCCTCTTCCATCGCGAACAGATTCCTTTCACTCATAATTATCTATTCTACAGTATAGACCAATCTTTTCTGACTGTCCAGATGATTTGTGACTATTTTTTTCTCGTAAAAACCCTGCGTTTATACACAAAAAACGGCCTCCTAAACAGGAAACCGGTTTTTGTTCTATATACATATCGGTTATGTATCGCTTCTTAAAATTATGCGTTCTTTTCCTTCAGCAGATCGCGGATCTCCGCCAGAAGTTCCTCTGAAGTCGGTCCTGCCGGCTCCGCGGGCGCAGCCTCCTCTTCTTCCTTCGCCTTAAACTGCGCGGTGATCGTATTGAGCATCTTAATAGCGAAGAAAACGCAGGCCGCGATGATCAGGAAGTTGATAATGTTCTGGATGAAGCTGCCGTACAGAATCGCCGCTTCCGCGGTAACGACATTCCCCGCTTCATCAAGGACCGCCGGATGAAGCACCAGCTTATAGTTGGTGAAGGTCGTACCGCCCGCAATGGCGCCCACGATCGGCATTATGATGTCGTTCACCATGGAATTCACGATCGTGCTGAACGCGCCGCCGACGACAACGCCGACTGCCATATCCACAACATTGCCGCGGAAAATGAATTTCTTGAATTCCTCCATTGTGTCATGCATCTTTCCCATCTTAAACTACCTCCTCTTCTGTTACGGAACACGTACCGTTAAAACCGTTGCTTTTTTCATTATACATAGCTTCCGGAAAAATGTAAATCCTTTTATCTGATTTTGATGAAGTAAACGAATTGTCAGTTGACATGAAAAAGACGATCCCCAAGGGACGATGACCTCAGATTCATTTTCTC
>CANPZZ010000135.1 GCA_947589125.1 uncultured Lachnospiraceae bacterium
TGGAACTGGGGATCCTGGAAGAACTGCGGACGCGGGAAAAGCCGGTCTTCGTGGATACGAATATCTCGATCGAGACGTTGAAAACGGTTGCGAAGCACGATCACGTCCTGATCATGCTGGCGGATCCGGAGATCTCGGTGCGGCGCTTTTTCGAACGGTCGGACAGGGGCAAGCAGTTTTTGTATCAGCTGATCATGGAAGAGCCGGATCCGGAATATGCGCTTGAGAATTTCCGGCAGTGCCTGATGCGGATCAATACGCAGGAGAATTACGACCGCTTTCTGAATTCCGGGTTTTCTGTGATCCTCCGGGATGAGAACCGGAGGATTGAGGAGACGCTGACCCTGGCGGAGAAAGCGTTCAGGTTGAACAAGTCATTGAATAGCCTGAAAAAATGACCGAAATGAAGAGAATGTGCCGCTGGCGCCTTTTTTGCATGGAAATTAATCCGCCGCCCTCAGCGCGGCAGAATGGAGAAGAAAGAAAATGATCAAGACAGTTGTGTCCGTAGGACTTCCGGTGGACGAGCGGCTTCAGATCCGCAAATCCACCATCGCCCCGAAGAATCTGACCGGCGGCGAGAAACGCATCTGCGTCGTCACCGGCACCCATGGCGACGAGCTGGAGGGACAGTATGTGTGTTATGAGCTGATCCACCGGCTGAACAGCCAGCCGGAGCATCTGAAAGGGATCGTGGACGTGTACCCGGCGTTAAATCCCCTGGGCATCGATTCCATTACCCGTGGCATCCCGGCCTTCGATCTGGATATGAACCGGATCTTCCCGGGAAGCGAGGACGGCCAGGTGCAGGAGCAGATCGCCAACCGGATCGTAAAGGATCTAAGCGGCGCGGATCTCTGCATCGATATCCACGCCAGCAACATTTTCCTGCGGGAGATCCCGCAGGTGCGCGTCAGCGAGATGACGGCGGAAAATCTGCTGCCTTACGCGAAGCGCCTGAATGTGGATTACGTCTGGATCCACGCGGCGGCGACGGTGCTGGAGTCTACGCTGGCCCACACAATGAATATGGCCGGCGTTCCCACGCTGGTAGTGGAAATGGGCGTGGGCATGCGCATCACGCTGGACTACGGCAATCAGCTTATCGACGGTATTTTCTGCCTGATGAAGGATCTGGGGATCTGGAACGGACCGGTGATCACGCCGAAGGAGCCGATCATTTCCTCTGACGGGCAGGTGGGCTTCATCAACGCCAACCGCCCCGGCATCTTCATCCCGAAGGTAGAGCATTGGATGCACATTAAGAAGGGCGAAGTCATCGGCGAGATCTTAAATCCTCTGGAAGGCAAGGTGGAAGAGACGCTTTACGCGCCGTTCGACGGCATGGTCTTCACGCTGCGGGAGTATCCGATCGTCAACAGCGGCTCCCTGATCGCCAGAGTGCTGGGAGGTGAATTCTGATGAGAAAAGAACTGATCTTCCGTATGGAAAATACATACCGGGACGCCCTGAATATCTACGGCTACCATTTTGGCATCGGGGAGAAATCCACCTGCATCGTGGGCGCGCTGCGCGGAAATGAAGTCCAGCAGATGTACATCTGCAGCCAGCTGGTGCGGGCTTTGCGGGATCTGGAGAAGCATGGCAATCTGGTCGCCAACAACGAGATCCTGGTGATCCCGTCGGTGAACCATTCCGCGATGAACATCGGCAAGCGCTTCTGGCCCGTGGACAATACGGATATTAACCGGATGTTCCCCGGCTACGACCAGGGAGAGACGACCCAGCGGATCGCAGCGGGACTTTTCGAGGTGGTACAGCAGTATAACTACGGCATCCAGTTCGCCAGCTTCTACATGCGCGGCAATTTCGTGCCCCATGTGCGGATGATGGAGACCGGCTATGAGAACGCCAGCCTGGCCAATTTGTTCGGCTTGCCCTATGTGGTGCTGCGCAAACCCAGACCGGTGGACACGCTGACGCTGAATTACAACTGGCAGATCTGGAACACCAACGCGTTTTCCGTCTATGCCAACGCGACAGACCAGATCGACGAGGCGTCGGCCCGCCAGGCGGTGGCGGCGGTGCTGCGCTTCCTGACCCGCATGGGCGTGATCCGCTATAACAGCCACGCTGGCTTTATCGCGACCACAATCCATGAGGAGGAGCTGATGAACGTGCGCAGCAATGAGGCCGGCATCTTCCGCCGCAGAGTGGAGCCGGGCGAGGAGATCCATATGGGTGAGATCATGGCGGATATTATCGATCCCTGCGAAGGGGAGGTATTAAGCAGCATTGTGGCGCCGACGGATGGAATCGTGTTCTTCGCCCACTCGCAGCCGCTGGTGATGGAGAATGCGGTGTTGTTCCGGATCATACGGAGACTGCACGAATGAATCGTCGAATAAAGCAGTGCTGTCGAGGTGAATAAACTATGATTTACAGAAATATAGAATTCCACAACGTAGAAGAACTTATTCCCTGTGAAAAGGGCCTGGCCATGAGCCGGATTCCAGCGTCTCTCCGCGAACAGGTCAACCCTGTCCTTCGAACGAGAAGCGCTTTTTATTCCACGGGAGTCGAGCTGCGCTTCCGTCTTATGGGCGATCAGGCCAGGATCTGTCTGCAGGCGGATGAAATGGAGGAAGCGCAGGTAGCATGTATCTACATGGGCTCCTTCCAGGGCGGCTGGAAATGGTCCACGAAGGTGATCGGAACGTCGCCGACCTGGATTGAGATTCCAAAGCCCTCGAATCTGGACAATCTGCGCCGGATCACGGAAGAGAAAAATCTGCCTTTCTCGCCGGAGATTATCCGCATCGTTCTGCCTTACGGCCTGTGCTATTTCGTGGACTGCGAGGGCGAGACCGTTCCGCCGCGAGAGGAAGAGCTGCCTGCCAGGACCTACCTGGCTTACGGTTCGTCCATTACCCACGGCAGCCTGGCTCTGGCGCAGCCGTACAGTTATCCGTTCCGCATCGCCCAGCGGCTCGGATGCGACTACCTGAACCTGGGCTTTGCGGGCACGGCATTTCTGGAGCCGGCCATGGCTGAATATATCATTTCCCGGAAAGACTGGGACTTCGCATCCGTGGAAATGGGCGTCAATCTGCTGAAAGATGTCACGGATCTGAAGGAATTTGAGGAGCGGGTGGATGTATTTACACAGATATTAGCCCGGGATCCAAGACCGGTTTTCGCCACCAGTATTTTCGGGATTTCCAACAGCGAACAGCAGACGGTTGCGGCTGACTGCCGCAGGATCGTTGCGGAATATGCCTCTGAGCGGCTCATTTTTACGGACGGACTTGCTTTGCTTGACCGGGAGGATTTTATTTCGCAGGATATGGTTCATCCTTCGCTGGAAGGGGTTCAGCAGATCGCGGAAAGATGGGGTGACATTATGGCCCGTTATTTCGAAAATAATAAATGAGACCACGTACGGTTATTTGCTGAGCGACAGAATTATGTGTGGAAATAGGTCCGGCATATAGTAGCTGATGGCTTTTGTACGGAAAAAAACGAATATCCGAAGGAAAGAGAGGCCGATGCAATGTGAAAAAAAGATTCTTGATCATGTGTCTGGCAAGTGCCATGATATTGACAAATACAGGCTGTGGTGCTGCTGGCAGTACGACGGAAACGTCCCTTGTTTCCTATGAGGAAGCGGCGGATACGCTTCAGGACCGGCTGCGCTCTGAATTGGATGGCGGATCGGAGAGCGCACAGAAGAAAAATGAATCGGAGGAAGCGGATATGAAAGAGCATGAAAGCGCGGTCCCGGCTGTCAGCGTGCCGGAGATCAGTATGGAGAAACGTACGCTGAATGAGGGAGCGGATACATCGGCTGTCGATTTTGCAGAAAAACTGAAAGTCGGCTGGAATCTGGGCAATACCTTTGACGCCGGCAGCGATCAGAATATGCAGGATGAAATGGCCTTCGAATCTCTGTGGTGCGGAATTAAGACGACGAAGGAAATGATCGACGCGCTTAAGGCCGCCGGTTTTGAGACGCTCCGTATTCCGGTGTCGTGGCACAATCATGTGTCGGACGACGGCAGCTATACTATCAGCGCCCAGTGGCTGGATCGCGTGCAGGAGGTGGTGGATTACGCGATGGATAACGATATGTATGTGATCCTCAACATCCATCACGACAATTCCACCGGGTATATGTACCCGTCGCAGGAGTACGCGGATCAGTCCAAAGCGTATATTAAGTCGATCTGGTCGCAGCTGGCGCAGCGTTTCGCGGATTATGACGAGCATCTGCTCATGGAGTCGTTAAATGAACCGCGGCTTGTGGGAACCAACTACGAGTGGTGGCTGGATCTGAAGAAGAATGAGTGCGTGGAAGCGGTAAAACTCATTAACGAGTACAATCAGCTTTTTGTCGACACAGTGCGCGCGTCCGGTTCCCACAACGCGGACCGCTATCTGCTGGTGCCGGGCTACGACGCTTCCCTGCAGGGCGCTTCCAACGAGTATTTTGAACTTCCGAAGGACACGGAAGGAAATGAAAACCGGATCCTGGTGGAGGTCCACGCCTATACGCCTTATGATTTCGCGCTGCAGTCGCCGGATGAAAAAGGCAGTACGGCCAAGTGGAGCATGAGTAAGCGCGCAAGTACGTCCGAGATCGACACGCTGATGGATACGCTGTTTGAAAAATACGTAAAGAACGGCACCGGCGTCGTGATCGATGAATTCGGCGCCAGGGACAAGGGCGGCAATACTCAGGCGAGAGTTGATTTTACGGCCTATTACATAGCGGCGGCGAGGGCGCGGCGGATCAGCTGCTGGTGGGATAACAACGCCTTCGCGGGAAATGGCGAGAACTTCGGAATTTTCCGCAGGAGCGACTGTACATTTGCATACCCGGAAATTGTCGAAGCAATGATGAAGTATTGTAAATAAACTTACAAACTGGCTGTGCTATTACAGGGCGCTGCAGATCGGAGAGGCGTCGAAGGTGGTTCCGGTCGATAAACTGAGTGTGGTGATCACGCTGATCCTGACGTTTGTATTTCTTCATGAGAAGTTTACGATAAAGCTGCTGATTGGATGCGTTCTGTCAGGGCAGGTAAGCTGATAATGGTTCTGTAAACTGATGATTATATTGCAAAAGTTGAGTGTTGACAATGATATCTAATCTGACAGGAGGCAATTGATGATACAGATAAAAGAAAACGGTCTGCTGTTCCAGACCCGCGATGAAAATGTATGGATCGAGCCCTACGGTGCGAACTGCGTCCGCGTCAGGGCTTCCCGCAGCACAAGATTTTCCGATGAGAAATGGACGCTTAATGAGCCGGAATCCTGCGAAGCGGAGACACTTCTCGATTGCGGAGGCGAGCTGAAAAAGGAACCGGCGGAGCATCCGTCTGACGTGAACCGCGGCGTAATCCGCAACGGTTTGCTTACCGTGATCCTTACAAAGTCCTGGTCCGGCTGCCGGATCGAGTTTAGGCGCGGCGGGGAGACGGTGCTTTCCACCCACGAAGAGGCGGACATGGTCACCCGCTATACCCATATTGCAGGCGAAAACTACCGGGTCCGCGTGAATTTCGACGCGCGGGACGAGCATATTTACGGAATCGGCCAGGAACAGCAGGGCTTCTTCGACCGCAAGGGCTGTACCTACGATCTGGCCCACTGGAACACCAAATCCACGGTGCCGGTCATTTATTCTTCCCTCGGCTACGGCTTTTTGTGGAACAATCCTTCCCCAGGCCGCGTCGAATTCGGCTTCAATCACACGGTCTGGACGGCGGACTGCTGCCGGCAGGCAGATTATCTCGTCTTTGTTGGGGAGACGCCGGCCCAGGTGCTGAATACCTACTGCCGACTTACCGGCTTTGCGCCCGCGATGCCTGCGTGGGCGGCCGGTTTCTGGCAGTCGAAGTGCCGCTATGAATCGCAGGAGGAGCTTCTTGAAGTGGCGAGAGAATACCACCGCCGCGGGATTCCGGTCGACGCCATCGTGATCGATTATTTCCACTGGAGCGAGCAGGGCAACTGTGATTTCGACCCGAAATACTGGCC
>CANPZZ010000136.1 GCA_947589125.1 uncultured Lachnospiraceae bacterium
CGCCAGCGTCGCCGAGTCGCAGCTCACGTACACCACCCGGCGCGGCGCCATTTTCACGATCGTGTCCAGGCAGGCGGTGTCGCACCCCTTCCGCGGCGGGTCCACCACGACCACGTCCGCGGCGATGTGGTTCTCGGCGTACATCCGCGGCAGCACCTCCTCCGCGCGGCCCTCGAAGAATTCCACGTTGGTCAGGCCGTTCAGCCGGGCATTCTCGCGGGCGTCAGCCACCGCCTGGGGCACCGCCTCCACGCCATAGACGCGCCCAGCCTTCTGCGCCAGGAACAGGGAAATGGTCCCGATCCCGCAGTAGAGGTCCCACACGGTCTCCGTGCCGGTCAGGCCCGCGTATTCAAGCGCCGTGCCGTACAATTTCTCCGTCTGCACCGGATTCACCTGGTAGAAGGACTGCGGGGAAATGCGGTATTTCACATTGCCGATATAGTCGGTGATATAGCCGGGGCCGAAGAGATTCACGATCTCCCGCCCCAGGATCACATTGGTGTCGTCCGTATTGATACAATAGGAAATGCTCGTCATGCCGGGCATTTCGCGCAGGGCGGCGGTCAGCCTGTCTGCCGCCGGAAGCTTCCGGCCGTTGATCACCAGGCAGACCATCAGCTCGCCGGTGCGGAAGCCTTTGCGGATCAGCGCGTGGCGCACCAGGCCGCGGCGCGTCTCCTCGTCGTAGGGGGCGATATGGTTCTCGCGCATATATTGTTTGATGACCGAGAGGATCTGTCGGTTCTCCTCCACGCCCAGCAGACAGTCGTCGTGCCCGATGATCGCGTGGGTTCGGCCCGCGTAGAACCCGGTCACGATCTCGCCGTTCTTGTCGAGGCCGAAGGGGATCTGGGCCTTGTTGCGGTAGCGCCAGGGGTTGTCCATGCCGATGATAGGATAAAATGGAATTGTCTTCTCGACGGCATTCTCTTCTGCGACAATATCTGCATTGCCATTATCTGGCATAGCTATTCCTTCCTTACCGCGCATAGCCGCGTCTGAATCTGCATCGTCGCTCATGTTCGCATTTTTACTGCAGCACACGAAAGACTCTTTCTTGAGACTCATGGCCGCGTCACTCGTGGCCACGCTTTCCTCACCACAAACATCCACACAACCTTCACTCACAACAAGCCTGTCCGTGTCATCTGTCCCCGCATCCGGCTTCTCCACTCTCCGCAGATTCTCAAATCCTCCGATCCGCCGCAGGTTCTCGAAGACCTTCTTCTCCTTGAACCGCAGCCCTTCCTCATAACTCATCGCCTGCAGCTGGCACCCGCCGCACTGGCGGGCTACCGGGCACGCCGGCGTGATCCGCTTCGGGGACGGCGTGATCACCCGCTCCAGCCGGGCGAAGCCGTAGGACTTCTTCGTCTTCATCGCCTTCGCTTCGACCACGTCGCCGATGACAGTGTCCTTGATAAACCAGATATATCCGTCCTTCTTGCCGATGCCGGAGCCGTCCTCCGACAGATCCTCGATCGTCACCGTGAAGCGGTCGTTTTTCTTCCAGACAACTTTGTCGTTCATATTTTTCTCCTCTTCTCTTATACTGTTGTTATTCTGCCGGCTCCTGCCGCCCACTGCGGTTCTCGTTCCTCAACCTTTCTGTGTCCGCTGCAGCGCCCCCAACCCCGCCTGACCGCCTCCAGCAGCCCCCATCCTTCACCTCGTCTGCGTCGGCTGTCCGCTGCCGTTTCTAAATCCTCAGCCCACCCGCTCCCATTGCGTTTCCCCAGCGTCTCAGTATTTTCTTCTCCCTATATTTCGCTTTTCGTAAGGATATTTAGATTTCTTTCATCAATTAAACAAAATCTGGTCACATTTTCCTGCTATCATAGAATCATTCCAGAGAACAATTCATACGGTCGGCACGCTGACACCCGTGAGCCGTTTTGCACGGCGGGCCGCCCGGCGGACACTCGGAAATGGGGCCGGTTTTGGATGGCGCATACCAGGGCGGCCTCGACTAACAACTCAAGCCACGCTGCTTTTTACATAGACATACCTTTAACCTCTCATTAGAAACAAAATGAGCTGCCGCCCGCTTAATTCGGACGGACAGCTCATTTTGTTTCTCACTCCGACGTCTTCCGCAAATTCGTCTCCAGGAACCGGTTATACCCCAGCCAGCCCTTATTGTCGCCGCCGGCCCGGAGCGCCTCGATCATCGTCTCCAGTTTGGCGTCCATATTGTCGGCGAAGCTCAGCGCCAGCGCCTCCAGAAGCGCAGGCTTCTTCGGCGAGCCGAATTCCAGTTCCCCGTGATGGGCCAGGATGCAGTGCAGAAGCTCGGTCCGCAGCTTCTCCGGGAAGCCTGGGATCGTAAGACTCCTCTCACGCACCATTTCCGCGCCGATGACGATGTGTCCCAGAAGCTGCCCCTCGTCCGTGTAATCATTCTCCGGCAGGACGGACAGCTCGCGGATCTTCCCGATGTCGTGGAACATGGCCGCGCAGACCAGCAGGTCCCGGTTCAGTTCCGGATAATGCGCCGCCAGGTACGCGCAGGTGTCCGTCACGCTCAGCGTGTGCTCCAGGAGCCCTCCCACGAAGCCGTGATGGACGCTCTTGGCCGCGCTGTGGAATTTAAATGCTTTCGCGAACTCCGGATCGTCGATGAAATACGACGACGCCAGCCGGTTCAGGTACGGATTCTTAAGGGAGCGCGCGTGCTCCTGCAGCTGCGCGTACATTTTCCCGATATCCTTGCCGCTGACCGGCAGGTAATCCTCCGGGACGTATTCATTCTCGTCAGCCCTGCGGATCCGCCTGACGTTCAGCTGATGACTGCCCTGGAACATCGTCACGTCCGCGTCGACCCGGACGTAGTCCATCGCCTCGAAGCTGTTCACTCCCGGCGATCCCAGATCCCAGATCTTGGAATCGATGGTCCCCGTCTTATCCTGCAGTACCAGATTGCCGTAGTCTTTGCCGGCCTTGGTCTGGGCGATCTGCTTGCTCTTGCACAGATACACTTCGGATATCCGCATGCCCTCTCTCAGCGTTTCGATATACTTCATGCCTCTTCCTGCCTTCCTGAATCCCTTTGCTGTCCGGCGAACGCCGCGGCCCGCGCTGTCCGGCGGCCCACGCCGCACCCGCACGTCCACAGCCGCCGGAAGCCAGGCACATCACCTGGCTCCCACGTTCACCTGATATTCCAGTTCAATATATTCATCAGCGCCTTTGCGCTGAACCATAACCGTCGCCTGATCTCCCGCTTTCAGCGCGGCCATCTGCGCCTGGAACTCGCTGATCTTCTCCACGTCCGTCTCGCCGATGCGCACGATGATGTCGCCGCTCTGGATGCCCGCGTCGTAGGCCGGCCCCTCGATGCTGCACTCCAGCACATAGATCCCGGCCGGCATGCCGCTTTCCTGCATCGCCTCGCTGACTTCCTGCGGCTGGATGCCCAGATACGGGATCGGAATTCCGTTGGACATCTTCTCCAGCATGGACTTGTATTCGGAAATAGCCCTGACCACCGCGATGCCGCTGCCGCTTTCATAGTCGTCCGTCACCCAGCCGATCAGCTCGCCCGTCGTATTGATCAGAAATGTCCCCGACGCCGCGTCCGCCGCCACGTCTGCGTACAGAAGCCGCGTGACGCCGTCCGGCACCTGCACGTTACGGGCAATATGGGAAATGAATCCGTAAGCGCAGGAATGCACCGCCCCCGTAGGAGCCCCTACCGTCATGACCACGTCGCCCTGTTTGGTCAGAAATGAATTCCCCAGCGTAAGAGCCGAGACCTTCGCCTTCGTCGTCTCTTCCAGATCGCTAAGTCCCACGCTGACCACCGCCATGCCGGTGAGGCTGTCTGTCTGCCGCACCGTACAGTCGGCCTCGCTGCCGTCCGCAAATGTAACCCGCAGCGTGTCCGCATCCTCCAGCGCCGCCGCCGGGATCAGAATCATCAGTTCCTGCTCCGTCGCGGCAAATATCGCTCCGGCATACAGACCGGTATTCTCGATCGGATTATCGAACCAGTCCAGTTCCTGGCGCACCGAGTGGATCGTTACGATTCCATTGTCTGCCGCGGCCGCTACGCCGCGCAGGGCGGTGTACATGGAATTCAGGTCGTCCACCGTGTAATCATATTCTTCAATGGCCGACTCGAGAATCTCCTCGATCGGCTTCGTCTCTTCCGTTGTCTCCGTCTCTTCCTCTGATGTCGGCGGTTCTGTCGTCTCCGGCGGCGCAGTCGTCTCCGGAATGGTATCCGTGGAACCCGGCACAGTTCCTGTGTCATTGGAGTCCGGCGCAGTTCCGCCGTTCGCGGTTCCCGGCGCTGTTTCCGAATCAGCAGAACCCGGTACGCTTCCTCCGCCCGCGCTTCCCGGCGCGGCTCCCGTGTCAGCTGAGCCTGGCGCGTTTCCATCGCCCGTGGCTCCAGGCACGGCTCCTGTAACAGCAGAGCCCGGCGTATTTCCGCTATTCGAAGAACCCGGCCGTGTCCCCGTATTCGCAGGCGCAGGTACGGTCTCCGTATCCGTAGGAATCGTCACAGTCGGCGCCGTAGGCGCCGCAGTCGTCGGCACAAGGTAACGCTCCGCGATCGGTCCCGCCACGGCAAAGCTTGTCCCTGCGGCGATCCCGGCGATGGCCGCAAGAATCACATAGGCAAACACGCGAAATGCCATCTGCCTCTTCGTTCTTGGCGGTTTAGCCACTTTCTCACGTATAAACGGGCGTTTCCTCTCCGGTTCCCGGTCGGAACCATTTTTATCCGACATGCCTGCTCTCCTTTCAGAGAATCTGTCTCTATTATAATTTCAGATGAGGATTTATGCAAGTAAAACCGTGGTTCGCGGCGGTTTTTTGCGATATTTTTCAGAATTTTTAAGAAAAAGGGAAGGCAAAACCCGGATATATATGGTATAATCTCGACAGAGATTATACCGCGCCGGTTCGGTGTCCGAACGAAGTGAGGACAAAACACCGGACCGAACCGTGTGCATCCCCCGAAGGGAGCATGTCCGGAGGACATGGTATAATCTCGACAGAGATTATACCCGCGCCGGTTCGCGCCCGACCATCGGGAGGGTAAACACCGAAGCGAACCGTGCGCATCCCCCGGAGGACATGGTATACTTTTCACGCAGGCTCTTAAGCCTTCACCAATAAGTTACACCCCACCCACACATATCACGAGGACATATCATGAACGAAAAAGTACTAAAAACCCTCGAATACGATAAGATCGTCGCCCTTCTGGCCGACTACGCCAGTTCCCCCTTGGGCCGCGCCCAGTGCCAGGCCCTGGTTCCTCTCACCGACATCGGCGAGATCACCCAGGCCCAGAAGGAGACCTCCGACGCGCTGACGCGGGTCCGCCTGAAAGGCAGCATTTCATTTACCGGCTTAAAAGACGTGGGCGCATCGCTCAAGCGGCTGGAGATCGGCAGTTCCCTCTCGGTCGTGGAACTTCTCTCTGTCAGCGCCATGCTGACCATCGCGGACCGGGCCAGGGCTTACGGCCGCCGCGAGGAGAGCGATGAGTTTCCGGACGATTCCCTGGACGGAATGTTCCGCTCGCTGGAGCCGCTGACCACCCTGAACAATGAGATCAAGCGCTGCATCATTTCCGAAGAGGAGATCAGCGACGACGCCAGTCCCGGCCTGCGCCGGGTGCGCCGCTCCATGCGGTCTATTTCCGAGAAGGTCCATAACCAGTTAAATGCGCTCCTGAATTCCAACCGCACTTACCTGCAGGACGCGGTCATCACGATGCGGGACGGCCGCTACTGTCTGCCGGTGAAGGCGGAGCACAAATCCCAGGTTTCCGGCATGATCCACGACCAGTCTTCCACCGGCTCCACCGTTTTCATCGAGCCCATGGCCGTGGTGCAGCTGAACAACCAGATGCGGGAGCTGGAGATCCAGGAGAAGAA
>CANPZZ010000137.1 GCA_947589125.1 uncultured Lachnospiraceae bacterium
CCGCGCCGGACTGGGTCTTGCCCATCTTCTTGCCCTCGGAATTAAGCAGCAATGTGATCGTCATCGCGTAGGCGTCCCTGCCCAGCTTGCGGCGGATCAGCTCGGTGCCGCCCAGCATGTTGCTCCACTGGTCGTCGCCGCCGAACTGCATGTTGCAGCCGTATTTCTGGAACAGCATGTAGAAATCATAGCTCTGCATGATCATGTAGTTGAACTCCAGGAAGCTCAGTCCCTTCTCCATGCGCTGCTTGTAGCACTCGGCGCGGAGCATGTTGTTGACGGAAAAGCACGCGCCCACTTCACGCAGCAGTTCCACGTAATTCAGGTTCAGCAGCCAGTCGGCGTTATTGACCATCAGGGCCTTGCCGTCCGAGAAATCGATAAAGCGGCTCATCTGCTTCTTGAAGCACTCGCAGTTGTGCTCGATCGTCTCCACCGTCATCATCTGGCGCATGTCGCTGCGGCCGGACGGATCTCCGATCATGCCGGTGCCGCCGCCGATCAGCGCGATCGGCTTGTTGCCGGCCATCTGCAGGCGCTTCATCAGGCACAGCGCCATGAAATGCCCCACATGAAGGCTGTCGGCCGTCGGGTCGAAGCCAATGTAGAAGACGGCACGGCCTTCATTTACCATCTTCCGAATCTCATCCTCGTCGGTCACCTGGGCGATCAGCCCGCGGGCGACCAGTTCATCGTAACACTGCATAACTCATTCTCCTTTTCCTTGTGATATGGATTAAAATGTGTCGGGTTCTTCCATGCCTTCTGTGATGAGGCATCTTTGTGATGGTACATAGCCGGTACTTTTCGTCCGCGATGGCTTTCACCCACTGCGATTTCTCCGGAATTACCAGGAAACAGCTTTCTCGGACTTCCCTGCGTCAGCGCCTCGAAGACGCTTTGCAAAAAGAAAACCCCGTCCTACGTATTCTTCATAGGACGGGGCGCAAACCTCGTGGTACCACCTATTCTTTACAGAAAGACTCGCGTCTTTCCGCCTCTTCGGGTACAGCCGGAACCGGTTCCTGCCTCACATCCGGCCTGTCAATGTCATACGGCCTCATGAGATCCTTCCGAACCTTCCGTTCATACCCTAGCACGATAACGTGTGCAGGAATCCGTCACAGCCTACTTGGCTACGCCTCTGCGGGACGCATATGCTCCGGCACTTTACTGCCTCCGCGCATACCGGGGTGCCTGTTCGCACGTCACCGGTCTGCTCCCGCCTGCCGGGATCCTGTCCCGGCGGCATACGCCGTTTGGTGTGAAGCTCAAAGATGTATTCACAGCAGACTTTCCACGCGCCTCTCACCGCCCGGCTGCTCTCTGTGTGCTGCTGCCTGCTGCTACTTGTTCTTATCATCGCTTTTCGTCATGAAATTATAGCCATTATAGCGGGCGGCGCAGGATTTGTCAAGCCTAAAAATCCGGCCGCACGACCCCATTTTCATCGATCGTCACACCCACGGAAATATTCTGCATGAACTGGAGCACTCTCTGCTTCTCCCCCGCGTCCGTCACCAGCGACGTGCGGCAGCCCTTCTGCTGGCAGGGCACGAAACGGAACTCCACGATGCCGTCCTTCGTGATATCCACCTCGGCGATGCCGGTGTCCAGCGTACTGCTGTTGAACCAGAAATTCCCGAGACTGTAAAGGATCGGCACGCCTTTATAATACTCGATCCCCTGCAGCCGGTGCGGATGATCGCCCATGACCAGGTCCGCTCCCGCGTCAATGTACTGGTGACCAAGGCTTTGCTGATCCGCTTCGAAATAGTTGGTACCCTCCGTTCCCCAGTGGACATAGACCACCACGAAATCGCTGTTGGCGTCCGCCTCGCGGATCACTTCCAGGAACTTCGCCGGATCATAGGTGCGCAGCACGCCGGCCGATGTGTCCGTGGCCTCCTTCGTATAGACGTAGGACCGCTCCACCTGAGTCGCGCTGACATAGGCGATTTTGATCCCATTTACCCGAAAATACACGATCTTCTTCGCCTCGTCCAGATTCCGCCCCGCGCCCACGTAAGGGACGCCGTACTGATCCAGCGTATCCAGCGTATCGATCAGCGCGGTCTCGCCGTAATCATAAACATGGTTATTGGCCACGGAAACGATATCCGCCGACATCTTGAGAAGATTGGCCGCCGTCTCCGGCTTCGTCCGGAACGTATAGGTCTTGCCGGACAGGGGCTTGCCCCGGCTGCTGTAGGTATACTCATTGTTCACCATCATGATATCCGCCGCGTCCATCCTCGCCAGCACATCCGGCAGGATGCACTGTTCCAGCTGGTCACCGGTGCTGTGATAGTAATTCATGATCGTATATCCCTCGCCGAAACCCAGATCCCCGATAAAGGACAACGTCACCTTATCCTCCGAACGGGCATCTTTGCGGATCACGCCCTCCGCTTCGTCGCGGGCGATCTGTTCAGCCAGCTCCGCATCCTGCCGTTTTCCCTGCGTAGTGCCCGGCGCAGTCGTAATCGGCCCATATCCCGGCGCGCCGCTGGTTCCTTTCGGCATCATCGTATCGATCCCGGACGCCATACACTGCATGGCGGTCCCCATCAAAAATACCGCCGTCAAAACGATCGCCGCACACCTTTTCATTGGATACATACCTCCCGGTTATTCAAAATAAATGCCTGTCTCTTCCGTCAGCTCTTCCCGGTAAAATCATGTCCGCATTTGCGGCAGTGAATGCTGATCTTCCCGTGTCCCCTGGGAATACGCAGCTTCTGCCCGCAGTTCGGGCATTTGAAAATCTTATACTGACGCGCTTCCTTTATGCGGGCAGGCCATTTCTTCCAGCCCTCCGTCACCTGAAAACGCAGATTCAAATACCATTGATTCTCTTTAAAACGCTGTCCCGTATTCTTCGAAAACATCCGGAAATAGATCCAGACCAGCAGCGCCAGTTCCAGGAAAAACAGGATACTTGTCCGCGTAAAAATGCTGACAACAACCATCACCAAAATCAGTACCGACAAGAACTGGTTCAGTTCATCGCTTCCGTATCGGCCCACCATGAACCTGGCAAAATTCATCCGCCATCTGCGCAGAAGATCCCGCCATCCGCCATTTTGCTTCATTCAGCCGTTATCCCCCTGTCCGCTTCCCGTTACCATACAGCCTTTTTCAATCATTTCTCTGCAATACCTGTGTCCCTGCTTCTTCATCTGATTCTGCTACACGCACTGCAGCACCGCTGTCTGCGCCGGTGTCTCCTTCGTCAGCGTCAGCGTATTAGTATCATAGACCACCACATTATCGCACAGGGATGTGAAATCACTAAGCTCTGCCAACACATCAAAGCCGAACTTCTCGCTCCGATAATGCATGGGCACCGTGACCCGCGGCTTCACTGCGTCCGCGACGGCCTTCGCCTGCTTCGCGTCGATCGTAAAGAAACCTCCCACCGGAATCAGCATCACATCTACGCCGGCCAGTGCCGCCTTCTGCTCCTCTGTCAATTCACACCCCAGATCACCCATATGGACCACCCGGAAAGTTCCGTCGTCCAGAATGTGAATCTTATTCGGCCCGCGCTTCGCGCCCTTCACATCATCATGGAACGTGTCCAGCACCGTCACCGTAAACGGCGACGCGCCGCCTTTCCGCACATCGATCACATCCACCGCATTGTGATCGCCGTGCCCGTGGCTGCAAAAAACTTCATTGGCGCTGGCCCGCAGCGGCCGCAGTCCCTGCACATACCCATCCGCGTAAGGATCCAGAATAACCGCATACCCCTGCGACTCCACTTTGAAGCAGGAATGCCCCAGCCATGTGATCGTCATTTTCTCCGACATATCCGATACCTCCTTCTGTCCGTCCGGACTTTCAATCAATATATACTGGGTTCATCATACCACAGATTCCACTTCTTTGCTACTGATTTTACGCGGAAGGCGCCTTGCATCGGGGCAAAAGAGGGGGTGTGAGCGCGTCTTAGCGTAAATATGTCTGCGCACATGGTCGCGGGAGATACGCGGGACAGGCGGGGCGGGGGGACATCCCGGACGCTCATGACTCCGAAGGGAAGTCTTTCTAAATTCAAAAACGCCGGTTTGAGGGCAACGGCAAATTCGCGTGAACTCCTGATGAGTTCACGCTCAGGTTGCCGCTCCGCCCATGACTTGTGGTCATGGGCTCCGGCCCTCAAACCGGCGTTTTTTCATTAAGAAAGACTAACCCTTCTCCGTAAATCGCGTTCGGGATGTCCCCCCGCCCCGCCTGTCCCGCTGTGTTTCCTTGTGAGCAGGATGCCAGTGATCCCCTGTTCGTACTGCCTGTTCCCCAGAAACTACCGTCTGGCTCCCGAAAAAGAACAGCGAGTGAAAGCCCCGCCGTCTGCGCGATTTGTGGAGGATGGTTAGAGGTTCTTAGGCGAAAAACGGCCGTCTCCGGGGTCGGAGCCCCTGACCTCAAGTCAGGGGCGGAGCGCAAGCTGAGTGAGAAATCCCTTCAGGATTTCTCACGAATTTGACGGTGCCCCGGAGACGGCCGTTTTTCGTCTTAGAACCTCTTCCATCCGGAACCATAAGCGCAGGCGGCGGGGCTTTCACTCGCGTACCTCCCGCGACCATGTGCACTAATTAAAACGGCACACCTCCCGCAGCCAAACACCGCGGAAGATGTGCCCATTTTCTAAATTTAATCCAGTTCCGAAAGTCCGGTATACAGCTCGTAATACCGCCCCTTCTGCGCCAGCAGATCGTCATGATCCCCTCGCTCAATGATCTCGCCCTTCTCCAGCACCATGATCGCGTTGGCATTACGCACCGTAGACAGCCGGTGGGCGATCACAAATGTGGTCCGGTCCTTCATCAGCCGGTCCATTCCATGCTCGATATGCCGCTCTGTCCTGGTATCGACCGAGCTGGTCGCCTCGTCCAGAATCAGGATCGGCGCTTTGGAAATCGCCGCGCGGGCGATGTTCAGAAGCTGTCTCTGCCCCTGGCTCAGATTCGCGCCGTCGCCGGTCAGCTCCGTGTCATACCCCTTCGGCAGACGCATGATAAAGGAATGGGCCGACGCCGTCTTCGCCGCCTGGACCACTTCCTCATCGGTGGCGTCCAGCCGTCCGTAGCGGATATTCTCCCGCACGGTTCCTGTGAACAGATGGGTATCCTGGAGAACCATGGCGATATTTTCCCGCAGGTTATCCATTTTCAGATGCTTGATGTCCACGCCGTCGATCGTAATGGTTCCCGACTGGATATCGTAGAACCGGTTGATCAGGTTGGTGATCGTGGTCTTACCGGCGCCGGTGGAGCCGACAAACGCGATCTTCTGTCCCGGCTTCGCGTAGAGGCTGATGTCCTTAAGGATCGTCTTATCCGGGTTGTAGCCGAAATATACATGATCCAGGATCACATGGCCCTGCATCGGCGCAAGCGTCACCGCGTCCGCATCGTCCGCGGGCTCCGGCTTCTCGTCCATCACCGCGAAGACTCGCTCCGCGCCGGCCAGAGCCGAGAACACCTGGCTCACCTGCTGAGAGATCTCATTGACCGGGCGGGAGAACTGCCGGGAGTAGTTCAGGAACACCGTCAGTCCGCCGATATCAAAGCCCCGCAGCACGCAGAGCACGCCGCCGATGGCCGCCGTCAGGGAGTAATTCACCTGGCTTAAGCAGTTCAT
>CANPZZ010000138.1 GCA_947589125.1 uncultured Lachnospiraceae bacterium
TGCACGCGGCGCTCCAGAGCATCCACTCATCATACCCTGCGTCATAGACCGCCTGGATCTGGGCGCGAATCTGTTCCGGTCCGTAGTTGATATAATTCTTCAGGTAAGAGGCCGTGAAATCCTGCAGCCACGGCCGTACAACCGCCTGATGCTCTCCGTTCCTCGCATAGCCGCGCAGATCCGCCTTGGAGCCCTGCAGTGCCGCAAGAATCGTATCGTAAGGCTGGGTATCCGGATGCTCGATGCCGAAATTGCCGTCCGCGTAATGGGACGGATAGATCATCGGGCAGATATAATCCAGGCTGGCCGCCATATTTCCGTAAGACTGACCTACATTGTCCGAATCGATGCCTCCGCCGATAATGGCGCCGAACACATCAGCCGCCATAAACACGCCTTCCTGAAGACATTTCTCATAGACATACTCCACAAATTCGGTGATAATCTCCGTCTTGGACATTCCATGCGTGTCCGCATCGTCGTAGACTACATTATTAATTCCCTTCTCCGTGGAAAAGCGAATATAATCGAACTGTACCTCATCGAATCCTGCCTTGTGGGCCTCAACCGCTACCTCTACCAGATAATCCCAGACTTCCCGCTTATAGGGATTGACCCAGGCCAGGCCCTTGTTGTCCCGGTACAGGCTTCCGTCTGCCAGATGAAGTCCCCATTCGGGGCGCTGCTCCGGCAGAAACGGATCTCGAAACGCCACGACGCGGGCAATCGTGTAGATATTGCGTTCCTTCAGCTTCGCGATCACAGACTCTACGTTCATGAGCTTCTGCACGGATCCCACTTCGTTCACAATAGGCGAATCCATCGCAAATGTGACGCGGCCCTCATCATTCTTCACATCAATGACTACAGTGTTGATCTCCGTCTCCTCAATATGGCTGAGGATCTCATCGAACATGCTCGTCGTCCCCGCCACATAGGCCGTCAGATAAACGCCCTTTACCTTCACCGGGATCCTCTCGGGCAGCGGAGGCTCTGTCTCCTCCTCTGTAGTCAGTTCTACGATAGTGGTTTCCTGCTGCGCGGCAGCCGTCTCATCCTCAGTCTGTTCCGACATATCTTCCGCTTCATCGGAATTACGGCTCACGACCACAGGCGCCGGCGAGGTCGCTTCGATCCGCTCATAACGCTTGCAGCCGCAGAGACTGAAGAGGCACAGACATATACACAGCAGGCATATTTCCAATTTCTTCATATGCTCTCGTCCTTTGTGTTTAATGTACCCCATACGGTCAGTTTCTTTTAGTCTGTACATTGTAACACATTTTTCATAAATTGGAAATATTTTTTTACATATTTCTCCCACAAAGCGGCAAAATTTGAGCAAAAAATGGAAAAAACAGCCCACAAAACGACTCCAAAAACGGTCATCCCCCCATAATCGGCAGGATTTCCAGCGGATCGTCAACGATATACCTGGGGGAAAACGCCTCCAGTTCCTCTCTCGTACGGAATCCCCAGGTCACGCCGACCGTATCCATACCGGCCGCCGCGCCGGTACGCATGTCCGTATTCGTGTCGCCCAGATAGAGGCATTCTGCCGGAACCGCACCCAGAGTTCTGGCCGCGTACAGAGGCCCGGCCGGATCCGGCTTGCGGGGAATGCCCTCCCGCTCTCCCAGGATCAAGTCGAAATATCCTTTTCCAAAAACGTACTCGATATTCTCGGTGGCCTGCGCCTGTCCCTTATTGCTGACGACCGCCAGCTTCACCCGGTGTTCCTTTAAATATTTCAGAAGCTCCCGGATGCCGTCATAGGCGTCCACCTGATAAAGACAGTTGTCCTGAAAATAATCCACATACACCGGATACGCCTTCGCAATGAGTTCTTCCGCCGCGCCCCGGTGCCGGAAAGCACGGTTGACGAAATTCTTATAGCCGTCGCCGACGAAGAGCTTTGTATCCTCCTCTGTAACAGGCTCAAGCCCGAAATGGGCAAGCGTCAGATTCATGGTTTTCGTCAGGGCGTGAACGGTATTTAAGAGCGTACCGTCCAGGTCGAAAATACAGCATTTATACATAATAAAACCTCTATCCTCCCAATATGGTGCCGGCGCGGATCACCGCCTCTCTGCCGGCTGCCGCCCATACAGACACGGCCGGCACGCTCTAACTATAATGCGAAAATGATTCGGTTGCAAGGGGGAAATGAAAATGATATACTGCTCATAGAAAAGCCGTTATCGGCTTTACAAAGGAGGAATTAACAAACATGCTTACAATCGGATGCCATCTGTCGTCTTCCAAAGGATACCTCGCCATGGGGAAGACGGCCGTTTCCATAGACGCTAATACCTTCCAGTTCTTTACCCGCAATCCACGCGGCGGCAACGCGAAAGCGCTGGATGAAACCGACGTAAAAGACTATCTGACCTATGCAGCACAGCACGGCATTAATCATATTCTGGCCCACGCGCCCTACACGCTGAACGGCTGCTCCGCAGACGAACATCTGCGGGATTTCGCCCGGCGGACCATGGAGGACGACCTGCGCCGGCTGGAATTCACGCCCGGAAACTGCTATAATTTCCACCCCGGAAGCCATGTGGGCCAGGGCGTCGAGGCCGGCGTCGCCTATATCAGCGATATGCTCAACCAGATCCTGACGCCCCAGCATCAGACTACAGTACTTTTAGAGACCATGTCCGGCAAGGGCAGTGAAGTAGGACGGAATTTTGAGGAACTCCGGGAAATCCTCGACCGGGTACAGCTTTCCGATAAAATGGGCGTCTGCCTGGATACCTGCCATGTATGGGACGGCGGCTACGACATCGTAAATCATCTGGACGAGGTGCTGGACGAATTCGACCGGGTCATCGGTCTGAAACGACTGAAGGCGGTCCATCTCAACGACAGCATGAACGATCTGGGCTCCCACAAGGACCGCCACGCAAAGCTGGGCGAAGGAAAGATCGGTCTGGAAGCGCTTACGCGTGTGGTCAATCATCCGGCGCTTTCCGGACTGCCCTTCTATCTGGAGACGCCGAATGAGCTGGACGGATACGCGCGGGAGATCCGGATGATGCGGGAGAGATATCATTAGTTTTTCCTGGTAGTATTTCTCCGTTTTATATTGAGACCCAGAATCCTTTCCTATCGCATTTTCCGACTTCCTATTGTACAGCGTGCCAGCTGCCGGCAGCTTCATCCCCGTATACCAGTATAGTATACTTTTATCCGACGGTTATGGCAGAAACAGGTCCAGAATATGTCCGGCGCACCACTTCCATGTAATCGCCGGCACATCTCCCGCCGCGTACACCGGATAGGTCCGAATCACCGTTCCGTCAAGCACATACTCGATCTGCCCCACCGCCGCGTCCCGGCGGACCGGGGCATTTATCGTGTCTGGAATCGTCTTCCGTATCTGTACCTGCTCCCCTTCCTTCAAAAGAACCGGGAACGTCTTTTCTTCCTCATCCAGCTTCAATGTAAGCTCCACCTGCGCCCGCTCCGACAGATCGCCGCTTTCCGGAAGTCCGTCTGCTACCGTAAGCGGCGCAAGTTCCGGTTCCTGAAAGACATCCTTTTTCTCATACCGGTCTGTCCCGTAGCCGAACAGCTTCCGGGCGTCGCTCCATTTATAAGTCTTATGCGGCGGCCAGCCGCAGCCGAGAAGCGCCAGCGTATAGCGGCGGCCGCCGTCCTCCAGAGCGGACACATAGCAGTAGCCGGCGCCTCCGGTAAAGCCGGTCTTGCCGGAGACAACCCCGTCCATCATGTTCAGAAGCGCATTGTGGTTACAGCAGGAATAGCTGCCCTTTCCCTCCAGATCCGTAAAATAATAATTCTGCGTTTCCGTGATCTTAAGGAAATCCTCCCGCTTCGGCGACTGCCAGACGCAGTAAGCCATGATCGCCGCCAGATCCCCGGCGGTAGTGCTATGCTGCCGTTCGGTTCCGTCCGCGTCCTTCGACGCCGCGTCCAGACCGTTGGGCGTCACAAACCAGGTATTCTCACAGCCCAGCTCCTTCGCCTTCTGATTCATCATCTCCGCGAATCCGCTGACGCTGCCGCCAATATGCTCTGCGATCATGACCGCCGTATCGTTATGGGACTCCAGCATCAAAGAATAGAGCAGATCTTCCAGTCGGAAGCTGCGTCCGGCCGGCGCGCCCAGATGGACCTTCGGCTGGCTGGCCGCATAGGAGGAAACCGTGACGGTGTCGTTCAGACCGCCGTATTCCAGCGCCAGGATGCAGGTCATGATCTTGGTGGTGCTGGCCATGGGCCGGGGAGTATCCGCGTCCTTTGCGTAAAGGATGCGCCCCGTGTCCGCGTCCATCAGGACCGCGGACTGGGAATTTAAGGTAAGCTCGCTCTCCGCCGATGCCGGGGCAGAGACATTGCCAGCAGGCGACTCCCTGTATTTCTTTGTAAGCAGGTCGTCAGTAACGTCCTGCACGTATTCGCTCGTGCCGGATCGTCCTTCTCTGCCCAGCACCGCTTCCTGCGCCAGAAGGCTCTCGCCCGCGTATACACACCAGAGGACTGACAGAAGCGCGATCGTCAACCACCGTTTCCATTTACTGCCTGTTTTATTCTCCCGCGCGGCGTTCTTCTCACCGTCCTGCCATACAATATCCTTTTTTGCGATCCTTTCTGTCTCCACCCTGTCTTCCCCGCCGCATACTTTCTTCCATCATATTCATGCGCGAAGAAATATAGACATTCTCTTTACCGGACCCCCTCCTCACTCCGCCGTCCGCAGCCGCTCCACCACGCTCTCTCTGCAGATGGCCCGGTACGCGGCCGTGGGGATTACGATGGAAAGCGCCGCGCTGGACAGCTTCATATTCCCCGGCTCATAATACGTGGCGTCAAGCTCCTTTACGCCCTCGATCCCGCCAAGCCAGGCCAGCTGCTCCGGCGTGACCGCCCGGAAATCGTAGGCCGCCGCTCCGCCTGTCTCCGGCTGCCGGACGACAAAATCGCCGATCGTGATGTGGCTGATGTATTTATTCAGATCCATGCTGTTAAGCACCGTAAACAGGCAGTTTGCGAGCACCAGGCTCAGCGTCAGCGACAGGACCACAACGACGGTCTTTTTGCGGCTCCTCGCCATATTGCCGGACGCGATGGAAAATGGAGTCACGCTCCCAGCCGTTTTCTTCTCCTTCCGCGCCGGGATATCCGTCTCGCTGTACCGCAGGGCCTCGATCGGCGAGACATGCGCCGCCATCCTGCAAGGCTTGCGACAGCTGATCAGAACGGTCGCGAAGGTAAAGCCCGCCGCCAGCAGGCAGGACAGAACGACCATCCTGGCGCTGACCGTATAGGCGGTCTCTGATTCCACCAAGATGATCCGCAGAACCGTTCCCAGAAGCCCTTTCCCTAAGAATACGCCAAGCAGCAGTCCCGCCGGGATCCCCGCCGCCGAATAAACCACAGCCTGGAGCCGGACCAGGCGTTTCAGCTGCGCGCTTGTTGTGCCGACGGTCTTAAGAAGACCGTAACTGCGGATATTGGCCGACACATTGATATGGAAGATATTGTAAATGATCAGGTACCCGGCCAGAAATATCACAAGCAG
>CANPZZ010000139.1 GCA_947589125.1 uncultured Lachnospiraceae bacterium
AGGTGCTGCAGGAGGGAAAGAAAGCCAACGCCCTTGTGATGTACGAGGATAAGCCAATTTACTATGATAACTGGGATATCGATATCTTCTATACCGAGAAGAGCTGGCCGGTGAACGAAGTGGAGTCCATGAAATGGACGGAGATGGGCGACGTCTGCGCCGTGCTTGAGATTAAGCGGAAGGCCAGTAAGTCCGCGTTCACCCAGAAGATCGTCTTCTACGCCGGCAGCAGAAGGATCGACTTTAAGACCAATGTGGACTGGAAGGAGCACCAGACGCTTCTGAAGGTGCATTTCCCGATCAATGTTCATACGGATCAGGCTACCTTCGACGTCCAGTTCGGCAACCTGACCAGGAAGACCCATTCCAATACCAGCTGGGACGTGGCCAGATTCGAGAGCTGCGGCCAGAAGTGGATGGATCTGTCGGAAGGCCATTACGGCGTCAGCCTGTTAAACGACTGCAAGTACGGCCATTCCGTGAAGGACAGCGTGATCGGCTTAAGCCTTATCAAGTCCGGAATCGAGCCGAACCCGGTGGCAGATCAGGAGCAGCATGTGTTTACCTACGCCCTGTATCCTCATGCGGAGGGCTGGCAGGCGGCGCAGACCGTGGCGGAGAGCTATAAGCTGAATCAGCCGCTGCTGGCCGTGGACGGCGCAGCGGAGGGACCGGAGTACTCCTTCGCATCCGTGGACGCTCCGAACGTGATCATCGAGACTGTAAAGAAGGCGGAGGACGGAGACGGCGTGATCGTCCGCATGTACGAGTCGGAGAACAGCCTGACCCACGCGAAGCTTGCTGTGGACAGCTTGTATAAGAAGGCGTACAGCTGCAATCTCCTGGAGGAGAACGAGAGCGAACTTACGGTGGAGAACGGACAGATCGATGTTACGCTGAAGCCGTATGAGATCGTTACCGTACGAATGATGTAAGACAGAAAGAGTGAGATTTGCCGTGATAGTGCCAAAATATTTTGAAGACCTTAATGTTCTTCATGTAAATACCATGCCGGAGAGGGCTTATTATATCCCGTGCGCAGGTTCGGCCGGTTCCCAGTGGGATCCTGTAGAGCGCAGGGAAGAGTCAGACCGGTTCGTATCGCTGAACGGTGAGTGGGATTTCCGTTATTACAGCGGAGTCTATGAACTTAAAGAGCATTTTTACGAAGAGGATGCCGATCCGGCACAGGGATGGGATACTATCCCTGTGCCCTCGGTCTGGCAGATGAACGGATATGACCGTCACCAGTATACCAATGTCCGGTATCCGTTCCCCCTTGATCCGCCCCATGTGCCATATGAGAATCCCTGCGGTGCCTACCGCCGCACATTTTTCTGGACTGCGGATAAGAAGGCGCCTCGTGCGTATCTGAATTTCGAAGGCGTGGATTCCTGCTTTTATGTGTGGCTGAACGGCAAATTTGTCGGCTACAGCCAGGTGTCCCATTCCACCAGTGAATTCGATGTGACGGAGTATCTGCGGGAAGGTGAGAACCTGCTGGCGGTGCTGGTGCTGAAATGGTGCGACGGAAGTTATCTGGAAGATCAGGATAAATTCCGCATGAGCGGCATCTTCCGGGATGTATATCTGCTGAAACGGCCGCAGGAGTGCGTTTTTGACTATTTCATAAAGACGGAGCCGCAGGCGGACGGAAGCGCCCGGGTAAGGGCTGCATTTACATATCTGAATCGCAGCGGCGGTTATAGCGGTGACGGCGCCGCAGGGGTGGAAACTGCGTCGGTATCGCCGGCTGCAGAAATTTGTGAGACGTTGAAAGAATCTTATGACGGTGCTGTCGATCAGCCTGGCATGATCCCTGTGCGTGTCGTAATTTACGACGCAGAGGGCCGCTTGGTGTGTGAAGCCGCGGACGCGGCCCCGGAAATCCTGGAGCTTGCGATCCCGCAGGCGAAACTCTGGAACGCGGAGCAGCCATATCTGTACCGGATGGAGATCCTGACGGAGAATGAAAAGATCGTGGATTTCATCGGTGTGCGCAAAGTGGAGATCAGAGACGCGGTACTGCGTTTTAACGGACAGAACATCAAGCTTCATGGCGTTAACCGCCATGACAGCGACCCGGTGACCGGATTTACCATCAGCATGGATCAGATGAAGAAGGATCTGCTGGTGATGAAGCAGCACAATGTAAATGCGATCCGCACCAGCCATTATCCCAACGCGCCCCGCTTTTACCATCTGTTCGACCGGTACGGCTTCTATGTGCTGGATGAGGCGGATCTGGAGAGCCATGGAGCTGAGATGGCTTATAAGCAGAAATGGGGCGAGGAGTGCGCCTGGATCTCGGACAATCCCGCATTTAAGCCGGCCATTCTGGACCGGGTGAAACGCTGCGTGACGCGCGATAAGAACCGTCCCTGCGTTTTCGGCTGGTCGATGGGCAACGAGAGCGCCTACGGCTGCTGCATCGAAGAGGCGCTTCGCTGGACCAAGTCTTATGACGATACCAGGATCACCCATTACGAGGGAGCCTGGCATGTGACAGATGAGAGCAGGTACGATTATTCCAATATTGACGTATACAGCCGGATGTATCCGGGGCTGGGTGAGATACACGGTTATTTCGCCGCACAGGATGCTGCCGGTCAGGATGCGGCAGGGCGTGACGCGGATGATCAGGAGATTGCTGCAGGAGAGAATTCGAATGAGAAAGATTCTGCTGTTCAGGATGCAGACGGCCGGGATTCTGCCCGCATGCCGGAAGACTGGCGGCACAAATACGCGGCGCCTGCGGTGCGCCCGCTGATCCTCTGCGAATACTGCCATGCCATGGGAAACGGCCCGGGCAATCTGGAGGATTATTTCCGGGCTGTGCAGAGATATGACGGCTTCTGCGGCGGAATGGTGTGGGAATGGTGCGATCATGCGGTCTATAAGGGCACCGATGAAGCCGGAAGGAAGAAATACGCCTACGGCGGCGACCACGGAGAGTTCCCTCATGACGGCAATTTCTGTATGGACGGCCTGGTCTATCCGGATCGGCGGCCCCATACAGGACTTCTGGAGCACAAGAATGTCTACCGGCCGGCAAGGGTGACGGTTATGGATCCGAGGAGCGGCAGACTGGGGATCCATAACTATATGGATTTTCTGGATCTGCGGGATTACTGTGTCATGCGGTGGGAAATGAACTGTGACGGGGAGATCATTGCCGCAGGCGGGGCGCAGAGCAGTGACCCGGCTCGCAGGACAGATCTTCTGGGCGGTGTTCATCCTGTTGAAGACGGAACAGGTCTGGCCGCGTCTGGCGTGTCGGATATCGGACTTCTTCCGTCTGTGCCGCCCCATGGGGAAGGCGAGATCGTGATCCCATGCGGCAGTATTCCGAAGACCGGATGCTGCTATCTGAAAGTGGTCTGGCTTCTGAAAGAAGACTGGGGCGTTCTGAAGGCGGGAGCGGAACTGGGATTTGACGAGATCGAACTGTCGTCTGATGGAAGATGCGCCCGGGCGGAGAAATTGCTGGCAAAACCATATGCCGGAATCAGTGTGGACGGCGCGAAGTCAGACAGAAGTTTTCGTATCGAAGAGGACGACCGCTGGCTGACTGTCGGGACGTCCGATTTCCGGTACCGTCTCGATAAGTTCACCGGACTGTTCGATGCCATGGTCTGGCATAACCGTCAGATCCTGGAACGTCCGATGGAGCTTAATATCTGGAGAGCCCCTACGGACAATGACCGCAATGACCGGGGACTCTGGTCGCAGCTTGATTATGATAAGCCGGTAACGCGGGCGGAAGATATTTCCTGGTCGGCTGGATCGGCGACAGCGGATGATCAGGCAGCGCAGGTTCAGAAAGTACTGGTTTCTGTTTCATCGGAGGATCGGCAGACACCGGAATTAAGCAGTGCCATGGCGCAGATATGCGGTTTCGCACAGTATATTGAGATCCGCGGCTACATTTCCCTGCTCTGCCGGTATATGCAGCGGATCCTGAAGGCGGAAGCGGTATACCGCGTGTGGGCGGACGGAAGTCTGGATGTAAGTCTTGATGTCAGAAAGAATCCGGTATTTCCGCGGCTCCCCCGTTTTGGCGTGCGGCTGATGCTGCCGAAGGAGCTTTGTAATGTAACATACTATGGCCTTGGTCCGACTGAGAGCTATGCCGATAAGCGGCGGGCGGCTTACCACGGAATATTTACGGAGACGGTGGATTCTCTCTTTGAGAACTACATTAAGCCTCAGGAGAACGGCAGTCACTGCGACGTGAGTTTTGCGCAGGTCAGCGGTGCGGGTCTTTCGGTGGCTGCGGCAGGAACGGTTCCATTTTCCTTTAACGCTTCCCGCTATATGCAGGAGGAACTGACTGAGAAGGCCCATAATTACGAGCTGCGGGACAGCGGCATGACCGTGTTCTGCATCGATTATAAACAGGACGGTATCGGTTCCGCCAGCTGCGGGCCGGGACCGGAGAAACAATATCTCTTTGAGGAGAATGAATTTCGATTTGAATTCGGACTGCGCTTAAATGAAAGCGCGGATCCGTCGCCGAAAGGAGAATAGACGGCAATGATGAACAGCACGCAGGCACAGGATTGTGCCAGGAATCTCTGGGAACAGCATTGTAAGGAGCTTCGGGAGGATCCTGAACGGATCCGGGAAGTAGAAGAACGGTGCATTGCCTTCGGGGATGTGCAGATGAAATACGGACTGGAAGTGATCGGCGAGCCGGCGGAGAACGGCTATCCGGTCTACATTGCCCTGCACGGAGGCGGCGGAGCGCCGTTTCCGGACATCAACAACCAACAGTGGGCGCATATGGCCATTTACTATAAGGACAGCGTGAAGAACGGCATCTATGTGAATCCCCGCGGCGTCCGCGATACGTGGGACACCCACGCCAATATGGAATCCTATCCGCTGTACGACCGGCTGATCGAGAACCTGATCGTATTCTACGGGGCGGATCCCAACCGGATCTATCTGCTGGGGTTCTCGGCCGGGGGCGACGGCGTCTATCTGGTGGGACCGCGCATGGCGGACCGTTTCGCGGCGCTCCATATGTCCGCGGGACATCCCAATAAGGGAAGCATGGTCAATCTCTACCACACGCCGATCCAGCTGCAGGTAGGCATGAACGACGCCGCTTACGACCGGAACCACGAGACCGTGCGCTATCAGATGATCCTCGACAGGCTGGAGAAGGAGAACCCGGACGGCTACACCCACAATGTCTATGTCCATGTGGATAAGCCTCATAATTTCCGGGACAATTCCCAGGAGTTCCAGCAGGTGATGATCGATAATTTAAGCTGGCTGCATACGGGACTCGTGACCCGGCGGACCGTGGATTCCAACGCGGTGCATTTCCTGGATGAATTCACCAGACAGCCGGTTCCGAACCGGGTGATCTGGGATCTGGATACCAGGGACCGGCTCGTCGACCGAAGCGTGGATAGTTTCTACTGGCTGAAGGT
>CANPZZ010000140.1 GCA_947589125.1 uncultured Lachnospiraceae bacterium
GATGCCCCGGCGTCAAATTAACGCTTTCATCTTAGCGGTTTCCGTGTTTTTCTTTCTCCGAGTCAGCGGGCGGTTCCGTTTTTATTTCTCCGCCTCGGCAGCTTCCGTTTCTGCCTCCGGCTCCGGGATCGCCGCGTTGTGGATCGCGATCACGGCGACGACGACCGCATCAGGATCATTTTTAATGGAGATATCCTTGTCAGACGCGATAGCCAGATCCTTCACATGGACCACGTCGCCGACCTTCATGCCGGCCACATCCACTTCGATGTGGTCCACCAGAGCGGCCGGGAGCGCCTTGTAGGAGATCTCCGGAAGCTCGACCTGTACGACGCCGCCCACGATCTTATCATGGTTCGCCACGATGACCTCGGCGACAGAATGTACCATTTCATTGCTGACCAGCGCCTGGAATTCGATCGAATCCAGCCTTCCTGCCAACGGATTGAAATCCAGGTTCTTGATCAGGACATCATAGGACTGTCCTTCGATGTCCAGCATGATCTGGCTGCCCTTGTGATCCGTTTTCAGGAGCCTGTCCACGTCTTTCTTGTTCATCTGGATCGGAATGGAATCCTTCAGTTCCTTCCCGAATACGTTGCCTACGACGTACCCCTCTCTTCTGAGCTTTTTGGCTTTTACGGCCATGTCCCTTTTTTCAGCTTTTAAAGTATTCATTTACCTTTTCCTCCAAAATCTGATCTTAGCAGGACCTCTGTGAGGTGTGTTAAGTTTGTATGCCCTTTCGGGCAGATGACAACGGGTTACACGAACAGAAATCTTCCTTTCTGTTCTATGCGTAATATAACTCGCGCATTTTGGAAAGTCAAGAGGCGGGGGAATCGCAATTTGTGAAAATTTTGTGATTTTTTTATTATAAATTCTGAATAGGACTTCGGGAGAAGACTGGAAAAGGCTGCGGAGAAAATCTCTTGCGTATCCGGCTTGTTTCGGGTATACTTACGGCAGATTTTATTATTGAAAAGGCTGTTCGGCGGGACCGGGAATTCGATGTAATGGATGATTGAGGCGGGGACAGGAGGAAAGAAAATGAGTCTGCGGGATAAAAGAATCGCCGTGATCGGCGTGGGAGGCGTGGGAGGTTATCTGTCCGGTATGCTGCTCCAGAAGTTCCCCCATGTAACCCTGGTGGCCCGGGGAGAGCGCGGCCGGGCGATCAGGGAGAGAGGGCTGGTTCTGCACAGCGAGTATAAAGGGGAGAGGGCGGGAACGCCGGAATATGTGGCTGAGGCCGTCCGTCTCCTGGAGCCGCAGGACTATATTTTTATATGCGTGAAAAATTATTCTCTGGAAGAAGTCTGCCGCGATCTGGTCCGCTCCGGCGCTGTGACGGATGAGACGGTGGTCATTCCGGTCATGAACGGAGTGGACGCAGGAGACCGGGTACGGGAGCTTCTTCGGCTGGGAGAAAGCTGTGTCGCCGCGTCTCGGCCGGATGATGCAGGAACAGATGTTGCTTCCCGGTCGGACGATGCGGAAACAGGTGCCGCTCTTACACTGCCCCGGAAGGCGGTAGTCGTGGATTCTCTCATTTATATCGTTTCTTTCGCATGCCCGGACTACTCCATCGAGCAGCAGGGCCGATTTGCCAATCTTCGGATCGGAATCCAGAACGCGGATGCGCGGCAGCAGGAAAAGGTTACGGAGGTTTCCCAAATCTTTTCCGCGGCGGACATCGACCACGAGATCGCAGCGGACGTCCGGTGCGAGATCTGGAAGAAATATATCCTGAACTGCGCCTACAACGTGGAGACCGCCTATTATGACAATACCATCGGCCAGCTGCGCGACGACCCGGCGAAGGCGCAGCAGTATGAGCAGTTAGTCCGCGAGGCCTGCGCGGTGGCGAGGGCGGAAGGAATCGGCATTCCGGAAGACCATGCGGACACGGTGATCCGTAAGTTCTACAATGATTACGGCGACGACGCCACCAGCTCCCTCCAGCGTGATGTGCGGGCCGGGAGGCAGTCGGAGCTTGAGACTTTCAGTGGATATCTGGTGAGGGAGGCCCGGCGGCTAGGCGTGCCGGTGCCGGTATCGGAGGAGATGTACGAAGGACTGAAAAAGAAGGAGATAACTGCGATCAGCGAAATTTCGTGAAAGGACCAGCCGAAGTGCTGACGAGCGAAAAACCTAAAAGGACCAGCCGAAGTGCTGACGAGCGAAAAACTTAAAAGGACCAGCCGAAGTGCTGACGAGCGAAAAATGTAAAAGAATCAGTTAAAGTTCTGACAGATGAAAAATGCAAAAGACATCAGAAGAAGAAAACGGCAGAAGTAAAAGACATCAAAAAGGAGGTTCCTATGACACAGGAAAAACTGAATGAACTGCTCCGGGACATGTCCCTGGAGGAGAAAGTGGGACAGATGATCCAGCTTCCGGCGGCGGTTCTGACCGGCGGCGGGCTCGTGACCGGGCCGACCGGAACCACTCAGCTTACCAAAGAGCAGATCGGAATGGCCGGTTCCGTATTGGGGATCAAAGGCGCGGAAAAGATCTGCGAGCTGCAGAAGCAGCAGATGGCAAAACAGCCCCACCATATCCCGCTGCTGTTCATGCTGGATGTGATCAACGGATTCGAGACCATTTTCCCGATTCCGCTGGCGCTGGGCTGCACATTCTCTCCCGAAATGGCGGAGGAAGCGTGCGCCGTGGCGGCGGAGGAAACGGCCGCCAGCGGACTGCATGTGACATTTTCACCTATGCTGGATCTGGTGCGGGACGCACGGTGGGGGCGGGTGATGGAATCGCCGGGCGAAGATCCGTATTTGAACAGCGAGATGGCCAAGGCGATGGTTCGCGGGTATCAGGGTGATCTCCGCGCGAAGGATAAAGTGGCCGCCTGCCTGAAGCATTTCGCCGGATACGGCGCCCCGGAGGGCGGAAGGGATTACGACAATGTGGAGCTGTCGCAGCGGACGCTTATGGAGGATTACCTGCCGGCTTACGAGGCGGCGGTGAAGGAAGGCTGCCGTATGGCGATGACGTCCTTTAATACGCTGAATCGGATCCCTTCTTCCGGCAACAAATGGCTTCTGCGGAAGATCCTGCGGGAGAAAATGGGCTTCGACGGTGTGGTGATCTCCGATTACAGCGCCGTGGAGGAAATGGTGCCACACGGTATAGCGGCAGATGTGAGAGAGGCGGCAAAACTGGCGATCGAGGCCGGCGTGGATATCGATATGGTGTCCAACGCCTACGCCGGGCATCTGGCGGAGCTGGTGCGGTCCGGCGAGGTGCCGGAGAAGCTGGTGGACGAGGCTGTTCTGCGCATCCTGCGGCTGAAAAATGATCTGGGACTTTTCGAGGAGCCGTTCAGAGTCGTGGATTCGGCGGAGGCGGAGAAGATATTGCTGCGCGGGGACTTCCGGCAGAAGGCCAGGGAGGCGGCCGCGGCGTCCTTTGTGCTGCTGAAAAATGAGGGGATCCTGCCGCTGCGAAAGAATTTCCGGAATAAGGCGGAAGCGGAGCAGAAGGGTTCCTGCGTTGAGACGGAAGAAGGCCGGAAGAGTTCCTGCCCTGAGAAAAACGCGGCTTCTGCCACCGGCAGCATAGCCTGGATCGGCCCCTATGTGGACAACCGCGAGATCTACGGAGCCTGGTCTTTCCCGGATCGGCCGGAAGAAACCGTGACTATAAGGCAGGGCGTGGAGGCCAAAGGCCAGCCCGGCATGTCATTTGCTCAGGGCAGTTATGTGATGGACAAGGGCTGCGCCACGAAATTCGGACGCATTCCGAATCCGTCCGATGAGCAGGCCGATCAGTGGCTTGCGGAGGCTGTTACGCTGGCGGCGTCCAGCGATCAGGTCGTTCTGTGTCTGGGAGAGCATAAGGATCTGACCGGGGAAGCGGGAAGCCGCACCAGCCTGGACATTTCAGAGGGACAGATGGAGCTTCTCCGGAAGGTGCGTCAGGTCAATCCCAACATCGTGACGGTGCTGTTCTGCGGCCGGCCATTGGCGGTAAAAGAGATCGCGGAGCTTTCCAAAGCGCTTCTGGTGGTATGGATGCCCGGAACAGAGGGCGGAAATGCCATCGCGGACGTGCTTTTCGGGGACCGGGTTCCTCAGGGAAAGCTTTCCATGACATTCCCCAGGTCGCTGGGCCAGGTGCCGGTCTATTATAATCATTTCGCGACAGGAAGACCCAATCCGCCCCACGAAATCCATCTTTTCAGGAACGGATATATGGACGAAGTGACGGCGCCGCTTTATTCTTTCGGCTACGGTCTGTCTTATACGGAATTCGCCTATTCGGAGGTAAAGCTTGACCACCGGGAGATGAAGTCCGGAGAGCAGATCACGGCCAGCGTGACCGTGACCAATACCGGCGATATGAGCGGCGTGGAGACGGTCCAGTTGTATCTTAGGGATCCGTCGGCCAGCGTGGCCCGGCCGGTCCGGAGCCTGAAGGGATTTCAAAAAGTATCCCTGGCGCCGGGCGAAAGCCGGGAAGTCCGTTTCTCTATTGAAGAACCCATGCTGCGGTTCTACGACATCGATATGAATTATGTCAGCGAACCCGGCAGGTTTGAGGTGTATATCGGCGGGAGCAGCGACACGGCGAATGGGGCGGAGTTTGTTCTTCAATGATTTTTCTCTCTTTCAAATCACTTTAGTCTGTGTTGAAATAGATTTGGCAAGATATCCTCCCCGCCATCAGAAGGAGGATATACATGGGTACAACAAGTACAAGATTTCAAGATCTTAACCTGTCAAACTATTTCCTGTTCGCCGCTGCGGCGGAGGACGAGGAGACGAGTCAATTGCTTTTGGAGACGCTTCTGGGTATCAGGGTCAGCGGCGTAAAGGTAAGCGTTGAGTATTCACTTCTGTATAGCAGTGATTTCCGGAGCGTGCGTCTGGACCTATATGTCAGTGATATGGTGGAAGTCCATTACAACATGGAGATGGAGAACAGAGAGCGGACATCGCTGCCGCAAAGGAGCCGTTATCACCAGGCGGAGATGGATGTTGCCGCATAAAAGCCCGGTGAGGACTTCGCGGAACTGAAGCGGAGCAGAGAATGGGGGCGCGATATATGCAGTTTGAGGAATTGCTGTGGGAGCGGGAGCGAGAGGGTCGTGAACGTGGGCTTAAACAGGGCCGTACGGAGGAACGTAACCGTATTCAATGAAATAAGAGATTGACTTATCTGTTTGTCTCGCATATAATATAGGTGTGGGTGTATCTCAGCCCTAAATGAGAAACTT
>CANPZZ010000141.1 GCA_947589125.1 uncultured Lachnospiraceae bacterium
GATATCGTTATAGCCATAGCCGGTGGTCGCCGCGAAATGGATGTCGCTGACACGGTTGTCCTGCATGGCCTTGATGACTTTCAGCTGGTTATACTCGGCACGGGCGTCGATGGCCTCAAAACGCGGCTTTAAGCCGGTCTCTACCGATGAGGCGAAGTTCAGTACGGATTCGCTGATGCCGAGTGACTGGTACATATGATCAAATTCTGACTGCATGGGTCCATGATCTCCTTGTTGTGTGCTTATATCTGTTATGTCTGTGTCTATTATGTCTGTGTCTATTATTTATTTCTGTGTCTGTTATTTCTATATTTGTTATTTCTATATCTCTATCTAACACTAAACGCTCCGCGGCTCTTTGACTTCCGCCTTGTGTGCATGACTCGCTTTCGAATCGAAAGTACACATTCCGGTTGGCCGACGTCCACGATCTTTCCGCTACTGCATCATCTGCTTCTCTTTCATTTCCTTAAGAATGAATTCCAGAACCTTCGTCCGGTCATTGTCAAAATCCGGCAGGTTCAGCCACCGCACGTCCCTCTCCCGCTTAAACCAGGTGATCTGCCGCTTGGCAAAATGGCGTGTGTCCCGCTTAATGATGCGGATCGCTTCTTCGAGAGGATATTCTCCTTCCAGATAAGCCAGGATCTCCTTATAGCCAAGTCCCTGCATGGAGACCATCTGGCGGGTGCATCCCAGGGCGGCCAGCCGCCGGACTTCCTCCAGGAGCCCCTGTTCAATCATCAGGTCGACCCGGCGGTCGATCCGTTCGTAAAGCGTGGCCCGGTCAGTGTTCAGGACATAGTAGAGAAAGCTATACGGGGACTCCTTTTCCCGCTGTTCTTCATTGTGGGCGGAAATGGGCTCCCCGGTCTGACGGTAGAATTCGATAGCGCGGATCGTCCGCTTGATATTGTTGGAATGGATCGCTTCGGCGGATACGGGATCGACCTCCCGAAGCATCGCGTGGAGGTATTCCGGGCCGCGTTCGGCCGCCAGCGTTTCCAGTTCCTGCCGCAGAACCATATCGCTGTCATGTTCCGTAAAGTCAATATCATAGAGAAGCGCCTGGATATAGAATCCGGTACCGCCGGCCACAACCGGGATATGTCCCCGGTCATAAATGCCGCTCAGTGCTTCCTTCGCCATGGCCTGAAAGGTGACAACATTGAAATCTTCCGTCGGATCCAGCACATCGATCAGATGGTGAGGGACGCCGTCCATTTCTTCCTGCGTCACCTTGGCGGAACCGATATCCATATGACGATAGACCTGCATGGAATCGGCGCTGACGATCTCTCCGCCGATGGCTTTCGCCAGGCGGATCGACAAGTCCGTCTTTCCAACGGCCGTTGGGCCGGTAAGGATGACAAGCGGTGGTTGATTGTTCATATGCGGTACCAGATCCTCTCTGTTATGCGTCTATGCTGTGAATGGGTCATGCCCTCCTCTTTTGCTTCAGGCAGCCGTCATACAATATCGCGCTGTAAATGTATCGCGGCAACTTCATCAGTCAAGCAAAATGACTTCCATATCGTCCGGTACGAAGAGATTGCCGTGATAATACTGCTTCCCTTCCGCCGTATAAAGCTCCTTACGTTTCTTAATATTCTTATCTTCCGTATGGTAAAGGATCAGATTCTTCACACCCAGCCGCTCCGCCAGCTCGCAGGCGTCCTTGACTGTGGAGTGATTCTTCTTGTACGGATCGAAAATATCCGCCTGGGAATAGAGACAGAACGCCTCGTGCAGAAGCCAGTCGCTGCCGGCGGCGTAGGGCTCCTCGTAGTCGCAGTAGGGCTCGTCGCCGCAGCAGGTCAGCTTCTTCCCATCGCCGTATTCCACCGAAAAGCCGTACTGCTTCGCCTTCGTGGACTGGATATCGAACACCCGGAATTTGTGCCCCATGGCCTCGAATTCGTCGCCGTCCGTAAGCGTCACGAAATGCAGCCGCTCGCCGATAAAATGCAGTGTTTTCTTCTCCAGTACCATCTCCGCGATCTTCGTCAGGATATCGACAATCTCGTCGTGGGCGTAGATCCAGGCCTCGCCTTCGTATTTGCCCCGGTGCATATTCTGGGTGATCAGGCGGATCATCCATACGATTCCCAGCAGATGGTCGATATGCTTGTGGGTCACGAAAATATGCCGCATATCCTTCCAGTCATATCCGGCGGCTTTCAGCCGGTGCAGCACTTCGTTGCCGCCGCCTCCGTCCACCAGCAGATACTGTCCCGCGTCCTCTAAGACGAAGCAGGTGTTATAGCATTCCGTCACAGCAGCGTTGCCGGTTCCCAAAAGAGTGATCTTCAATTGATATTCCTCGCTTTCTCTGTCAGTGTAGGATGCGCCATCTAAGGTATTTGTTCCGTTTTCGTCTCAAAAATCAACTTCCTGCAGAATATTGAGATAACGTATATAACGGTGCCGCATCGCGTGGAAAAGTGGAGCCGCTTCCGCCGCTCCACTACATACAATACCTTATTCTTCCGGTAAAATCAAGAAAGAAGTGAAATTTTAGCCACCGGAATATGCCGGCTCCCCTATGCCTGTTTCTCTTCCCAGCAGATCTGAACCGCGTACCAGATCACCGCCGCGGAAATCACGACAAGCGCCATTTCTACCGCCAGCGTGGGAAGGAAATCCGAGGCGATCACCGTCAGGAAATCCACCAGGAAATGAACGCCGAACGCCAGGAGCAGGCAGTTTCGCCGGCCATTCCTCACCGCGCGGAACATAAAGAGTGAAAGCCCGATCTGCAGCACCAGAGCGGATACGCGTTCCACGCCGCCCATATAGAACATAAATGCCGGCGTCTGCCAAAGCGCCGTCAGCTGTTCGTAAGTCAGCTGGGCCGTCGCCGCGTCGAGCTGCGCCATGGCTGCATTGATGCTGCCGCTGTTGATCATTGTCGATGTGACCAGATTGTTAACGGAGACCATGCCCATCAGCATGATCGCCTCGACGCCGCCATGGCCTACGCCGTACATCAGGGCATTTGCACGGTTCAGATTATTCTTCATGAAGAAACGCATGGCAATATAGCGGCCTGTCTCCTCGAACAGCGCCGCGGCCAATCCGCCGTACAGCGCGTAAAGAAAGATATTGGAGGTCAGCGCTGTTCCCGCGGCGGACAGAACCACCGCGTGCAGAAGCTGCTCCAGGATCATTGCGAAAAAGATAAATGTTCCCGCGCCGACAAAGATGGTTATCAGCTGCCCTTTGAATTTCCTGCTGAACAGGACCGCCAGTACGACCGGCAGGCCCATCGATACGATCAGTGAAAATACCATTCCGGCCATGCTGGCCATTGAAACCGTTCCCCATTCCATAACTATTCATTCCCTCCTTATATTTTTTCGTTGTTTTTGAATCCTGCTCATCAAGTGAAAACGAATTTTCGGTCAATTCGTAATCTCAGCCTTCAGCCGATCATAGACTGCCAGCGTCTCCGCCTCATTTTTACCGTTTATGACCAATATTTCACCGCCCGCTTCAATTACAAGACATGGTCGGCTGCCTGCATAGGTATAGCGCGTATACGAGCCGAATTCTTCATTCTCGAATGTTCCCATCCCCAACCGTGCATTTCCGAAGCCGAAACTTCGATAGCCAGGAACGCCGTACTCCCGCAGTTCCATGCTGTCGATCTCATCGTAGGCGACCGTCAGATCGTCCCAGTAAAAGGCTTTGATCGTGAATGCTTCGTCCGCAAACTCGTAGCGGATATTGCCGGTGAACATAAGCAACGCCGTCCCGATGAGAATTGCAGCGAGGATTCCGAGAGAAACTGCGGATGTAGTATATATGCTCTTTTTACGTGCAAGAGGTGTATTAACGGTTCTCACATCCGTTTGACTTGAATCCGTTTGTTCCGGATCTGTCTGATCGGTTCGCGATGTCTGAATCTCGGACGTTTTTCCTATTTTCTTCTGTTTTCGATAATACAAATATGAATAGATAATCGGAGCCAAAGCAACCGCGAGAAGCGCCGCCGGCACGATCCTGTGTCCCAGCGTCCCGGGAAGGAAACTTCCGATCATCGTCATGAATCCGCCGGCGACCCAGACCCGGCCACCGAACCGATGTGTCGCATTCCAGTTCTCTTCATCCGCCAGCGTCCACGGCACGCGGATACCTACCGTGTGATTCTGTCCGGTCTTGGGCAGATAATTTCCCAAAGCGATAAACATCAGCCCCATACATACGGATATGCCCGTGCCCTGATCCGCGCGGGCACCAGTATAGATCCGGTACATGCTGCCGCAGCTGAAGATCGATATGATCGGACAGATCCAGAAGATAAAGCTTATCATCTGCTGGTTCCGCTCCCGGTTCTTCGGATCGCGCAGCGTAAGCCAGACCGCGAGAAAATGGTTCGGCAGACAGAACAGCGACATAACGATCATTGCTTTCAGGCGTCCGCCCGCGACCGAGGAGGCGATTCCTCCGGCCTCAGACGACGTGTTTCCCGCGCCGGCGGCCAGCAGGCAGAACCCGGCAGCGGCAGGCAGAAGCACCAGGATCGTCGACAGAATGATCTGCCATTTATACTGCTTCATGATAAGTGAGAAATTCTCATCCGGACGACGCATTTATTCCTCCTTTGCAGTGCCAAGCTTCATAACGCGGCTGCTCTCTCCCGTCAGATCCGTGATCCAGAGCATGATCTCCTCCAGAACCGACACGTTCAGTTCATAGAAAATGTACTTTCCCTCCCGTTGGTCCCGGATCAGATCCGCGTCCTTTAAGACCGACAGATGTCTGGAAATGGATGCGCCGCTGACCGGGAAATGTTCCGCGATCTCACCGGCGGACATCCTGCCTGGTTTCAGGAGATTTAAGATCTCGCGCCGGGTCGGATCTGCCAGCGCCCTTAATGTGTCCTGCATTCCCATGAAAATCAGCCTCCATATTTAACATTTAGCTTAAATGTTAAATATAATATAACACATGCTATAGACAATGTCAATGACTCTTTTGTCCTTATCTGCCATGTCGAAGATATTGGTACTCAGCGGACTTATAACTGGCTGTTCTTCTGCCCGGCTGTCAAAGATGAATCCGTAACAGGCAAACCATACAGAAAGCCGCTGCTCAGCTGACATGGGATCTGCTTCGCAGCGGCGCATTTATGTTATAGGCTTTAGCCTGTTGAATATGTCTCCGTTTTTCGTGTTCCGAAAAACGGAGACATATGAAACAGATAACCAC
>CANPZZ010000142.1 GCA_947589125.1 uncultured Lachnospiraceae bacterium
CGCTGAACGACTCCGCCAGCACCTTCAGCGTGATCGTCTTGCCGGTGCCGGTCGCTCCCGCGATCAGGCCGTGGCGGTTGGCCATCTTCGGCAAGATACATTCATTTCCGTCGTCGCTCTGACCGATCCATATCTTTCCGTCGTAAAACATATCCATACCCTCCAAATGCAATAAACTGCAGCATCATCTGCCATTAAGTATACCAGAAACGCACAAAGTATCAAGTACAAAAAAACGCGGGAAGAATTCTCCTCCCGCGGTCAGTCTCTTTTGTCCCAATAAGCCCTGCGGCCCAGGTACGTGATACGATCTCAGCCTTACAGCTCGATCTTCATCTCATCGCCGCCGACGCCGTTCACTACATAATAAGCTGCGCCCTCTTCCGGCTTTACATAGAGCTCGATCGTCTTGATCTCAACGCCCTCATTCGCCTCGGCAAATGCCTTCTTCGCGGCTTCAAGGATATCCTTAGCGGCTACCTGATTGCCCGCGAACTGAATATATACGGTTGCGTCCGCCGCCTTCTTCGCCGCGGCCTTTCTCGCAGCCGGAGCCTTCTCAGCCTTCGGAGCAGCCGCTTTCTTCACAGCCGTCTTCTTCGGCGCAGCTTCCGTCTCAGCCTTCTTTGCTGCCGTCTTCTTGGGGGCTGCCTCTGTCTTCTTCTCAGCAGCCTTCTTCGGTGCCGCCTCCGTCTCTGCTTTCTTTGCTCTCGGCTTCCTGGTCTTCTTAACCGGCTCCTCGGCAACGGGTGTCTCTAATACTTTCTCAACGTCTGACATAATCATTTTCCTCCTGAAATTTACTGACACAATTCCTAATCATCCAGCAAAAATATTTTTGCAAAATAAATTGTCTGTAGTATAAATCTATTTTTCTGATTTGTCAACGGAGTGCATGAAAAATCGTTGCATTTCCTCATCTTCACAGGGTTTTTCCGCGAATTTTCGCCAATATGCATGGTATTTTCCTGCATAACCATACATATATATTTTTCAATACCATAAGATTACACAGAGGTAATCATGAACTCTCCCTCCCGCGTCATCCGAAAAGGCGCTGAATATTTCTTTCTGGCAGTACTCTGTTTCTGCATGGGGGACGCCGCCGCACGGCTGGCGGAGCGCTGGCCGTCAGGCGCACTGCCGGCAAACCAGCCGTCCATACCGTCGGTTTCTGATATGCGGATTCCTGAAGCGTCAGTTTACGGCACACGGATTTCTGATACATCGATTCCTAACACGCAGATCATGGATACATCTGCGTCCGATACACGGATTTCTGCATCTGTCTCCGGTTCTGGTGACTCTTTCGCCTCCGGCGGCTCCATCACTTCCGGCACCTCTTCCGCCGTCCCGGCCTCTGCCGACGGCAACTGGGGACTTAGTTTTCAGGAAGAAGGCAAGCCGCCCGTCGCCAACGCTACCGCGGATTATCTGGCACAATTCGACGCCTTCTACGCCCGCCAGACCGACGAAAAGGTCCTCTATCTGACCTTCGACGCCGGCTACGAAAATGGCAATACGGAAGCGATTCTGGATGCGCTTAAGAAACATAAGGCCCCCGCCGCGTTCTTCGTCGTCGGCAACTACATAGAGACCGCGCCCGAACTGGTAAAACGCATGGTATCCGAAGGCCATATCGTCGGTAATCACACCTATCACCATCCGGATATGTCGTCCATTTCCACGGAAGAATCCTTCTCCCGGGAACTTACCGACCTGGAAACGCTTTTCGAGCAGACCACCGGCCAGCCCATGAAGAAATACTACCGCCCGCCCCAGGGCAAATACAGCGAGTCCAACCTGAAAATGGCCCAGGCACTCGGCTATAAGACCTTCTTCTGGAGCCTGGCCTATGTGGACTGGTACCAGGACAATCAGCCGTCCCACGAGGAAGCCTACAAGAAGCTTCTCGGCCGCATCCATCCCGGCGCCGTCGTGCTGCTGCACAGCACTTCTAAAACGAACGCCGAGATCCTCGACAGTCTCTTAACAAAATGGGAGGAAATGGGCTACCGGTTCGCGTCGCTTGACGAACTGGCGGCGTCATCGCAGGGCGCGGATCATTTCACAGGTTCTTAATCCTGTCAATGGCCTCCACCGTATTTTCGTAATTACCGAACGCCGTCAGCCGGAAATACCCTTCCCCGCTGGGTCCGAAGCCGCTGCCGGGAGTTCCGACCACATGGGCCTTCTCCAGCAGATAATCGAAGAAATCCCAGCTCGTCATGCCTTCCGGCACCTTGAGCCAGATATAGGGCGCGTTGATACCGCCATAGACTTCGTATCCGGCTTCCTTAAGCCCGTCGAAGATCACCTTCGCGTTGCGCATATAGTAGGCCACCTGGTCCTTTAACTGGGCCTTTCCTTCTTCCGAATACACGGCCATGGCCGCCTTCTGCACGATATAGGGCGCGCCGTTGAATTTCGTCCCGTGGCGTCTCGCCCACAGCCCGTGGGCCATCACGCCGCCGCATTTCAGATCCTTCGGCACCACCGTAAAGCCCAGCCGGACGCCCGTAAAGCCCGCGTTCTTGGAAAATGACCGGAACTCGATCGCGCAGGTCCTGGCTCCCGGAATCTCGTAAATGCTGTGCGGCACATCATCCTGCGCGATATATGCCTCATAGGCCGCGTCGTAAAGGATCACTGCGCCCACCGAATTGGCATAATCCACCCAGACTGCGAGCTGCTCTCTCGTAAGCGCCGTTCCCGTCGGGTTGTTCGGCACGCACAGATAGATCAGATCCGGCGTCTCCTCCGGCAGCTGCGGAACGAATCCATTTTCCGCCGTGCACGGCATGTAGATCACATTGCTCCACGTCCCGGTCTTCTCATCGTACTCGCCGGTCCGGCCGGCCATTACGTTGGAATCCACATACACCGGATACACCGGGTCGCACACCGCGATCCTGGCGTCCGCCGAGAAGATCTCCTGGATATTGCCGCAGTCGCTCTTCGCGCCGTCCGAGATAAAGATCTCATCCGCGCCGATCTCGCAGCCCCGCGCCTGATAATCCTTCTCTGCGATCGTTTCCCGCAGGAACGCGTATCCCAGATCCGGCGCGTACCCGTGAAAGGTCTCCGCATGACCCATTTCTTCCACCGCCTCATGAAGCGCCTGAATGATCGCCGGCACCAGCGGCTGCGTCACATCGCCGATCCCCAGCCGGATCACCTTCTCATCCGGATACTCCGCCGAATACGCCGCCACTTTCTTCCCGATCGTGGAAAACAGATAGCTTCCCGGCAGTTTCAGGTAATTTTCATTCAGCTTAACCATAATACAATATCCTCCGTTTAAAAATTATTATACATAAAATTCATTCGCGCCCTGCAAACTGCGCTAAACTTCAATCTCTCCCCGAAATACTTCCGCCGCCGGCCCTGTCATAAAGATATGGCCGCTGCCTTCCCGGTCCCACCGGATCGTCAGAGTTCCTCCGCGCAGTTCCACAGCAACGGTTTCGTCAGTAAATCCCATCAGCATACACGCCGCCGCGCAGGCTGTCGCTCCGGTCCCGCAGGCCATAGTCTCCCCGCTTCCGCGTTCCCACACGCGCATCCGTACATGCCCCCGGTCGATCACCTGCACGAATTCCGAATTCACCCGGTCCGGGAACCGGGCGTGGTTCTCATACTCCGGCCCGATCGCATCCAGTTTCAGGCCTCCAATCTCTTCCCGGAAATACACCGCATGCGGATTCCCCATGGAGATTCCCACGAATGTCTGCTTCCGCCCCTCCACGAAGATTTCCTCCGGCAGTTCCGAGGTCAGCTCCGGCACGCCCATATCCACAGTCGCCGCCGTCACCTTTCCATCGCTGACCGTCAGGTCCAGCGTCTTGATCCCCGCCAGCGTCTCCACTGTCAGCCGCTCCTTCACTGCGATTCCATGCTCATATACATACTTTCCGACGCACCGGATCGCGTTGCCGCACATTTCTCCTTCCGAGCCGTCGGCGTTGAACATCCGCATCCGGCAGTCCGCCGCGTCCGAGGGACAGATCAGGACGAGTCCGTCCGATCCGATACCGAAATGCCGGTCGCTTACACGCACCGCAAGCGTCCCGGGATCGGAAACCGTTTCCTGAAAACAGTCGACATACACATAATCATTCCCGGCGCCCTGCATTTTTACAAACCGCATTCTTTTCCTCCCTAATTCCATCGTTGCCTGATTCCTATCTGCCGTTTTGCTTTCAGCCTCAACTGCTTAGACTGCATCTGTATGCAGGAAGTGCCGCCATCTGCGAATTTTCTGCATTTCTGTTTTCTGCGTTCCTGTTTTCTGCATCTTCATTTTCCGCATCTCCGGCATCAGCTCATCAGGCTGATCAGCTTCTGCGCCGTCTCCACCATCGAACTGCCGCTGTCCATGCTGCATTTCTGAATGTATCGGTGAGCTTCGCTTTCCGTCATGTTATTGCGGGCCATCAGAAGTTCCTTCGCCTGTGTGATCGCCTGCCGGTCGCCTTCGCTGCGCACAGCCGGCTTCTGCCTGGCGATCCGCTTCTTCCGCGACTGCTCCTCATCCAGTTTGATGATCGCTCCCAGAAGATCATGCACCATCAGAGGCATGGAGATCCAGGTCACGCCCTCCGGCAGCGCGTCGCCCACCCGGCGCGCAGACGCCAGCAAAAGCACCGCGAATTCCTGCGGTACCAGTTCCCTAAGCTCCGTATACAGCATATCGTTAAAACGGTACCCGCTGACAATGATCCCGCCGTGAAGTCCGTCCAGACTGCTGATCGTCTGAGCTCCGGAACTGCAGACCGCAACCACCGGGAAGCCGTTTTTCACTATGATATTTTTAATACTCCTCGCGTCCTCCGGTTTCGAGAACGCCACGATAATATTGGTCACGCATTCACCCCCGGCCTCTGTTCATTTCCGTATTGCAGAAAGCGGCGCGGCATCTGCTAAAACAGCAGACGAATTCCGCACAGCATGTTACCGCCTCTGCGAAGCTCAGAGTACTGTGACGCTTAGAATTTATACAAATACTCGCCGATCTCCCAGTCAGTCACCTGGCTGCGGAACTCATTCCATTCTTTCTTCTTCGCTTCCAGATACTTGGTATAGACCGTCTCGCCAAGCAC
>CANPZZ010000143.1 GCA_947589125.1 uncultured Lachnospiraceae bacterium
TAATACATGGCAAACGTCAGGTACGACTTGCCGCACCCGAAATCGATGATCCGCACCTCCCGGTCCTTCGGAAGCTGCGGCAGAACATCCTCGATAAATTCCAGGAAGCGGTTGATCTGGCGGAATTTGTCGTAACGGGAATTTACGATCTTCCCTTCCGCTGTCATCACGCCCAGATCCTTAAGAAACGGTACCGGGCGGCCTTCCTCCAGGATATAGCGCTTGCGGCGGTTGTGGGTGAGCGTCCTCATTTTCGGCTGCGCCCTCTCCGTCTGTTTCCCGGCCGTTTGCGGTCCCGCATTTTCCGGCCCGGCTACCCTCCGTTCTGGCCGCGCCTTCTTCACCTTCACCGTCTGTTTCCCGGCTGTTTGCGGTTCTGCACTTTCCGGCCCGGCTGCCTCCCGCACCGGTTGCGCCTTCTTCACCTTCACCGTCTGCTTCCCGGCCTTGCTGACCAGCACCTGCATGCTTCCAAGCTCCGACTGCAATTCCAGCTGCTTGTACTTCTGCATCGCTTCTTCGATATACGCCAAAGTCTCCTCTTTCCGCATATTCCGGTGAAACGCCTGCTTTCCCCGGAATTCCTCCGCCTGGAAGGCCAGACTTTCATCCGCCGCCAAACCCGCGTCTCCCGCGTCCTTGCCGGCCGGCAGGCGCAGATACAGGGGGCGCACCTTGATCTTCTGCGCTTCCTCCTTATCCCGCGGATTGCTGATCACAATCTGATGAAGCTGTTCATTTAAGAAATCATACAGCTGCTCCCGCAGCAGTAACCTATACCCTTCCATAACCTTTCCCCGCTGTTTCCTGCTCAGCTCTCCATTCCGTTTCCCGTTCAGTTCTCCGCCCGGATCCATTTCTCCCGCAGAAGCTCCGGGTGTCCCTCCAGGTGCGCATAATCGTTAAACCGCTCCACCGTAAACCGCCCGTTCTCCGGATCGTACCGAAGCTCCGTGATCCCGGTGTTCTCCAGATTCTTCCCGATCTGCCTCCACCTGGCCAGATCCACCCCAAGCAGATACACCACCAGACTGCGGATCACGCCGCCGTGGGTCACAACCGCCACATCATGATGCGGCCGCCGGGCAATCTCAAGAAGCGCCGGATATGCCCGCCTTACCACGTCGCCGGCGCACTCGCCGTTCGGATAAGGCAGATCCCGCTCCATCTTCGCCTGTTCCCGCTTAAAATCCGCGAACCGCTCCGCGATCTCGCCGTCGCTCAGCCCGGTCATATCGCCGAAATCGATCTCCCGCAGCTCCTCCATCACCTCATGCTCCGCGTTCCAGTAGAGGTTCGCCGCCTGCGCCGTCTGCACGGCCCGCAGATAGTCGCTGGAATAGACCATATCGATATTTTTCTTTACCAGCCGCTCGCCCAGAAGCGCCGCCTGACGGAAGCCCTCCTCCGACAGATCCACGTTCACATTGCAGAGCCGGCTGCACTGCCGCCCGTGGCGGATCAAATAAATGTTCATATGCCCTCAATCCATTTCCGCGCCGCAAAGTCATGTCTCATTTCACAGACCCCAGCATTTTCACACGGTACGCATTTCCCTCCGACGCGTCGAAACCCGCCGCGCCCGCATTTCTCTCCGCGCTCTTCTCCGGCCCGTAAAGCAGCGTCTCCGCATCCGTATCCAGCTGCTCCGCCAAAAGCTTAAGCGTCTCCAGATCCGGCTCTGACCGGCCCCTGTTCGTAATTGGAGACCGTCTGTCTCGTCGTATATAATTTCGCCGCCAGTTCTTCCTGCGTCATCCGCAGCGCAAGCCGCCGGCTCCTGATATTCTCTCCTACCGTCGCCATTCCTGATACCTCCTGCCATGATCATGCATCCAGTATCAATCGCCCGCGGCTTTCTGTCACGCAAAATATCTTTGCATTCATCCTGTTACAGCTTTCTCAATAAATCCAACAATGTATACTCGCCTTTGGGAATCCTCGATATCCTGTGATATTCTTTAATCGATTCTTCCAAAACAAATGGATCGTCAAAATATTCTCTTACAAATCGATAGGACTTCACACGCGGCATTTTCAGATTTTCTTTACAGAAAGCGCTGGGTTTTTTGCCTGACTTTTTGTATTCCTCATATTTCCCTTCACTGAGAATAATCAGCATTTCAATCTCTGGCGCAGTAATTACGTTAATGACGTCCACCTTATTTTCATAGGCCCTGCCAAGCCGGAACACTTCTCTGCGTGAATCCAAAATCCGTATCACAGATATCGGATCTGAAAAGCCCTTACGCAAATATCTGGTTTCAAATATACTTGCGTTCCTGCACCGTAGTACCTGCTCATCCAACATTTCCTCCCGACTGAAAATCAGCATGTCGTGATCGAGAAGAATATCTATAATCGCAGCTTCCGACGCGCCCTCACAGATGCAGGCTTTATATTTTGCCAGTTTCATGCATCCTCCTGTGCCATCGCCTCCGCGAAATTCTTTTTCAAACGCATATAAGCGTCATAAGCCGGTACCGTTCCTTCGAGAAGTCCGCTCTGATACGCCTCACTTTTTTTAACATCATTGCGTTTCAGAATACCAGAAAGATTCTCGGCGGTAATACCATTTCGATTGCGGACAATATAAATTCCATCATTACGGTCGTACTCATCCAAAAGCTCGGGATAATGAGTTGTAAACAGAAGCGCCGCACCATTTTTATTTAAGCGGCTGTCCATAAAAAGACGGATCAGAGTTGTTACAATCTCTTTGTTAAAATGGTTCTCGATTTCATCCACCACAAGATATCCACCGTTCAGAAGAACTTTTTTCACCTTCATGAACGCAACAATCCCCTTAATCGTTCCGGAAGACAGATAAATACTTAAGTCAGCCGCATTGTTTACAACGATTTCAGCCTTTTTATAAAATTTCAAATGGATCGCAGTTTTCCCATCCTGCATATCAAAATACAGATTCTCCACCGATGGATCCAAAAAAGCGATGATTTCCGCTGGAATATGATCAGAAACAGGAAGCACATTGCTGTTAGTGAACGACAGCATATCCTCGATAGGAATATATTCCTGATTCTTTTTATTATAAGCGATTACAATGCTGACATCATCAGAAAGAAACTCACCCGCGTCAGTTCTGACCATTCTCGGCGTGTATGCGGAAAAATCGGTCAGCATTTTCCGGGTCGTCACATCAGATGCCGGCTTTGCCCATAAAGTCTCACTTTCGATTCGATAATATTCCTTATCTGCTCTCAATGGATCCGATACGATCACCGTCTCAAGCCGGCATATTTCATCTGCGTGTGTATAAAAATATAAATTCAGAATCACACGCCTGACATCTCCGAGAATGTCTTTCGTTTCCATATGATTGAGAGGCTCGCTGTTCAGCAACCGCAGGGCCAGCAGAATCACCTTAAGTACAGAAGTCTTGCCGGACGCATTGATGCCGATAAACGCCTCTGCACAGTTCATATGGATATTCGCAAATAAGGGATAGAGCGTTTCCTTATCATCTTCCGCTACACGTTGCTTTGCATAAAAAGACAGGTCTAATGTATCCCGAAATAACGGAAGACCCTGCGCGGTTATTCTCAGAACTTTCATAATGCCTCCAAAATATAAACGAATTTTTCGTTTTTAGTTTTCTGCATCTCCTATTATATCCGACTTTTGCAAGATTATCAACGTATTTTTCGTTTTTAGTTTGGAATTAATTCTTAAAACTATGGATCGGCGCCGGGATCCGCCCGCCGCGGCCCACAAAGCCTTCGCAGGAATACCGGTTCACCGGGATCACAGGCGCATAGCCCAGAAGGCCGCCGAACTCCGCCGTCTCCCCCACGCCCTTGCCGATCACCGGGATCAGACGCACCGCCGTGGTCTTCTGGTTCACCATGCCGATGGCCGCCTCGTCGGCGATGATTCCGGCAATGGTGCTGGCCGAAGTGTCTCCGGGGATCGCGATCATATCCAGACCGACGGAGCAGACGCAGGTCATGGCTTCCAGCTTCTCGATCGAAAGTGCACCCACGGTTACCGCGTCGATCATGCCCTGGTCCTCGCTGACCGGGATAAACGCGCCGCTTAAGCCTCCTACATAAGAGGACGCCATGACGCCGCCCTTCTTCACCTGATCGTTTAACATCGCAAGAGCCGCCGTGGTTCCCGGCGCGCCCACCTTCTCCAGACCGATCTCCTCCAGGATCTCGGCCACGCTGTCTCCGACCGCCGGCGTCGGCGCCAAAGACAGATCGATGATCCCAAACGGCACGCCGAGACGTTTCGACGCCTCCTGCGCCACCAACTGGCCAACCCGGGTGATCTTAAACGCCGTCTTCTTGATGGTTTCGCACAGAACTTCGAAATTCTGTCCTCTCGCGGCCTTGAGCGCTTCCTTCACCACGCCGGGGCCGCTGACGCCCACATTGATGATGGCGTCCGCCTCGGTCACGCCGTGAAAAGCCCCCGCCATGAACGGATTGTCGTCCGGCGCGTTGCAGAACACCACCAGCTTGGCGCAGCCTAAGCTGTCCCGCTCCTTCGTGGCCTCAGCCGTCTCCTTTACGATCTCGCCCATCAGCCGCACCGCGTCCATGTTAAGGCCGGTCTTGGTGGAGCCCACATTGACCGAGCTGCAGACCTTCTCCGTCGCCGCCAGCGCCTGGGGGATGGAGCGGATCAGATTCTCGTCCGCCTGGGTCATGCCCTTGCTGACAAGCGCCGAATAGCCGCCGATGAAATTCACGCCCACGTCGTTCGCCGCCCTGTCCAGCGTCTTTGCGATCGTCACGAAATCCTCCGGCTTCTTGCAGGCGCAGCCGCCGATCAGGGCGATCGGCGTCACCGAGATCCGCTTGTTGACGATCGGCACGCCGAAATCCCTGGCGATCGCCTCGCCGGTAGCCACCAGGTCCTTCGCCTGCGCGGTGATGCGCCGGTATATTTTCTCATTTAACGCGTCCAGATCCGAATCGCAGCACTCCAGAAGGCTGATGCCCATGGTGATCGTGCGCACGTCCAGATTCTCCCGCTCGATCATCTGGTTCGTCTCATTGACTTCGAATATATTGATCATAATGTCTCCTCGCTCAGATCCGGTGCATGGCCGTGAAGATCTCTTCCC